>NZ_CP110806.1:2400000-2700671 GCF_026184235.1 Cellulomonas sp. S1-8
CGACGACGACGAGCTCGACCTCCAGCGGCTTGGACTCCGTGGTGAACACGGTGCCCAGGGTCTGCGCGTACGCGTTGGCCAGCCCCCGCGCCGTGACGTCGACCCGGTCGTAGGAGTAGCCGCGCAGGTCCGCGTACCGCACCCCCGCGACGCGCAGGTTCTCGAACTCGTTGTACTTGCCGACCGCGGCGAACGCGATGCGGTCGTAGATCTCGGAGATCTTGTGCAGCGCCCGCGACGGGTTCTCGGTCGCGAAGACGACGCCGTCGTCGTACTGCAGCACCACGACCGAGCGCCCGCGCGCGATGCCCTTGCGCGCGTAGTCCGCCCGGTCCTTCATCAGCTGCTCGGGCGAGACGTAGAACGGCATGCTCATCGGGCACCTCCCTCGCGTCGGGCGCTGCGCCGGCCGTTCTCGACGACGTCGACGGCGGCCGCGAGGTCGTCGTCCGGGACCCGCAGGTAGCCCGCCTCGGTCACCGTCGCCACGACGGGCCAGATGCGGCGGGCGTGATCGGGTCCGCCCGTCGCGGAGTCGTCGTCCGCCGCGTCGACGAGGGCCTCGACCGCGACCCGGACCGCCGTGGACGCGTCCATGCCGGAACGCCACCGCTTCTTCAGCGAGCCGCGCGCGAACACCGACCCCGAGCCGACCGCGTGGTGGCCGTGCTCCTCGTACCGGCCGCCGGTGACGTCGTAGGAGAAGATCCGGCCGACCTCGAGCGCCAGGTCGTACCCGGCGAACAGCGGCACGACGGCCAGGCCCTGCATGGCCAGCCCCAGGTTGCCGCGGATCATCGTCGCGAGGCGGTTGGCCTTGCCGTCGAGGGAGAGCAGGCTGCCCTCGATCTTCTCGTAGTGCTCGAGCTCGAGCTGGAAGAGCCGGACGAGCTCGATCGCCAGCCCGGCGGTCCCGGCGATCCCGACGGCCGAGAACTCGTCCGCGGGGAACACCTTCTCGATGTGGCGGCTCGCGATCATCGAGCCCATCGTGGCGCGCCGGTCCCCCGCCATGACGACGCCGCCCTCGAACGTCAGCGCGACGATCGTCGTGCCGTGCGGCGCCTGCAGCTCACCGACCGGCACGGGCCGGTGACCCGGCAGGAGGTCCGGGGCGTACCCCGCGAGGAAGTCGACGAACGAGGAGGAACCGGGGGTCGTGAAGGCGTGCGGCAGCCGGCCGGACGAGGCGTGCAAGGTCATCGGCGCTCACTGACCGCCCTTCTGGACGAACCCGCGCACGAACTGCTCCGCGTTCTGCTCCAGGACGTCGTCGATCTCCTCGAGCAGCGCGTCGACCTCCGCGTCCCGTGCCTGCGCGCTCGTCGCGGCGGGCGTCGGCGTCTCGGGCTCGACCGGCTCGTCCTCCTGACGGTGCCTGACGTGCTCCTGCTCAGCCATGGTGACCTCCGTCCTGCGGTCGCGTCCCGCGCGCCCGCGTGCCCACCCTAGGCCCCACGCCGCAGGTCCGTGGGCTGCACCCGCCCGGGCCCGGCGGGTCAGCCGCCGAGCGCCGCCAGCAGCGAGCGTGCGTCGGGGCTGCGGTCCAGCAGGTCGCCGACGTGGGCTCGCGTGCCGCGCAGCGGGTCCCGCATGGGGACGCGCTGCAGGGTCTGCGCGCCCGGCACGTCGAACACCACGGAGTCCCAGCTCGCGGCGGAGATCTGCCCCCCGTACCGCGCCACGGCCTCGCCGCGGAAGTACGCGCGGGTGTCCTGGGGCGGGTGCACGACGGCGTCCTGGACCTGCTCGGGCGTCACCAGCAGCTCGACCGCGTCGGCCGCGACCAGCCGGTGGTACAGGCCGCGCTCGGGGCGCACGTCCGACCACTGCAGGTCGACCGCGGCGAGCCGCGGGTGGTCCCAGGCCAGGTGGTCGCGTCGGCGCATGCCGTCGAGCAGGCGCAGCTTGGCGACCCACTCGACCTCGCGCGCGCACGACGCGGGGTCGTCGGCGAGCCGCCCCAGGACCGACTCCCAGCGGTCGAGCACGTCGCGGGTCTGGTCGTCCAGGGGCTCCCCGACGGCGTCGAGCGCGTCGCGCACCGCGGCCAGGTACTCGGCCTGGACCTCGAGCGCCGTGAGGCGCCGGCCGTCGGCGAGCTCGAGCCGCTCGGTGAGCGTGAGGTCGTGGCTGACCCGGTGCACCGCGGCCACGGGGTCGCGCAGCGCGAGCCGGTCCACCGCCCGCACGACCCCGCGCGCGGCACCTCCCGCCTCCGCCTGCTCGACGAGCCAGAGCACCAGCGACGTCGTGCCGACGCGCAGGTAGGTCGCCACCTCGAGCATCGTGGCGTCGCCGATGATGACGTGCAGCCGTCGCCACCGCGTCGGGTCCGCGTGGGGCTCGTCGCGCGTGTTGACGATGGGCCGGCGCAGGGTGGTCTCCAGGCCGACCTCGGCCTCGATGTAGTCCGCGCGCTGCGCGAGCTGGTACCCCGGGTGCTCACCGCGCTGGCCCAGCCCGACCCGGCCCGCACCGGTGAACACCTGGCGGGTCACGAGGAACGGCGTGAGGCGCGCCACCAGGTCCCCGAACGGGACCGCGCGGTCGACGAGGTAGTTCTCGTGCATGCCGTACGTCGCGCCCTTGCCGTCCACGTTGTTCTTGTACAGCGACACGTCCGGCAGTGCCGCGGTGGCCGCGAGCCGGCGCACCGAGTCGAGCATGACGAGCTCGCCCGCCCGGTCCCAGCGGACCGCGTCGAGCGGCGTGGTCACCTCCGGCGAGGAGTACTCGGGGTGGGCGTGGTCGACGTACAGGCGTGCGCCGTTGGTGAGGATGACGTTCGCGGCACCGGGGTCCTCGTACTCCTCGACCTCGGAGCGCGCCACGTCCTGCAGGCCGTCGCCCGACGGCGCCGGGACGGCCGGGACGTCGGTGAGGAGCGACGGGTGCGCGGACGCGCGCTGCAGGTGGAACCCCCGCGCGTCGTGCAGCGGGTCCTCGTCGTCGTAGTCCCAGCGCGCGCGGGCACGGCCGGCCTCGCGCGCCGTGGCGTGCACCGCGACGACGTGACTCGACAGGAGCATCGGGTTGGCCAGCGGGCGTCCCGGCTGCAGGACGCCGTACTCCGTCTCGAGCCCCATCACGCGCCGCACGGTCACGGCGCCCACCCTAGGCGCACGGGCGCGGCCCGGCGTCGCGAGCTCGGTGCGTGCGAGGCCCGGCGCGCTCCCGCGCGCCACGTCACAGGTACTGGCCGGTGCTCGTGACGTTCTGGATGGTGCGCGACGCCTCGACGCCCTTCTTGCCCTGGACGATGGTGCGGATGAACACGATCCGCTCGCCCTTCTTGCCCGAGATCCGGGCCCAGTCGTCGGGGTTGGTCGTGTTGGGCAGGTCCTCGTTCTCCTTGAACTCGTCGACGCACGCCGCGAGCAGGTGGTCCACGCGGATGCCGCGCTGACCGGTCGCGAGCAGGTCCTTGATGGCGGACTTCTTGGCGCGGTCGACGACGTTCTGGATCATGGCGCCGGAGTTGAAGTCCTTGAAGAACAGGACCTCCTTGTCGCCGCTGGCGTAGGTGACCTCGAGGAACCGGTTCTCGTCCGCCTCGGAGTACATGCGCTCGACGACCCGCTCGATCATCGCCTCGACGGCCGCGTTGGCGGACCCGTCGTGCTCCGCGACGTCGTCGGGGTGGATCGGCAGGTCCGCCGTCAGGTACTTGGCGAAGATCTCGCGGGCACCCTCGGCGTCGGGACGCTCGATCTTGATCTTCACGTCGAGGCGCCCAGGACGCAGGATCGCGGGGTCGATCATGTCCTCGCGGTTCGACGCCCCGATGACGATGACGTTGTCGAGCCGCTCGACGCCGTCGATCTCGGACAGCAGCTGCGGGACGATCGTCGTCTCGACGTCGCTCGAGACCCCCGTCCCGCGGGTCCGGAACAGCGACTCCATCTCGTCGAAGAAGACGACGACCGGGTGCCCCTGCGAGGCCTTCTCCCGGGCACGGGCGAAGATCAGGCGGATGTGCCGCTCCGTCTCGCCGACGTACTTGTTGAGCAGCTCGGGGCCCTTGACGTTGAGGAAGAACGAGCGCGCGTCGGCCGTGTCCTCGCCGCGCGCTGCCGCGGCCGTCGCCGCCAGGGAGTGCGCGACGGCCTTCGCGATCAGCGTCTTGCCGCACCCGGGCGGCCCGTAGAGCAGGACCCCCTTGGGCGGCTTGAGCCCGTGCTCACGGAACAGCTCGGGGTGCAGGAACGGCAGCTCGACCGCGTCCCGGATCGCCTCGATCTGCGGGCCGAGCCCGCCGATGTCGGTGTAGTCGATGTCCGGGACCTCCTCGAGGACCAGCTCCTCGACCTCGGCCCGCGGGATCACCTCGAACACGAACCCGCTGCGGGAGTCGATCGTCAGGGCGTCCCCGACGCGCACACCTGCGTCGGCCACCTGGCCGGCGAACCGGACGACCCGCTCCTCGTCGCCCCGCCCGACGACCAGCGCGCGACCGCCGCCGAGCGTCTCCTTGACGGTCACGATCTCGCCGACCTGCTCGTAGCCGCCGGCCTCGACGACCGTGAGCGCCTCGTTGAGCATGACCTCCTGGCCGGGGCGCAGGTGGTGGACGTCGAGCGTCGGGCTCGCGCCGACGTGCATCTTGCGACCCGCGGACATGATGTCGACCGTGCCGTCGGCACGCGCGCCGAGGAACGTCGCGTACGTGCCCGGGGGCTTGGCCAGGTCGTCCACCTGGCGCTTGAGCTCGAGGATCTGCTCGCGTGCCGCGACCAGGGCCTCGCTGAGCCGCTCGTTCTTCGCGGCGAGCACTGCCATCTCACGTTGCAGGTCACGTCCGGGGACAGCGGGTTCGGTCATGGTGATCGGCCTCCGTTCCGCGTCGCGATGCGCCCTTCCTCCGGTCCACCGTGCACGTCGCTGTGCCTGCTGGTCCGACGACAGTAACCGCACCTGTCAACAGGTCGGGCGCGTCGCAGCGGGCGTGTCCGTCTCGTCCCGCAGCGTGGACGGCCCGCTCAGTCGGTCGACGACCCGGTCGCCGGCCCCTGCGGTCCCAGGTCCTCGGGTGCGACGTGCAGCTCGCGCCGCACGCGACGGATCTTCTTCGCGGACGTCTCCCGCTCCCCCATCGTCTCGGCCGACCACAGGTCCGCGTCGGCCACGGGCGCGCCGTCCTCGGCCACGGGGTACGAGCCCTTCGCCGGGCGGCGCTTGCGGTGCGGGGGCTCCACGCCGTCGGCGAGCCGCCGGGTGGTCAGCAGGAAGCCGGTGTGACCGATCATGCGGTGCTGCGGACGCACGGCCAGGCCCTCGAGGTGCCAGCCGCGCACCATCGACTCCCACGCCTCCGGCTCGGTGTACCGGCCGTCGGTGCGCACGTCCTCGGCCAGCCGGGACAGCTGGGTCGTCGTCGCGACGTAGCAGACCAGGACCCCGCCGGGCGCCAGGGCCGTGGCGACGGCGTCGAGGTTCTCCCAGGGCGCGAGCATGTCGAGCACGACGCGGTCGACGGTGCCGGGGTCCGCGGCCGTCGGCAGCACGTCGGCGAGGTCACCCAGGCGCAGGTCCCAGGCGGGGTGCGGACCGCCGAAGAACGTCTCGACGTTGCCGCGCGCGATCGCCGCGAAGTCCTCGCGACGCTCGACGGACACGAGCCGGCCGCCGTCGCCGACGGCTCGCAGCAGCGCGAGCGTGAGCCCACCGGACCCGACCCCCGCCTCGACGACCGTCGCCCCCGGGTACACGTCGCCCATCGTCACGATCTGCCCCGCGTCCTTGGGGTAGATCACGGCGGCGCCGCGCGGCATGGACAGGACGTGGTCGGCCAGCAGCGGGCGCAGCGCGAGGTAGGCGATCCCGGTGGTGTTGTGGACGACCACACCCTCGGACGCCCCGATGAGCTCGGTGTGCCGCAGGTAGCCGCGGTGCGTGTGGAAGCTCGCGTCGGGGTCCAGCGTGATGGTGTGCAGGCGCCCGCGCGGGTCGGTGAGCTGGACGCGCTCGCCGACGCGGAAGCGGCCACGGCGCTGGGCGGCCCCGGTCGGTGCGGGCACGGCGGCGTCGTCGGTGGTCACGGGCGCCGAGTCTAGGTGCCGGGCGTGCGTCAGGCCCGCAGGGCCGCCACGACGTCACCGGTGCGCACGAGCGCGACGACACGTCCCGCCACGACCGCGGCGATGACCGGCCCGTGCGCGGACGCCGCCGAGAGGGCGCGCAGCAGCGCGTCGCCCGTCAGGGAGCCGTCGACCACGGCACCCACGGGGAGCGGCGTCGAGACGGCGACGACGTTGGTGGTGCCGGCCAGGTCGGCAGGCACGCGTGCCGCGGCCTCGGTGTCGACGTAGGCCGCCGGCCGGCCGTCGGGCGCGAGGACGACGACCTCCGCGGTCTGCGCGGCCGCGGCCGTGGCCTGCGCCTGGGCGAGCGACGCCTGCGCGCCGACCACGACGGCCGGACGACCCACGCGCTGCAGCGTCAGGGCCTCCACGGCACGCCCCGAACGTCCGGCGCGTACGGCGGCGGACGCCCCCGACCACAGGAACGCCCCGATGAGCGCCGCCCACACCACGGACACGAGGTCGGGGCTGCGGCCTGCGAGCCACGGACGCACCAGCACGGCGACGACGACGCCCACCGCGACGACGCGACCCGTCCAGCCCGCGACGATGCTGCCGCGGTGCCGGTCGCCGGTCGCGGCCCACACGCCGGCCTCGAGGATGCGCCCGCCGTCGAGCGGCAGCCCGGGCACGAGGTTGAACAGCCCGACGAAGCCGTTGGCGACGGCACCGGCCACCAGGACCGTCCGCAGCAGGGAGCCCTCCGGCGCCACCTGGAGCGCCACCAGGAGGAAGCCCCCGGCGAGCACGAGGTTGGCGACCGGGCCGACGACCGCGACCAGCGCGCTCGTCGCCGGCGTCGGCGCCGCGCCGCCGAACGTCGTGTGCCCGCCCCACAGCGTCAGGACGAACGCGTGCGGCTGCTGCCCGCGCGCCTTCGCGACCAGCCCGTGGGCGAGCTCGTGGACCAGGACGGACGCGAACAGCAGGACGACGAACACGAGCGCCACGACGTACGGCAGCGCGCCGCCACCGCCCGTCCAGGTGCGCACGCTCGGCGCGAACACCAGGGTCAGCACGACGGCCGCGAGCAGCCAGCTCGGCGCCAGGACGACGGGGGCCCCGGCGACGTGCCCGAGCACCCAGCCGGACGGACGCTCGGGTCGCGGTGCGCTCACGGCCGTCAGCCTACGGTCGCCCCGCGCGCCCGTCGCCCGGGTCGCCGTGCGGCGGCGCGACGATGCGGCGACGCGACGACGGGGCGGCGCGGCGGCGGACCCGGTGTCGGTGGGCAGGCCTAGGCTCCGGAGCGTGAGCGTGGACACCGAGCAGCCGAGCGCACCCGTCGGGAACGCACCCGTCGGCGACGCACCCGGCGGGACCGCCCCCGTCAGGGAGCCGACGGTCGAGCCGCGCGTCCCCGGCCTGTCGCCGTCCCGGGCCAACGACTTCCTGCAGTGCCCGCTGCTGTTCCGCTTCCGGGTCGTCGACCGCCTCCCCGAGCCGGCGTCGCCCGCGGCCGCGCGCGGCACGCTGGTCCACGCGGTGCTCGAGACGCTGTTCGACCTGCCCGCGGCCGAGCGCACGATCGACGCGGCGTGCGCGTCCCTCCCCGGGCACTGGGCGACGCTCGTGGAGCAGGACGCCCGCTACGGCGAGCTCCTCGGCACCGACGACGAGCGCGCCGAGTTCCTCGCCGGGGCCGAGCGGCTGCTCGCGACGTGGTTCACGCTCGAGGACCCCACGCGCCTCGAGCCGCGCGCCCGTGAGCTGCAGGTGCGGCACGACCTCGACGACGGCCCGCGGCTGCGCGGCGTCGTCGACCGCGTCGACGTCGCCCCCAACGGGTGGGTCCGCGTCGTCGACTACAAGACGGGCCGCTCGCCGCGCGCCGGGTACGAGAGCTCGGCGCTGTTCCAGATGCGCTTCTACGCGTACGTCGTGTGGCGCACCCGCGGGGTCCTGCCCAAGCGCCTGCAGCTCGCGTACCTGGGCGACGGCGTCATGGTGACCCACGAGCCGACCGAGTCCGAGATGCACACGCTCGAGGCGCGCGTGCGGTCCATCTGGGCGGGTATCGAGGACACGGCGCGCACCGGCGACTGGCGCCCGCGGACCTCGCGGCTGTGCGACTGGTGCTCGTTCCGCGACCGCTGCCCGTCGTTCGGCGGCACCCCGCCGCCCATCCCCGAGGGCGCCGTCGAGCGGGCTATCGGCGTCACACCCGTCGGCTGAGCTCGTCCCGCGAGCGATCAGACCGGGTCGCGCACGTCGCGCAGGTCCAGTGCCTCTCCCGCGGCGATCCGCGCGAGCGTGGTGAGGTCGAGGGCGGCCAGGGACGCGGTGCGGGAGACGCCGGGCGGCGGGTCGAGCACCACGTGCGAGTCGACCGCGACGACGCGCGCCCCGCTCGCGACCGCGGACGCGAGGCCGGACCGCGAGTCCTCGAACGCGACGCAGCCGGTCACGTCGACGCCCAGCAGACGGGCCGCGGTCAGGTAGGGCTCGGGGTGCGGCTTGGGCCGCGTGACCGTGTCGCCCGCGACGACGACGTCGAACAACCCCACGGCGTCGGCGAACGGCGCAGCGAGCACCTGGAACGACGACGTGACGAGCGCCTGCGGCACGCCCGCGTCGTGCAGCGCACGCAGCGCCTCGTGCGCACCGGGCCGCCACGGGATGCCCGCCGCGACGGCCTCGCCGACCGCGGCGTTGAGGGCGTCCGCGATCGCGTCGACGGACAGCGCCACCCCCCGCGCCTGCAGCGCTGCAGCGGCGACGGGCATCGAGCTGCCGATCATCGCCACGGCGTCCTCGTGCGTCCACACCCCACCGTGCGCCTCGACCAGCTCGACCTCCGCGGCCATCCAGTACGGCTCGGTGTCGATGAGCGTGCCGTCCATGTCCCACAGCACCGCGGCCGGCAGGACCGGCCCGGCCGGGACGTCGGCGGCGGCGGCGCGGTCGGCGAGGGTGCTCAGGGCGGTCTCCTGGTGCGTGCGAGGGGACGAACGGGCGGTCGGACGAGCGTACCCGGCCGGGCCTGAAGGCCCGCGGCACCCTCCTCGGTCCCGCCCCGGCGGCGGTCGCGCCCTAGCATGGGGCGGTGAGTGAGCACGCAGCATCCGACCTGCCGGCACGGGAGACCGTCCTCCTCGCGGCATTCGAGGGCTGGAACGACGCCGGGGGCGCGGCGACGGCCGCGCTCGAGCACCTGCACGACGTGTGGGGCGCCGAGCAGGTCGACGAGCTGGATCCCGAGGACTACCACGACTTCCAGGTGAACCGGCCCGTCGTGGGCCTGGGCCCCGACGGCGAGCGCGAGATCACGTGGCCGACCACCGCCGTCGCGGTCGCCACGACGCCGCGCTCGGGCCGCCAGGTCGTCATCGTCCACGGCATCGAGCCGTCGATGCGCTGGCGCCGGTACTGCAACGAGCTGCTCGACATCGCGACCGGGTTGGGCGTGCGCACGATCGTCACCGTGGGCGCGCTGCTGGCGGACGTGCCGCACACCCGCCCGATCCCCGTGAACGCCACCAGCGAGGACGAGCACGTGCGCGAGCTCATGGGCCTGGAGCCCAACACCTACGAGGGTCCGACGGGCATCGTCGGGGTCCTCCAGCACGAGGCCGGCGCCCGCGGGCTGCAGGCGCTGTCCCTGTGGGCGGCCGTCCCGCACTACGTCGCTGCTCCCCCGTCGCCCAAGGCGACGCTCGCGATCCTGCACCGCATCGAGGCGCTGCTCGGTGAGCCCGTGCCGCTGTCCGACCTGCCCGACGACGCGACGGCCTGGCAGGCCGGCGTCGACGAGCTGGCCGGTGAGGACTCCGAGATCGGTGAGTACGTGCGCCAGCTCGAGGAGGCCAAGGACACCGCCGAGCTGCCCGAGGCGAGCGGCGAGGCGATCGCGCAGGAGTTCGAGCGCTACCTGCGTCGACGGGACAAGGGCACCGGCGGCTGACCCGTCGGGGCCGTCCTCACCCCCCACGCCGTCGTCACATCCGCACGCCGAGCAGGGCGTCGATCGTGCGTGCCACCACGCCGGGCGCCCCCTCGTGGAACGGCACCTCACCGACCAGCGCGGTCACGGACCACGCGTCGACGACGGCCAGCGCGCGCGGGGTGTCCAGGTCGTCGGCCACGGCGGCACGGACCGCCGCGAGCACCGGGCCCGCGTCCGGCCCGCCGTTGCCGGCGAGCGCGCGGCGCCACGTCACGAGCCGCTCCTGCGCGGCGGCGAGCCCGGCGTCCGTCCACTCCCAGTCGTCGCGGTACCGGTGCGCGAGGAGCGCGAGCCGGATCGCCATCGGCTCGACGCCTGCCGCGAGCAGGGCGGAGACGAGCACGAGGTTGCCGAGCGACTTGCTCATCTTGTGGCCCTGGTAGCCGACCATGCCGGTGTGCACGTGCGTCCCGGCCGCGGCGCCGTCGAGCATCCGCAGGTGCGACGCGCTGCACTCGTGGTGCGGGAACGCCAGGTCGGAGCCGCCGCCCTGCACGTCGTACGGCACGCCCAGCGCGTCGGCCGCGATGACCGCGCACTCGACGTGCCACCCGGGGCGGCCGCGGCCGAGTCCCGGGGCCTCCCACGCGGGCTCCCCCGGACGCTCGGCGCGCCACAGCAGAGGGTCCAGCGCCGACCGCTTGCCGGGCCGGTCCGGGTCGCCGCCGCGCTCCGCGCTCAGCGCGCGCATCGTCGCGACGTCCAGCCGGGCCACGGTGCCGAACGCCGCGTCCGCGGACAGGTCGGCGTACACGTCGTCGCCGCCGTCCGGTGCCGGCAGCCGGTACGCGGCTCCGCTCTCGAGCAGGCGGCGGACACCCGCGACCACCTGCGGTACGCACTCGACGACCCCCCGGTACACGTCGGGCGGGACCACCCCGAGGGCCGTCATGTCGGACGCGTACAGCGCGGTCTGCTGGGCGGCGAGCTCGCGCCAGTCCACGCCCGTGGCGGTCGCGCGCTCGAGCAGCGGGTCGTCGACGTCGGTCACGTTGGACGCGTACGTGACCTGCTGTCCGGCGTCCCGCCACGCGCGCACCAGCACGTCGAAGGCGACGTACGTCGCCGCGTGGCCCAGGTGGGTCGCGTCGTAGGGGGTGATGCCGCAGACGTAGAGGCGGGCCTGCGGTCCCGGCGCGGCCACGACGACGGCGCCGCTGGCGGTGTCGAGCACCCGGACCGGCTCGCCGGTCCCGGGCAGCCGGGGGATCTGCGGGGCAGGCCAGGTGAGCACGCCGGAAGCCTAACCGTCGCGGCCGTGCGCACCCGACGCACAATGGGCACGTGACACGCCATGCGACGTCCGGTCCCGCTGCCGGGACCACCGGTGCCTCTCCCCCGTCCGACGGCCCGGTCGGCGACCGGCCCGCGGTGCAGGTGTGGGTCGAGCGGTCGGACGGCTGGCACCCGGCCCCCGCCGCGAGCGGGACCGGGGGTGCCGCCGGCGCGGCGGACGTGCGCACCACGTGGGTCGTGACAGCGGACCTCGACGGGCTCGTCGCCACGACCCGGGACCTGGCGACCGATGCCCGGACGTCGCCGCTGCTCGACCACCACGTGCGGCACGGCGGTCACGGGGACCGGCCGCACGCCCGGCTGGACCGCGGGCCGGACGGTCAGGTCGTGCTCACCGCTCCGACGCTCTCGTTCGTCCCGCGGACGCGCGAGGTGCACACCGGCTGGATCACGTGCGTGCTGTCCCGGGGGCTGGTCGTCACGACCGAGGAGGGCGACGCGGGGGTGCTCGCGGCGGCCGCCGCGCGGCTCGAGGACGACATGCCGGATCCCGACGAGGGCGCGTACGCCGTCGCGGCCGCCGTGCTGCTCGTCCTGGTGCAGACGGCGGGCGACGTCGAGGTCGAGATCGGCGACGCGGTGGCGTGCGTCGAGCGCGAGGTCTTCTCGCCGCACGCGGTGGGCGACGTCATGGGCGAGGTCTACGCCCTGAAGCGGGAGATCGCCGAGGGGCGTCGCGCGCTCGGACCTGTGGGGGCCGTGCTGCCCGACCTCGACGACACGTGGGCCGAGCACGGTCACGGCCACGGGTCACCCGCCTGGTTGCGGCGCGTGCGGTCCGGCGTCGAGCGCATCGACCGGCACCTCGACGGTCACGACAGCCTGCTGGGCGACATGGTGGCGGTGCACCTCGCGCAGGTCTCGGTGCGGCAGAACGAGGACATGCGCAAGATCTCCGCGTGGGCGGCGATGATCGCCGTGCCCACGCTCGTGGCGGGCGTCTACGGCATGAACTTCCGTCACATGCCGGAGCTCGACTGGACGTTCGGGTACCCGCTCGCGATCACGGCCATGGTCGTCGCGTGCGTGGCCCTGTGGCGTGCGTTCCGGCGCTCGGGCTGGTTGTGACGCGTCAGGCGTTCGCGGGTGCGCTGACGGGCTCGAGCACGCCCGTGAGCAGCAGCAGGACGACGACGAGCGCGAGCCCCAGGCGGTAGTAGACGAACGGCGTGTAGCTGAACGTCGAGACGATCTTGAGGAACGCGATGATGACGACGTACCCGACGACGAACGCCACGACCGTGGCGATGAACGTCGCCCCCAGACCGGGCGTGCCGGCCTCACCGAAGTCGCCGGCGCTCTTGACCAGCTGGAACAGGCCCGAGCCGAACACCGCGGGGATCGCGAGCAGGAACGAGTACCGCGCCGCCGCCTCCCGCGTGTAGCCCATGAGCAGGCCACCGGTGATGGTGCCGCCCGAGCGGGACACGCCGGGCACGAGCGCGAGCGCCTGCCAGAACCCGAACGCGAGCGCGTGCCGGGGCGTCAGCTGCTCCAGCCGGCGGACCTTGGCGCCCCGCCGGTCCGCCCAGCCCAGCACGAGCGCGAACACCGCCAGCGTCAGGGCGACCAGCCACAGGTTGCGGAAGGGGCTCTCGATCGCGTCCTGGAACGCCAGGCCGAGCACCACGATCGGCACGGAGCCCAGGGCGATGAACCAGGCCATGAGCGCGTCGGTGTCGGCGGGCTGCCCCGCCGGCATGCCGGCGCGGGCGCGCCAGTCGGTGCCGTAGGCCCCGCGCACCGCCGCCCACCAGGCCAGGGCGATGCGCTTGATGTCCCGACGGAAGTACAGGAGCACGGCCGTCTCGGTGCCGAGCTGGGTGATCGCCGTGAACGCCGCCCCCGGGTCCCCGGACCCGACGAGCTCGCCCACGATGCGCAGGTGCGCGCTCGAGGAGACCGGGAGGAACTCCGTGAGCCCCTGCACCAGCCCGAGGAGGATGGCCTCACCTGTCCCGATGCCCGTCGTCACGAGGCGCAACGATAGCGGTGCGGTGTGACCGTCGGGCGCACGGCCCGTCGCGACCGACCGCACGCCTCCGCGCGGCTAGGGTGACGCCCCATGGAGCACCGCCGACTGGGCCGCACGGGCCTGCGCGTCTCGTCGCTCGGGCTCGGCACCATGACCTGGAGCCGCGACACCGACGACCACGAGGCCGCCGACCAGCTGCGCGACTTCGTCGAGGCCGGCGGGACGCTCGTCGACACGTCGGCGGCCTACGCCGACGGGGGCGCCGAGCAGCTGCTCGGCACGCTGCTCGGTGACGTCGCCGAGCGCGAGGACGTCGTGCTGTGCACCAAGGCCGGGGTGCGGCGCACCCCCGGCGGTGGCGTGGTCGACGCGTCCCGCGGCGCGCTGCTGGACAGCCTCGACGGCTCGCTGCGACGGCTGCGCACCGACCACGTCGACCTGTGGCTCGCCACGCCCGACCCCCGGACGCCCCTCGAGGAGACCGTGTCGGCCCTGCGCCACGCCGTGCAGTCCGGCAAGGCCCGCTACGTGGGCCTGTCGAACCACGCGGGCTGGCAGGTCGCCCGCGCGGCGACGCTGCTGGAGCCGGACCCGGGCCTGGCGGCCGTCGAGGCGGAGTACTCGCTGCTGCAGCGCGGGGTCGAGCGCGAGGTGCTGCCCGCGTGCGCGGCGCTGGGCGCCGGGCTGCTCGCGTGGTCACCGCTGGGACGCGGCGTGCTCACGGGCAAGTACCGCCGCACGATCCCGTCGGACTCGCGCGCGGCGTCCGCCCACCTGGCCGGCTTCGTGCAGCCGTACCTGACGTCCGACGCGGCGGGTGTCGTCGACGCGGTCGTGACGGCGGCCACCGGGCTCGACCGCACCCCGCTGGAGGTCGCCCTCGCGTGGGTGACGTCGCGGCCGGGGGTGGCGTGCGCGGTCGTCGGGGCGCGGACCGCCTCCCAGCTGCGCGGTGCGCTCGGGGTCGACGACCTGCGGCTGCCGCCCGAGATCGTCGTCGCGCTCGACGAGATCACCGCGCCGCAGGCGGGCTACCCCGAGCGCTGACGCGCCCGACGTCGCCCTGGGCGCTCAGGCGTCGGCGTCGGCCAGGTCGTCGTCCACCTCGAGCTCGCCGTCCTCGTCGTCGAGGTCGTCCTCGTCGAGGTCGTCGTCGTCCTCGTCGAGGTCGTCGTCCTCCTCGGCGAGGTAGAACGGCGTGGCTTCGCCGTGCACCGTGCCCAGCGCGTCGTCGTACACCTCGAACGCGTCCGCCAGCACGTCGTACGCGTCGTCCACGGCAGGGTCGTCGTCGTCCTGCTTGGACAGCACGGCGGCGTAGTGCGCCTCGAGGGCGGCCACCAGACGGTCGAGGGCGGCGCGCGGATCCACGGTCATGCGATGACGGTAGCGCCGCACGGGGCACAATGGCACCGCAGCGGCGCCGACGGGTGCTCCTGGTGCGACGTCGGGCCCCGGACGGGCGGGACGAGGTGACGCGATGGCGGACGGCACGGTGCGCGACCGGCGCAGCGGGTGGGACACGCACGGGCAGTGGGAGTACCGCGTGCTCCGGATCCCGCCGACCACGTCGGGGGGCGACGCACGACGTCTGCTGACCGACGAGGCCGAGTACGGGCGGTGGGAGCTCGCGCGGCTGCGGCTCTACGCCGGCGGGGAGCGCCGCGTGTGGTTGCGCCGCAAGATCATCCGGGTGCGCTCGACCCTCGGTGACCCGCTGGACTGAGGTCGCACCGACGGGCCGGGAGGGCCGGGCGCAGCGGCCGGGCGCGATGGCCGGGCCCTCCCGGGCTCAGCAGGTCGTCAGGAGCCGGTCCAGGACGCGGGTGCCGAAGCGCAGCGCGTCGACCGGCACGCGCTCGTCGACGCCGTGGAACATGCCTGCGAAGTCCAGGTCGGCAGGCAGCCGCAGCGGCGCGAAGCCGTACCCGGTGATCCCCAGGAGGGACAGGGACTTGTTGTCGGTGCCGCCGGAGAGCATGTACGGCAGGACGTGGGCGCCCGGGTCCTCCGCGACCACGGCCGCGACCATCGCGTCGACGAGCCCACCCGAGAACGGCGCCTCGAGGCCGGTGTCGCGCACGAGGTCCTCGACTCGCACGTGCGGCCCGACGAGGTCCGCGACCGTCGCGTCGAACTCGGCGGACAGCCCGGGCAGGAAGCGCCCGTCGACCGAGGCGGTGGCGCTGCCGGGGATGACGTTCTCCTTGTAGCCGGCGTCGAGCCGGGTGGGGTTGGTCGAGTGGCGCAGCGTCGCCCCGACGAACCGGGAGGCCGGTCCGAGCGCGTCGACCAGGGAGTCGACGCCCGCAGGGTCCTCCGGGTCGTAGGTCAGGCCCGTGAGGTCGGCGACGCCCTGCAGCAGCGCGTGCACGGTCGGGGTGATCTGCAGCGGCCAGGCGTGCGCGCCGAGGCGCGCGACCGCCGCCGCGAGGTGCGTCACGGCGTTGTCGGCGTTGACCTGGCTGCCGTGACCGGCGCGTCCCTCGGCAACGAGCCGCAGCCACGCCAGCCCCTTCTCGGCCGTCTGCAGCAGGTACACGCGCTGCCCGGCGACGTCGACGGAGAAGCCGCCGACCTCGCTGACCGCCTCGGTCGCGCCCGCGAACAGCTCGGGGCGGTGCTCGACGGCCCAGTGCGCACCGAGGCGGCCACCGGCCTCCTCGTCGGCGAACATCGCGAGCACGACGTCGCGCGCGGGCCGGCGCCCCTCGCGGACCATCTGCCGGACGACGGCAAGCACCATCGCGTCCATGTCCTTCATGTCGACCGCGCCGCGGCCCCAGATCAGGCCGTCCCGCAGCTCGGCCGCGAACGGGTCCACGGACCAGTCCGGGGCGTGCGCGGGCACGACATCGAGGTGCCCGTGCACGACGAGCGCGGGCCGCGTGGGGTCGACGCCCTCGAGGCGCACGACCACGTTGGCCCGCCCGGGTGCGCTCTCGAACAGCTCGGGCTCGAGCCCGACGTCCTGCAGCAGGCCGACGACGTACTCGGCGGCCTCCCGCTCCCCCGGTCCCGTGCCGTCGCCCGGGTTGGTGGTGTCGATGCGGATGAGGTCGCGGCAGAGGTCGACGACCTCGTCCTCGGCCGTCGAGTGCGTCGCGCCCGTCATCGGGCTGCCGCCCCGAGCAGGCCGCGACGCGCCAGCAGGGGCTCGATGCGCGGCGCACGCCCGCGCAGGTCGGCGAACGCCTGCAACGGGTCGATGGACCCGCCGCGGGCCAGCAGCCGGGTGCGGAAGGTGTCGCCGTTCTCGCGGCGCAGGCCGCCGTTCTCGGCGAACCACTCCACGGTGTCGGCGTCGAGCACCTCCGACCAGATGTAGGCGTAGTACCCGGCGGAGTAGCCCGACCCGAAGACGTGGTTGAAGTACGTGGTGCGGTACCGCGGCGGGACCGTGCGCAGGTCCACCCCGGCGTCGCGCAGAGCCCGTGCCTCGAAGGCCTCGACCTCGTCCGGGTCGGCCGGAACGTCCTGCGGCGCGAGCCGGTACCAGGCCTGGTCGAGCAGCGCCGCGGCCAGGTACTCCGTGGTGGCGAAGCCCTCGCCGTCCTGGCGCGCCGCCAGCAGGGTCGCCGCCCACTCCTGGGGCATCGGCTCGCCGGTCTCGTGGTGCACGGCGAACGAGCGCAGGACGTCGGGGTCCCACGCCCACATCTCGTTGACCTGCGACGGGTACTCCACGAAGTCGCGGGGCACGCTCGTCCCCGACTGCGACGGGTAGCGCACGTTCGACAGCAGCCCGTGCAGGGCGTGACCGAACTCGTGGAACAGGGTGATGACCTCGTCCCACGTCAGCAGCGTCGGCTGCCCCGGCGGCGGCTGCGGGATGTTGAGGTTGTTGACGACGACGGGCGCCTCGCCGAGCAGCGTGGACTGGTGCACGAGCGAGTTCATCCAGGCCCCGCCGCGCTTGGCCGGGCGCGTCCACCAGTCGCCGAGGAACAGGCCCAGGCCGCTGCCGTCGGTGTCGAAGACCTCGAACACGCGCACGTCGGGGTGGTACCCGACGAGGTCGTGCCGCTCGGCGAACGTCAGGCCGTAGAGCCGGTTCGCGGCGTGGAAGACACCGTCGGCCAGGACGCGCTCGAGCTCGAGGTAGGGACGCAGGGCCGACTCGTCCATCGAGCGCCGCTCCTGCTGGACCCGACCGGCGTAGTACGACCAGTCCCACGGCTCGAGCCCGGCGCCCGGGTGGTCGGCCTGCAGCGCCCGCTCGAGGTCGGCGGCCTCGGCACGCGCGTTCGCGACGGCCGCGGGCGCCAACCGGCCCAGCATCTCCTCGACCGCCCGCGCCGAGCCTGCGGTCGCGTCGGCCGCGACGTACGCGGCGTGGTGCTCGAAGCCGAGCAGCTGGGCGCGCTCGGCGCGCAGGCGCACCAGCCCGAGCAGGGTCGCGCGGGTGTCGTTCTCGTCCCCGGCCGCGCCGCGCGTCAGGGCGGCCGTCATGATCCGCTCGCGCAGCCCGCGGTCGCGCAGCAGCGACAGCACCGACTGCTGCGTCGGCAGCTGCAGCTTCAGCAGCCACGCACCCTCGTGCCCGGCGGCGGTCGCGGCCGCAGCGGCGGCGGCGCGCGCGTCCTCGGGCAGGCCGTCGAGCTCGGTCTCGTCCGTCACCAGCACGGCCGCCGCGGTGGTCGCGGCGAGCAGCAGCCGCCCGAAGGTCGCGTCGAGCGACGTGATCTCGGAGTTGATCGCGCGCAGCCGCTCCTGGTCGGCCGGTGCCAGGCCGACGCCGGCACGCGCGAACCGGGTGCGCGTGCGGTGCAGCAGCCACGCGGTGTCGGGTGCGAGCGCCGTCCCGTCGGCCTCGACGCGCGCCGCGAGCGCCTCGACGCGCGCGTGCAGGCGCGCATCGAGCCAGATCGCGTCGGAGTGCGCGGCCAGCAGCGGCGCAACCTCCTCCTCGATCGCCTGCAGCGCGGGCGTCGAGTCGGCCCCCGCCTGCACGTAGAACGCGGACACCGCCCGCGACAGCAGCCGTCCCGAGCGCTGCAGCGCCTCGAGCGTGTTCTCGACCGTGGGCTCGGCCGGGTCGGTCGCGATCGCCTCGACCTCGGCCCGCTCCTCGGCCATCCCCGCCCGGATCGCGGGCAGGAAGTGCTCGTCGCGCAGCCCCCGGAACCCGGGGAGCCCGTAGGGCAGGTCGGACGCACGGGCGAAGGGGTTGGTGGGGTCGAGCACGGCGGCGTCGGAGGTCATGCGCCCATCGTCACAGACTCGGACGCCGCGACGTCAGCGGACGGCGCCGGTCGGCCCCGCGAGCACGTCCCGGGGCGACGTCCAGGCGTACCCGTGGGCCTGCGCGACCGCCTCGTTGAGCAGCCGCCCGTCGTGCGTCGTCAGGCCGCCCGCGAGCGCGGGGTCGGCGCTCAGCGCGGCCTGCCACCCGAGGGCCGCGAGCGCCGCCAGGTAGGGCACCGTGACGTTGGTGAGGGCGCGCGTCGAGGTCACCGGGACGGCGCCGGGCATGTTGGCGACGCAGTAGAGCACCGAGCCGTGCACGCGGAACGTGGGCTCGTCGTGCGTCGTGGGGCGGGTGTCCTCGAAGCACCCTCCCTGGTCGACGGCGACGTCGACGAGGACCGACCCCTGCCGCATGCGGGCGACCAGGTCGTTGCTGACGAGCCGCGGTGCGAGGGCCCCGGGCAGCAGGACGGCGCCGATGACGAGGTCGGCGTCGAGCAGCTCGCGCTCGACGGCCCACGTGGACGACGCGACGGTGCGCACCCGACCGGCGAACAGGTCGTCGAGCTCGCGCAGGCGCGGCAGGGAGACGTCGAGGACGGTGACGTCGGCGCGCATGCCGACGGCGATCTGGGCGGCGTGCGTGCCGACGACGCCACCGCCGAGCACGACGACCTTGGCGCCGTCGACGCCGGGCACACCGCCGAGCAGGACCCCGCGGCCGCCTTCGTTGCGCATGAGGTGGTAGGCGCCGACCTGCGTGGCGAGCCGTCCGGCGACCTCGCTCATGGGGGCGAGCAGCGGCAGGGACCCGTCGGTGTGGCGCACCGTCTCGTACGCGATCGACGTGGTGCCGGCGGCGAGCAGGGCGTCGGTGGCGGGGCGGTCCGCGGCGAGGTGCAGGTAGGTGAACAGCGTGAGGCCCTCGCGCAGGTAGGCGTACTCGGCGGCGACCGGCTCCTTGACCTTGCACACGAGCGGGGCCGACCACGCGTCGGCGGCGGTGGGGACGATGCTGGCGCCCGCCGCGCGGTAGTCGTCGTCGTCGATCGCGGAGCCGTGGCCCGCACCGGTCTCGACGATCACCTCGTGCCCGGCGGCGACGAGGTGCTGCGCGCCCGCGGGGGTGAGGGCGACGCGGTACTCGCGGTTCTTGGTCTCGCGCGGGATGCCGACCTGCATGGCGGGGTGCTCCTGTCCGGACGTCGGGCGGTGGTGTGGTGCCGGTCACTTCTGAGTGTGAAGTTCGTGTGTTGCGAGCGCATGACGACGGGATGTTGTTCGGTAGCGTGGGGCGATGTCCGTCGATCGTTCGTCCTCTCGCGCTCCCGCCCCCCTCGCGAGCCGAAGCGCGTTCGGCGATCTCGACGACGTGGACCGCGCTCTGCTGCGCGAGCTCGAGCGGGACGGCCGCATCTCCAACAAGGACCTCGCCGCGCTGGTGGGGGTCGCGCCCTCGACGTGCCACGCGCGGGTCGCGGCGCTGCGCACGCGCGGCGTGCTGCGCGGCTTCCACGCGGTCGTCGACCCCGAGGCGGTCGGTCGCGGCCTGCAGGCGATCTGCGCGGTGCGGCTGCAGGCGGGGGCGCGTCGGCAGCTCGGGGCGTTCGCCCGCGAGCTCGCGGGACGCCCCGAGGTGCGCGACGTGTACCTGCTGGGCGGGTCGGACGACGTGCTCGTGCACGTCGCCGTGCACGACTCGCGTGCGCTGCGCGCGTTCGTAGTCGAGCACCTGAGCACCCGGCCCGAGGTCGCGCACACCCAGACGAGCCTGGTGTTCGAGCACCTGCACGCACCGACGACGGCGGGCTGACCCTGTGGCCGGCGCGGTGCACCGCAAGGCCCGGACGAACGCACCCGCGGGCTTCTTCGCGTGCGAGGCCGCGGGGCTGCGCTGGCTCGCTGCCGCCGGGGGTGCGCCCGTCGTCGAGGTGCTCGACGTCGGGGACGACCACCTCGACCTCGTCCGGCTGCACCCCGTCCCTCCGGACGTCGCGGCCGCCCGCGCGTTCGGCGCGGCGTTGGCCCGCACGCACGACGCGGGCGCGCCTGCGTTCGGCGCCCCGCCCGACGGCTGGCCGGGCGACGGCTGGTTCGGGCCTCTCGACGCCCCCCTGACCCTGGCGGCGGGCCGGTACGACACGTGGGGCGCGTTCCTGGCGGACTGCCGGATCTCCCCCGTCGCGACGGCCCTGCGCGCGGCCGGGCTCACGACGTCCGCGGACGACGACGCCGTCGACCGGCTGGTGGGACGGCTGCGCTCCGGCCGGTGGGACGACGACGAGCCGCCCGCCCGCCTGCACGGCGACCTGTGGCAGGGCAACGTCGTGTGGACGGCCGACGGCGCCACGCTGACCGACCCGGCGGCGCACGGCGGGCACCGCGAGACCGACCTGGCGATGCTCGCGCTGTTCGGCCTGCCGCACCTGCACGACGTCCTCGAGGCGTACGCCGCGGTGCACCCTCTGCGACGTGGGTGGCAGCACCGGGTGGGGCTGCACCAGTTCTACCCGGTCGCGGTGCACGCGCTGCTGTTCGGCGGCGGCTACGTCGCGCAGACGCGTCGGCTGCTCCACGCGGCGGTCGACGCCTGACCCCGTCCGACCGCGGCCGGCGGGCCGTGGCCAGGTCCTGTGAGGGCTTGGTGTGGGCCTGCCGGGCCCTGGTCGTCCGCCCAGGTCCGCGAGTTAACCTCTCGTCACGCTGCAGAACCACCCCCCGTGTGCCGACAATCACGGTGGACCGCACTGCACCACCGCCCCCGGAGGTCACCCATCGCCAGGCCCATCGTGCTCGTGCACGGGACGCGCACGTCGTCGGCGATCTGGGACGCCCAGGTCGAGGCGATGCGCCGCAGCGGGCACCCGACGGTGGCGATCGACCTGCCGGGCCACGGCTCACGCGCCCACGAGCGGTTCACGCTCGACGGCGCGCTGGCGGCCATCGACGGCGCCGTCGCGTCGTGCAGCGAGCCCCCGCTGCTCGTGGGCCTGTCCCTCGGCGGGTACACGGCCCTCGCGTACGCCGGCCGGCACGAGGACCGCATCGCAGGCGTCGTGCTGGCGGGCTGCTCGACCGAGATCCGCGGCAAGCCCCTGTCGCTGTACCGCCGCGCGTCGCACCACGTGACGCGGTGGTTCGGCCTCGGCCAGGGCTCGTGGCACGTCGTGTCGGACATGCTCTCGGCCATGGCCGGGTACTCCCCCCTGCGGGACCTGCGTCGCCTGCTGCTGCCGGTGTGGCTGGTCAACGGGCAGCGCGATCCCCTGCGGCTCGACGAGCGGCGCTACCTGCGTGCCCTGCCGGGGGTGCGCCTGACCGTCGTGCCGCGGGCCGGGCACGACGTGAACTCGCACGCGCCGGCGGCGTTCAACCGCGTCCTGCTCGACGCGCTGCACGAGCTCGCCGCGCACACCCACGGGCACGCGCACCGCCTGTCGCGCGTCTGAGTCCGCGCCGCTACCCTCGCCGGGCGCCGGAAGGAGCCGGGCGTGGAGCGGATCGCGGTGCTGTCGGACGTGCACGGCAACATGACGGCCTTCGACGCGGTGCTGCGGGACGTCGACGCCCGCGGCATCGGCACGGTGCTGAACCTGGGCGACGTGGTCGGCAAGGGGCCGCGCGGCTCGGCGGCCGTCGCGCGCAGCCGTGAGCGCTGCACCCTGACCGTGCGCGGCAACTGGGACGACTTCCTGCCGCGGCCGCAGACCGTGCGCGACGAGGCGCTGACGTGGTGGTACGAGGAGCTGACGCCGGACGACCGCGCGTGGCTGCTCGGGCTGCCGCTCGTGCACCACCTCGAGCTCAGCGGGCGCCGGATCCGGCTGCTGCACGCCTCGGCTGGCAGCGTCCACGTGCGCGTGCACTTCCACCACACCCCGCAGGAGTTCGCGGGCATGTTCGCCACGACCGAGCTGACCGGTGACGGCCCACCTCCGACCATGGTCGGCTACGGCGACGTGCACGACGCCTACGTCGAGACGTTCGAGGGTCGCACGCTGTTCAACGTCGGCAGCGTCGGCAACCCGCTCGACGAGCCGACCGCGTCGTACGTGGTGCTCGAGGGCGAGCCCGGCGGGGACCCACGCGCTCCGTTCTCGCTGCAGATCGTCCGCGTGCCGTACGACGTGGAGGCGGAGATCGCCGTGGCCGCGACCTGCGGATGCCGCACCGCGAGGCCTACGCGATCGAGCTGCGCACGGCGATCTACCGCGGACTGCACGCCGAGCGAGGGCTGCGCGCGGACGACGTCTGACGGGCGGGCGTCGCCGGCGGGCGTGGCCGGCTCAGCGACCGTCCGCGCCGAGGAACGTGCGGAGCGCCGAGACGAACGCCTCCGGCTGCTCGGAGTGCACCCAGTGCCCGGCGCCCTTGAGCGTCACGAGCGTCGTGCGCGGGAACAGGCGGCGCATCGCCGGGTCGTGCTCGGGGCGCACGTAGTCGGACCTGTCGCCCGCCACCCACAGCACCGGGTGGTCGAACGTGGCCTCGCCGACGTCGGGGAAGCCACCGACCGCCGCCAGGTCGCGACGCAGCAGGTCGAGGTTGGCCTGCCAGCGGAAGCCGCCGTCGCCGTCGGCGCGCAGGTTCTGCAGCAGGAAGCCGCGCACCCGGGCGTCGGGGATGCGCGCCGCGAGCCGCTCGTCGGCCTCGCCGCGACGGGCCAGCGTCGTCAGGTCGACGGCCGCGAGGCTGTCCAGCAGGTGCGCGAACTCGCCCACCGAGCCGCCTGCGGCCGGGGCGATGTCCGCGACCACCAGCCGCCCGACGAGCTCCGGGTGCCGCAGCGCGAGGACCATCGCGACCTTGCCGCCCATCGAGTGCCCGACGACGTGCACGGGTCCGTCGGCGGCGGCCCCGGCACGCAGGTGGTCGGCGACGAGGTCCGCGGTCGTCGTGTAGTCGAACCGGTCGGTCCACGCCGAGCGGCCGTGGTCCGGCAGGTCCAGCAGCAGGGACCGGTACTCGGGCGCCAGCGCCTTGGCGATCTGCGCGAAGTTGCGCCCTTGCCCGAACAGCCCGTGCAGGAAGACGACCGGGGCACCGGACTCCCCCACGGTCGTGCTGCTCAGGGTGCCCGCCGCGCTGGTGCTCACGGTCACCGAGCCTAGGTCCTGCGTGCTGCGCCGACCCGACGACGCCACGCCACCCGCTCACGCCGCACCCCGTGCCGCCCCCCGTGCCGCCCAGGGCAGATCCGCCCTGGGCAGCGCGGCCCCCGCGACGGGTCCGCGGCGGCGCAGGGTGGACGCATGAGCACACAGGCACCAACCCGACCCTCCGACGACGAGCTGCTGACCCGGCTCGCGCACGAACGCATCGTCGTGCTGAGCACGGCGCTCGACGAGCACACCGGCCACCGCCTGGCGGCGCAGCTCTTCCTGCTGGCCACGGAGGACCCCCACGCCGACATCACGCTGTGGATCAGCTCGCCCGGTGGGTCGGTCCCCGCGATGCTGGCGATCCACGACGTCATGCGGCTGATCCCCAACGACGTGCGCACCGTCGCCGTCGGCATGGCCGCGAGCGCCGGGCAGTTCCTGCTGTCGGCCGGGACGCCGGGCAAGCGGTACGCGCTGCCGCACGCGCGCGTCCTGCTGCACCAGGGATCGGCGGGCATCGGCGGCACCGCGGTGGACGTCGAGCTGCAGGCCGACGAGCTCCGGCACACCCGCGACACGGTGCTGGGCCTCATCGCGCAGCACACCGGGCAGGACGTCGCGCGCGTGCGGGAGGACTCGTTGCGTGACCGCTGGTTCACGGCGGCCGAGGCGCTGGAGTACGGGTTCGTCGACGCGATCGCGACGGGCCTGACGGACGTGCGGCCGGCGGGCACGCGACGCACGGTCGTGGGCAGCGGTGCGGCGGGGTTCGGCGCATGAGCGGCTACCTGGTGCCGAACGTCGTCGAGCGGCGCGGCAACGTCGAGCGCTCGGTGGACGTGTTCAGCCGGCTGCTGTCGGAACGGATCGTGTACCTGGGCACCCCGATCGACGACGGCGTCGCCAACGTGCTGGTCGCGCAGCTGCTGCACCTCGAGGCCGACAACCCGGACCTGCCGATCCAGCTGTACGTGAACTCGCCCGGCGGGTCGACGTCGGCGATGCTCGCCGTCTACGACGCGATGCAGTACGTGCGCCCGGCCGTCGAGACGACGTGCGTGGGCCAGGCCGCGGCGGACGCCGCGGTGCTGCTCGCGGGCGGGGCCGCCGGGCGCCGGGCGATCCTCGCGCACGGTCGCGTCGTGCTGCACCAGCCCACGACGCGCGGCGAGGGCACGATCCCGGACCTGATCCTGGCGGCCGACGAGGTCGTGCGGGTGCGCGCCCAGCTCGAGGAGGTGCTCGCCCGGCACACCGGCAAGGACGTCGCGACGCTGCGGCACGACACCGACCGCGACCTCGTCCTCACCGCCGAGCAGGCGGTGGCGTACGGCATCGCGGACCACGTGGTGACGTCGCGCGGACGCTGAGCGGGTCGGGCCGGGCGGGCGCCGGCGCGGCCACTCAGGCGGCGAGCAGCGTGCCCGTCCGCGGCGCGCCGGCCGGCGCCCGTCCGTGACCGGGGCGTGAGGAGAGCGAGCGCACGACCTGTCCTCGGCGGGTAGCGGGCGCGTCGAGCGCGTCGACGAGGCCCTGGGCGAGGTCCACCAGGGTGAGCCCGAGGGCGTCGGTGAGGGCGGCGAGCACCTCGGAGGACGGCTCCTTGAGCCCGCGCTCGACCTCGGAGAGGTACTGGGGCGACAGGCGCGCCCGGACCGCGACGTCGACGAGGCGCAGCCCGCGCTCCTCGCGCGCGGCCCGCAGCAGCGCACCGATGGTGCGCCGCCAGGCGGACGGGCGGCGCACGGGGACCAGCGGGACGACCTCGTGCTCCATGACCCGAACCTATCGACGGCGCAGGGCCGCGCGGGAGGCGATCCGCCGACAGCAGAACGGGCGACGCGCGCCCGAGGTGTCGCGAAACCCCGCACCCCCCGGGTGACCTGCCCGCGACCGGGGCGTCGGGTCACAGGTCGTGCTCGGCGAGCTCCCGGAACTCGTCGGGCACGGTGCGCACGCGTGGCATCGCCGTCGGCAGGTACCCGACCGCTCCGGACCCGAAGCGGGCACGCACGGCGTCGACCGAGCGGTCGACGGCCCACCGCGCGGCGCCGGGTGCCGACCCGGGGCGGCGCGGGTCGTCCGTGAGGAGCGGCAGCTCGAGCTGCAGCGTGGACTGCTGCACCAGCCCGGAGACCTGGACCGCGAGCAGCGTGACCTCCGGCTCGGGCTGCGCCTGCTCGCGGATCGCCTGCCAGACCAGCTGCTCGGCGACCTCGGTGAGCGTGAGCGTCGTCGCGACGGGTCCGGGCAGCGTCAGCGAGCGCGTCACCGACCGCATGCCGGGGAACCGCACGCGCACGGTGACGGTGCGCCCGGCACGGTCCTTGGCGCGGAGCCGCCCCGCCACGCGGTCGGCGAGCTGGCTGAGGACCTCGCGCACGAGCTCACGCGTCACGGCCTGCCGACCGAGCGCGGACTGCGCCCCGACGGACCGGGCACGCCCGGCACCGGAGACGCGGCGGGGGTCCTCGTTGTGCGCGAGCGCGGACATCCGGGCGCCGACCGCGCGGCCCAGGACCTGCTCGACGGCACCCGACGGCGTGCGCGCGAGCTCCCCGATCGTCGTGATGCCACGCTCGGCGAGCCGCGCACGGGCGACCGGCCCGATGCCCCACATCAGCCCCACGGGCAGCGGGTCGAGGAACTCGCGCTCCCGCTCGGGCTCCACGACGACCATGCCGTCGGGCTTGGCGACCTGCGACGCGATCTTCGCCAGGTGCTTGGTCCGCGCCGCGCCCACCGAGATCGGCAGCCCGATCTCGTCCCGCACGCGCTGCCGCAGCAGCGCGGCGATCCGCGCGGGCGGGCCGAACAGGTGGGTGGAGCCCGCGACGTCGAGGAACGCCTCGTCGATCGAGATCCGCTCCACCGCGGGCGTCACGTCGCCGAGGATGTCCATGACCCTGTCGGCGAGCGGCTGGTACTCACGGAACCGCCCGGGGACGAACTGCAGCGAGGGACACAGCCGCGCAGCACGCCAGCCGGGCATCCCTCCGGCGACGCCGTACGCCTTGGCCTCGTACGACGCCGCGAGCACGACCCCGCCGCGAGCGCTGCCGCCGACGGCGATGGGACGCCCGCGCAGGCGGGGGTCCAGCAGCTGCTCGACCGACGCGTAGAACGCGTCGAGGTCGGCGTGCAGGATCGTCGCACCGGACATGCACCCGAGGCTACTCGAACACGTGTACGAAGGGAACGACGCGCCGGCCCCTGCTCGGCGCGTCGTCCCCTCGTGGCCCGTCGGGTGTCAGGCGGCCTCGCACGACACGGTCGCGCCCCCGCCGTTGCCGGTGCCCTGGAACCCGAAGCTCGTGCTCTGCCCGGCCGCGATGCTGCCGTTCCACGGGGCGTTGCCGAGGGTGACGGTGCCGCTGGTGGCCGAGCCGGTCCGCACGCTGCTCCACGTGTTGGTCACCGCCGCACCGCCCGGCAGCGTCAGTCGCACGACCCAGCCGTTGACCGACGACCTCGCGGCGACGGTGACGTTGGCGACGAAGCCCTCACCCCACTGGCTGGCGACCTGGTAGGTCGCGGTGCAGGCGGACGTGCCCGACGTCGGGGTCGGTGTGGGCGTCGGGGTGGGCGTCGGCGTCGGCGTCGGGGTGGGCGTCGGCGTCGGCGTCGGCGTCGGCGTCGGGGTGGGCGTCGGGGTCGGCGTCGGGGTGGGCGTCGGCGTCGGGGTGGGCGTCGGGTCGACGCCGAGCGTGAGGTTCTTCTGCTGCACGGTCCACTGCGTGCCGCACAGGCCACAGTTCTGCCCGACGAACGTCCGCCCGGCCTGCGTGTCGCCCTTGAGCTGCCACCGGAACCACTGCTGCGCCACGCGCCCGAACTCACCGCCGTTGGTCTCGTGGTACGTGCCGCCGTGGCCGACGTTGAGGTTGCCCATGAACGCGGGCAGGCCCGCGGGCAGCTTGCCCCAGTCGTCGATGGCGTTCGGGTACGCGATGTCGCTCGGCCCGCCGATCACGTAGACGATGGGGTGGTCGAGCCGCCGCAGCTGGTAGTCGTCGGCGTCGTTGAGCAGGCCGCTGCTGAAGATCCCCGTCGTGGTGACGCGCGGGTCGCCGGAGACGGCGTACGCCTCGACCCCGCCGCAGGAGAAGCCGGCGACGCCGATCTTGCTCGTGTCGAGCCGGTTGTAGAACGCGCTCTGCCCGCGGCCGTTCTCGGCGACCGCCCAGTCGATGGCCTGCGTCAGCCACGCCGACGTGGACGACCCGGAGCCGTTGGGGCGGCCGTTGGAGATCACGAGGAACCCGTGCGAGGCGATCTCCTTGAGGAAGTTCACGGCCGACGTGCCGTTCGCCGAGCAGGCCCCGTTGCTCCACACGACGATCGGCATCCGCGCCGTGGGGAGGTTCGCGGGCCGGTAGATCGTGTGGTTCGGCAGCGCGCTGGACGTCTCGTAGTCCGCCGGGTTCGGGCCGGAGCCGCCGGGCGCCGCGGTCGCGGGCGTCAGCACGGCTGCGCCGACGAGCGCGCCGACGGACACCGCCGCGACCAGCGCGGCGCGGGTGAGGGTGCGTCGTCTCATGGGGCTACCTCCGGGTGGTGCGCGGCTGCGCGGGACGGTCGTGCGTGTGCACACTCACCGTCGCTGCAGTCACGACACATGTCCAGCGTCTCGCCACGAGCGCGACCGGTACGAATCGTTTCCGCTGCTCGCCTGCCTGCCTGCCAATGTCAGCGTCGCCCGCCGAGCGGTGGTGCGCTCGGGTCTTCGGCGGCCACGTAGTGCGTCACCCACGCTGCGGCCTGCGGCCACGACGGCGACATCAGCTCGACCAGCCGCTCCTGCGCGAGCGGTCCGAGCGCGGAGTGGACCTCCAGGAACGTCGCGCGTGCCTCCGCCCGGGGCCACGGCGTCGGCAGCAGCTCGTCCGGCAGGTCGGGGTCCACCACGCTGAACCGTCGCCACGCGTCCATCAGCGTGGCGCGGGCGACGAGCGCGTGCGCCGGGCCCACCGCCCCGGCCCGCACCGCGGCCAGCAGCGCCGCGTGCTCGGCGACGAACGCGCGGTAGGCGGACGCCAGGCTCGCGAGGTCGTACGCCGCCGCGGGGCCGCCCGGGCCCGTCGCGCCCTCGAACCTGGAGTGCATGACCGACCACCGGGCGCCCGGGACGCCCGCGAGCAGGCCGTCGAGGGCCGCGCGGACCGGGTCCGGGTCGGGGTCCGGGTTGATCCAGACGCTGTCGTACAACCGCGCGAACCCGAGCCCGCCGAGCACCTTGCGCAGCGCGTGCCGCTGGGCCTGGCGCGACTCGGGCAGGGAGTACGAGACCACGAGCCACTCGCCGTCCCACGTCCGCGGGACCGCACCGAACGCGAGGAAGCGGTGCATGGTCGACCGGTGCCGCGCGATCGCCGAGGCCGTCACGTGGTAGAGCGGCGTCCGGCCCTCCCGGCGCACCGCGACCAGTCCGCGCCGCACCAACCGGGACAGCGCCGCACGTGCACTCCCCGGGCTGATCCCGAACTCGTGCAGCGCCGCGACCACGGCCGCCGACGGCAGCTCGGCGTCGGCGGAGTCGAGGTACTCACCGAGGACGGTCGTGAGCAGGTGCTGCGGGTTGGGGCCCGACTGCACCCGCGGCGCGTCGACCTCGTCCCCCGCGGCATGCCTCTCCACGGGGGTCAACCTAGCCGTGCTCGCGGATCACCCCGCGTCGCGGTCGCCGGCGGACGCGCGCACGTCGGCCTGCTCGTCGTCGTCGTCCGCAGTCGGCTCCGCCTCGTCGTCCGCGGCGTCCAGCTCCTCCATCGGGGGGTCGAGCGTGCGCAGCCGGGCGAAGACGGCCCAGGCGACCGCGACGAGCGGCACCGAGATCACCGCCCCGAGGATGCCGGCGGTCAGCGTGCCCGCCGTGACGGCCAGGGCGACGACGATGGGGTGCAGGGAGACCTGCTTGCCCATGATCAACGGCTGCAGGATGTGGCCCTCGAGCTGCCCGATGAGCGCGATCCCCACACCGACGAACACCGCGGACCACAGGCCGTTGGCGGCGAGCGCCACGATCATCGCGACGACCATGGCGGCGGGTGCGCCGATCAGCGGGATGAAGGCGCCGATGAGCACCAGCACCGCCAGGGGCGCAGCGAGCGGCACCCCCAGGACCGTGAGGAGCAGGAAGGCCAGGACGCCGTCGGCCAACGCGATGAGGACGGTGCCTCGCGTGTACCCCGAGAAGGTGTACCAGCCGGCGTCGCCGGCGGTCTGCCACGTCGCCCGCGAGCGCGCCGGGAGCTGGTTGAGGAACCACGTCCAGATCTGGTCGCCCCGCGCCAGGAAGAAGACCGAGCAGAAGACCGCCAGGGCCAGCGCCGTGAACGCGATGGCCACGGACCCTGCGCTCGCCGCGGCCTGGCCGGCGAGCGTGCCCGCGTGCTCCTGCACCCACTGCAGCCCGTTGTCGATCCACTCGGCGATCTGCTCGCTCGTGATCGTGAACGGCAGCGCGCCGCTCTCCAGGAAGTCGGTGATCTGCCGGATGCCCGACGCGAACTGGACGCTGAGGTCGTTCCACTGCGTCGCGATCGAGTAGCCGACGTAGGTGAGCATGCCGAGGAAGAACAGGATCCCGCCGAGCAGGGACGCCGCCGTCGCGATGCCGCGCGGCATGACCTTGTCCAGGACCTCGACCAGCGGGCGCAGCACGGCCGTGAAGACGAGCGCGAGGAACAACGCGACGAACACCAACGTGACCTGCGACGTGGCGTAGAAGACGACGACCACGGCCGCCAGCACGACGAGCAACCGCCACGAGACGCCGGCCGATCGGCGCAGCCACCGGGGCGCCGTGTCGTCGCGCCCGACCACCGCCGGGTTGCGCCGGCCACCTGCGACGCGGCGCGCGGCAGCGCTCACCCCAGCCGCGGAACGCGCGTCCGACATGTCGGCCATGCTCCGACCTCCTCGCCGTGGTGGCATCGTCAGGTGCAGTCTGCCCCCCTGGTCAGGCGCGTGCGCGGCGACGGGCCGATGCGAGGTCGGCACGTCTGCCGTGGTATGTTCTCTGCCGCGCCGAAGGGTCCTCCAGGACCGTGCGACGCCCACCTGAGTCCGGGTGGCGGAATGGCAGACGCGCTAGCTTGAGGTGCTAGTGCCCGAAAGGGCGTGGGGGTTCAAGTCCCCCTCCGGACACTCGTTGAGACAGCGACCATGAGGCCCTCGGTCTGCGGAGACGCAGGCCGGGGGCCTTCGTGGTCCCACGGCCCTGTCCCCCGTCCTCGTCCGGAGCATCCGAGACGACGTCTGGGTGTGATCGGCGCCGGCGGTACCGCCTGCGATGTTGGGCGGCTGTCCATTTCCGCGAAAGTCGTACATATACCAGAAGAACCCTCGGAAATCACCCGTGTACTTCCCCACGTCGCTCTGCTGTGATCCAGAGACGGACACTTCCGACAACGACGTCAGGAGACACCATGACGAGAACCCGCTCCCACCGCCCGATGCGCGTCCTGCTGGCCGCGGCTCTTCTCACCGCCGGGGCCGTGGCGCTGCCCGCGTCCGGCGCGCACGCGGCCACCGCAACGATCTCCCTGGCCGTCACCGGGGGGTACAACAACAGCATCGCGCTCGGCACGGCCAACGGCACGATCACCGCCACCGGGGGCAGCACCACGGCGTCGTACTCGATCACCCTGTGCGGCCAGAGCACCTACCCGAACGCGAGCCTGACGATCACCGCGGGCAGCGCCACCGCCTCGCACAGCGTGAGCTACTCGAACTGCCAGACCTTCGCCGGCACCCTGACGTCGAGCTACGGGATCACCTCGTCGAACGTCACGATCACGGGGGCGACGTTCTACCCCGGCAACACGTACACGACGTACTCGAAGAGCCAGCCGACGTCCTTTCCCGCGCCCCCGACCGACCCGCCGACCTCGTCCCCCGTCACCCGGTCCTTCACCGCGGCGGTGACGGGCGGGTCCAACGGCTCGGTGCCGCTGGGCACGGCCACCGGCACCATCACGGCCGCGGCGGGCGGCACGACGGCGACCTACTCGGTGAGCCTGTGCGGCCAGAGCACCTACCCGAGCGCGAGCGTCAAGATCACGGCAGGGAACGCCACCGCCACGCATGCCGTGAACTACCAGAACTGCCAGACGTTCACCGGCACCCTGACGTCGACCTACGGGTTCACCACCGCGACCGTCGTCGCCTCCGGCTCGACCTTCTACCCGGGCAACACGTACACGACGTACACGAAGTCCAGGACCGTCTACTTCTGATCGGTCCATCGGTTCAGCGACCACCTGCCACCGGATGGTGGTCGTGACGTCGCGGACGTCGCCCGGCAGCAGCCGGGTGGCGTTCGCGACGCCTTTTGTCGGACGTCTGTCCAATTCATTGCCCTGGTGCGCATACCAGAGATATCGCCGGAAATCTCCGGTGTACTCCGTCGAGGTCGCTCTGCTGTGATCCACAGGCCGGAGATCACCGACACCGACGTCTGGAGAGCACCATGACGAGAACCCTTTCCCTGCGCCCCGCGCGCGTCCTGCTGGCCGCAGCCCTGATCGTGGCAGGAGGAGTGGCGATCCCTGCCACCGGCGCCGCGGCGGCGACGGCGACGATCGACATCGCCGTCACCGGCGGCTACAACAACAGCGTCGCACTCGGCACCGCCACCGGGACCATCACCGGGACGAGCAGCACGACGGCCTCGTACTCCCTGACCCTGTGCGGCCGGAACTCCTACGCGACCACGTCCCTCCAGATCACCGCGGGCGGCGCCAGCGCGAGCCACTACGTGAGCAACCAGAGCTGCCAGACGTTCACCGGCAACCTGACCTCGGGCTCCGCGTTCACCCAGGCGAAGGCGACCGTCACCAGCGGGACGTTCTACCCCGGCAACACCTACACGACGTACACGCGCGACCAGACGGTGACGGTCAACTCCACGCCGACGCCCACGCCGACGCCGGCGACGCCTGTCACCCGGCCCGTCTCCGTCTCGGTGACCGGCGGTTACAACAACACCGTGGCGCTGGGCCAGGCCACCGGCAGCATCTCCGGGACACGCGGCACCACGACCGCCAGCTACTCCGTGACCCTGTGCGGCCGGAACTCCTACGCGACCACCTCCCTGCTGATCACCGCGGGCGGCGCCAGCGCCAGCCACTACGTGAGCAACCAGAGCTGCCAGACGTTCACCGGCAACCTCACGTCGGGCTCTCCCCTCACGGGAGCGAGCGTGAAGGTGACCAGCGGCACGTTCTACCCGGGCAACACCTACACGACGTACACCCGGACCGGGAGCGTCTCCTTCTGACCGGTCGACCGACCGCGAGGACGCCCGTCCTCGACGAGTGACGTGAGGGCCCCCGGCACGGTGCCGGGGGCCCTCACCACGCCCGCGCACACCACCCGGCTGCTCCGCGCGTCCGGGTCCGGCCGACGCCGCCGGGGCACCTACGCTGTCCCGCGATGATCACTCGTGCCGAAGGGGCGTACCTGGGCGCCGTCCGGGCGTTCCAGAACCCGATGCTCGACCTGCTGCACAAGCGGCACGCACCCCTGGTGGTCGCGCTGCTGTCGCTCGTGTTCACCGCCGAGCGTCCCCGCGTCCCGGTCGCCGACGCGCACACCGAGGTCGGCGACGCGCTCGACCAGCTGCGCGCGGCGGGCTACGGGGACGACCTCCCGGTGGGCGGAGCACGCGACCTGTGCCGGCAGTGGGCGGACGCGGGCTGGCTGGTGCGGCAGGTGGTCGACGACGACGTCGAGGTCTACCGCCTCTCGGCGCACGCGGTCGGCGCGCTGGAGGTCGCCGGGCGTGCCGGCGGTGCGCGTGCGCGGGTCTCGCAGTCGCGCGTCCGCACGCTGCTGGAGGCCGTCGAGCGCCTCGCGCTGGACGCGGACCCCGACGTCATGGTGCGCGTCGCACGCCTCGACACCGAGGTGCGCCGGCTGCAGGCGGAGATCGCGCGCCTCGAACGCACCGGGCAGATCGACGAGGTCGACGACGAGGAGCTCCTCGAGGAGGCCGAGAACGTCCTGCACCTGGTCCGCGAGCTGCCCGCCGACTTCGCGCGCGTGGCGGAGTCGATCAAGGCGATGCAACGCGACGTCGTGACGGCCCTGCGACAGGACGCGCGCCCGACCGGCGACGTGCTGCGCGAGTACCTGCACCGTGGCGAGCAGGTCATGGACGCCACCCCGGAGGGACGCGCGTTCGCCGGTGCGCTGCGGTTGCTCGGCGACCCGCAGCGGCTCGACGAGCTGGCGGAGCAGCTGGACACGGTGCTGCGTCACCGGTTCGCGGCCCGGCTGCCCGGCGCGCAGCGCTCCGAGCTGCGCGAGGTCGTGCGGCGCATCGAGCAGGGCCTGGACCAGGTGTTCGCGGCCCAGCGGGAGGCGTCGTACGTCATCACCGGGCAGGTGCGCCACCACGACCCGCTCCGCGACCGGCAGGTCGACGAGCTGCTGCGCGACGTCATGACGGGGCTGCAGGCGTGGCTCCCGGGCTCGCGGCGGTGGCACGCCGTGGAGCCCCTGCGCCGGCTGCCCGTCGCGGAGGTCGAGCACCTGCGTCGAACCCCCGGGGACCTGCAGCCACCGCAGCCCCCGGACGCCCTCGCGGCGTGGGACGACGACCCCGACGTGTCCGACGCCGACGCGCGCGCCTGGGGCGGCCCGCACTACGCGGACCTCGACGCGCACCTGCGGGTGTTCGGTGCCGGTGCGGCCGCTGTCGACCTGGCCGCGGCGTTCCGTGCCGCGCCGGCCGGGCTACGACGCCCGGTGGACCTGCTGGGCCTGCTGGAGATCGCGCACCAGCGCGGCATGACGGAGAGCGACGAGCTCACGTTCGTCGACGCGGTCCGGCCGGACGGCTCACGCCGCCGGTTCGCGTTCGGCGCGACGACCACGAGGACGAAGGACGAGGGCGATGACTGAGACCGACGTCGTGCGCGACGACGCCGAGGCGACCGACCCGGGCTTCATCGCGCCGGTCGCGATGGAGGACGACCCCGCCGAGCTGTTCGCCGGGGACACCGGGACGCTCGACGCCGACGTGCGCCGCGTGCTGGTGCGCCTGCTGCAGCGCCGGTTCCTGCTGGCCGAGCGTCACGGCGCCCAGTGGCGCACGCTGCTGGAGAACCAGCAGGTGATCGAGTCGCGGCTGCACGACCTGTTCGTGCACCTCGTCGTCGACCACGACCGCGGGATCGCCTACAAGCGGCAGGTCCGGTCGGCGGAGCTCGACGTGCCGGTGCTGCTGCGGGACGAGCCGTACACGCGCGCCGAGACGCTCGTGCTGGTCCACCTGCGCACGGTGTTCCAGCGGGAACGTGGCGCCGGGCAGACGTCGGCACGCGTGGACGTCGAGGAGCTCGAGGCGACCGCGCTGACGTACTTCGACCCCGACGACACGAACGTCGCGACGCACCAGCGGGAGATCCGCACCGCGGTGACCCGCCTGGCGAAGGACGGGGTGATCGAGGAGGAGTCCGAGGGCCGCTACCGGGTGACCCCGCTGGTCGAGATCGTGCTGAGCACCGAACGGCTCGGTGAGCTGCGCGACTGGCTGCGCGCGCGGCACGGCGTCACCGACGACGCGGGCCCGGCCGACGGGCCCGACGAGGACGACGCGCACGACGAGGCGTCCGACGAGACGCACGACGAGGCGTCCGACGACGAGGAGGCTGCGCGATGACGATGGTCGACACGCTGTTCGGGCTGATCCCCGCGGCGTCGACGGGTCAGCAGTGGGTCGCGCTGGACCTGCAGCTCGTCAACTGGGGCGGGTACGACGGCCACCACCGGGTGCGCCTGGCCTCGACCGCGACGCTGCTGTCGGGCGGGTCGGGGTCCGGCAAGTCCACGCTCATGGACGCGTACATCGCGCTGCTCATGCCGCACACCACGCCGTTCAACGGGGCGTCGAACGGCGGCGTCGTCGGGCGTCCCCGCGGCAAGGACCAGCGCAACATCCTGTCCTACGCACGCGGCAAGGTCGACGAGTCCCGGACGCAGGACGGCACCCGCCAGCGCGTGCTGCGCGGGGACGGCAAGGACACCTGGTCGGCCATCGCGATGACGTGGGTCGACCAGGCCGGCACGTCGTTCACCGGCGTCCGTGCCTGGTACGTGCCGTCGGCGGCGCGCACGCTCGAGGACGTCACCGCGGTGCGCGCGACGTGCGACACGCCCTTCGACCTGCGCGACCTCGAACCGGCCGCCACGCAGCGCCTCGCACGCGGGGCCGTCGCGGCCACGGGCCTGACGTGCTTCGACACCGACCGGGAGTTCACGGCGCGCCTGCACTCGACGCTGGGGATCGGCGCGTCCGGCGACGGCGCCAAGGCGGTCGCCCTGCTGGGCCGCATCCAGGCCGGCCAGCAGATCACCACGGTGGACGCGCTGTACAAGGCGATGGTGCTGGAGGACCCCGACACGTTCGTCACCGCCGACGCCGTGGTCGAGCAGTTCGACAAGCTCACCGGCACCCGCGAGCAGATGATCACCGCGCGCCAGCAGGTCAAGGCGCTCGAGCCGATCCGGGAGCACCGTGCCGCGATCGAGGAGGCGGCGGCCCGCCTGCGCGTCGTCGACGCCGTCGGCGGCTTCGACGACGGCACGTCACCGGCGGCGCTGTGGCGCCACGAGCGCCGGCTGGTGCTGCTGCGGGACGTCGAGGCGGACCTGCAGCGCCGGCACCGCGAGGCGCAGCGGGTGGCTGCCGAGACCTCCGCGCGCGTCACGGCGGCCCGCGTGGAGCTCGACGGCGTCAAGGAGACGCTGTGGGCGTCGGGCGGTGACCGGCTCGCCACGGCGCAGCGCGAGCTGCGGGGCGTCGCGGCCCGCCTGGAGGAGGTGAGCCGCGCCCGGGTGCGGCTCGACGAGGTGCTGACCTCGACGCTCGGCACGTCCGTGACGTCGCAGGACGAGTTCACGGACCTGGTCGCCCGCGCGCGGCACGCGCTGGCGGACACCGACGCGAAGGCGAGCGCGCGGCAGGCGCTGCTCGACGCGATGTCGGAGCGCAAGGAGGCGTCGGTGGACCTGGCCGTGCTGCGGCGCGACCAGGCCGACGCCCAGCACCGGCACGACAACGTGCCGGGTGACCTGCACGCGACGCGCGCCGCGCTGGCGCAGGTCGCGGGACTGACGCCGGACGACCTGCCGTTCGTCGCCGAGCTGGTCGAGGTCCGCACCGAGCACGAGCCGTGGCGCGACGCGTTCAACCTGGCGCTCGGCGGGTTCGCGACGCTCATGCTCATCGACGTCGCGCACCTGCAGGCGTTCCGCCGGGCGATCGACACGGTCCGCACGAGCCGCCGCCTGCGCTTCGAGGGCGTCCCGACGGGCATGCGCGACGACGTCGGCCTCGACGGTCGCACGCTGCCCGGCCGGCTGGACTACCGCCAGGGCCCGTTCACCGGGTGGCTCAAGGGCGAGCTCGCGTCCCGGTTCGCGTACGTGTGCGTCGACACCACGGGCGAGCTGGCGCAGCACGCGAAGGCGCTGACGCGCTCGGGGCAGGTGTCCGAGGGGCGTCGCGGCGCGCACGGCGGGCAGGGCAAGCCCAACGTCCTGGGCTTCACGAACACGCGACGCCTGGCCGACCTGGACCAGCAGGTCGCACGCGCCGAGGCGCGGCTGGCCGACGCGGGCGCGCGCGTCGACGCCGCCGAGGCGGCCTGGGACCAGCACGACGCGACCCTGCGCGCGTCCGCGGCGCTGGTCGAGCTCACGTGGGACCAGGTGGACGTCGCCGCCGTCGAGGCCGAGCGCGACCGCTGGGAGCGGCTCGTCGGCGAGGTCACGTCCGGCAACCCGGACGTCGTGCGCCTGCAGCAGCGGGCGACGGAGCTGGAGACCCAGATCCAGGACCTCACCGAGCAGCTCGGCCGCACCAAGGGCAGCGCGGTCGACCTGGGCGAGCGGTGGTCGGGCACGACGGACGACGTCGATGCCGCGCAGGCGGCGCTCGATGCCGCGCAGGACGCCGGCACGCGCCTGGACCCCGAGCAGCGCGCCTACCTGGCGCGGGTCCTGGTCGGGGTCGAGCCGGACGGCCCGCGTGTCGACGACCGGACCGCGGCCGACGACCCGGCGGCGGCCCTGGCGGCGTTCGACGGGATCGTCGCGCGCGCCGCGGACCTGCTGCGCGCCGACCGGCAGAGCGCGCAGCAGACCGTCGCGACGGCACGCGAGGCGCTGCGGCGCACGTTCGAGACGTTCGTCGAGCGCTGGCCGGACCCGAACCTGGGCACCGACCCGGACGCGTCGTACGGCGACTACGCCCGCATCCTCGCCGAGCTCGAGGCGCACGGCCTGCACGAGCTGGAGGCGGACTGGCGCAGGAGCCTGCTGCGGCTGTCCGGCAACGACCTGGCGGACCTGCACAGCGCGCTGTCACGGTCGGTGCGGGAGATCAAGGAGCGCATCCGTCCGGTCAACGACATCCTCGCGGACCTGCCCTTCGCGGACGACGACCACCGGTTGCGCATCGACGCCCGCGACACGCAGTCGACCGTCGTCGCGCGGTTCCGCAAGGAGCTGCGCGACCTCCGCGAGGTGCTGTCGACCGAGGCGACGGACGCCGAGCGCGAGCGCCGCTACCACCGCATGGCCAAGGTCATCGACCGCATCCGGCGCACCTCCCCCGACTTCGCGGACCTCGTGGACGTGCGGCGCCACGTCCGGCTGTCGGCCGAGAAGGTCGACCGCGACGGCGAGCACGTCGCCCTGTACGACCACATCGGGGAGAAGTCCGGCGGTGAGTCGCAGGAGCTCGTGGCGTTCATCGTCGGCGCGGCGCTGCGCTACCAGCTCGGCGACGCAGGCGCCGCGCGGCCCCGGTACGCGCCCGTGTTCCTCGACGAGGCCCTCATCAAGGCCGACGCGCGGTTCACCGGACGTGCCGTCGGCGCGTGGCGCGGCCTGGGCTTCCAGCTCGTCATCGGCGCACCCAACGACAAGTTCAGCGCGCTCGAGCCGCACGTCGACCTGAAGTACGTGGTGCTCAAGGACACGGCGGGCCGGTCCCGGACCAAGCCGGTCGCGGGTGTCGCGGAGGAGATCGCACCGAGTTCCTCCTGAACATGCCATCCTGGCTTCATGTTGGGTGGTTTGGCGGGTTTCTTAGGGGGTTTCGGTGCAGTCGTTCGTGGACCTCGATCGCCTCGTCGGATCCGTCCCGTCCGGTGTCGTCACCGGACTGCGGACGATCGACACGGGTCGCGGCGGCGAGGCACTGGACCACGGCGTGGTGCCGACCCTGCTGGCCGGCCTCGCTGAGCGTGCGAGGGCCGCGCGCATCGAGGCGTCGTCGGCGCTCGACGGCGTCGTCGTCGACGACACGGCCCGCGCGGCGCGGATCATCGCCGGCCGAGCCGAGCGGCTGCGCGGCCGCGACGAGCAGGAGCTCGCCGGCTACCGCGCGGTGGTCGACCACCTGGACGAGGAGCAGGGGCGCCCGCTGGACGTCGACCTGGTCCTGCATCTGCACCGGCTGCTCTTCCAGCACACGACGACACCGGGAGGACGGCTCAGGCAGGTCGAGAACGTCGTCGTCGGACAGGCGTCGGACGCGGCGCGCGTCAAGCGGTTCACCCCGGTGCCCGTCGCCGCCACGCCCGCCTACCTCGACGAGCTCGTCGCGCGGTACCGCCGCGCCCAGGACGCCGGACGTCACCACCCCGTCCTCCTGGCCGGGCTGTTCGTGCTGGACCTCCTGGCGATCCACCCGTTCGTCGACGGCAACGGCCGCATCGCCCGCGCGCTGACGAACGCCCTGCTGCTCGACGCCGGGTACGGCGTCACGCGGTACGTCGCGCTGGAGACGACGATGGCGGACTCCCCCGAGGCGTACGCCGCTGCGCTCCTGGACGCGACGCACGACTGGCACGTCGCACGGCACGACCCCTGGCCGTGGCTGCGGTACGTGGTCCACGCCCTCGCGGGGTGCTCCACGCAGCTCGCCACGCTGACGGCGAACGCCCGTCGCGGCAGGAGCAAGCAGGACCGGGTCCGCGACCACGTGCTGCACGACGCGCGCGCGACGTTCCGGATCAGCGAGATCCGTGCCGCGTCACCCGACGTCTCCGACCAGACGATCCACCTGGTCCTCGCTCAGCTCAAGGCCGAGGGCCTCGTCGCTCCCGACGGCGTCGGCCGCGCCGCGACCTGGAGCCGGCTCACCTGACGGGCAGCAGCCCTGCACCTTCGTACCAGGACAGTGCTCGCGGTCGCCGCCGCTGAGGGACATGCTGAACTCATGGACGACAACCTGTGGGTGCTGAAGGACGCGGAACGCGACCTGCTCCGTGAGCTGGAGCCGGAACGACTGGCCGAGCTGGACGAGGACCAGCTGCTGGCACTGCACAAGCGCGTGCGGCGAGCCCGCACCAAGCACGTCAAGAACTACCGCCGCGGCGCGTCCCGCAAGGTGGAGGACGCCGGGGCCCGCGGCGCCGCCAAGCCGACGTCGGAGAAGGCACGGCTGCGGGCGTCGGTGTTCGAGGAGGCGCTGTCGGTGGTGAGCGCCGAGCTCGCCCGCGTCGCGCACGAGGAGGCCGAGGCGCTGCGCGACGAACGCCTCGCGGCCGCTCGGGCGGTGCGGTGGAACGGCGGGTCGCCGGACTCCCCCGCTCCTGACGTCGCCGACTCGCCGGGTGTGGCGCGGGCCCACACCCCGACCACGGGCGGCATCAAGCGCGACGCGTCGAGCAGCGCACAGGGCCGACAGCGGCAGGCGAAGCGCGACGCGACGTAAGGCGCGACGCGGACAGGAAGCGACCGCCGCCGCACGGACGGCCCCACCCGCACAGCCGCCTCTCGACGGTGAGGTCGCTGCGGCTCTGCGCGGAGGTGGTCGGCGGGGGGTGAATCTCGACGTCATACCGTTTCAACTGGAGATGATCTTGGCCGCGGCCCTCGCGGGGGCCAAGAACGCGCGACATGCTGAACGCATGGACGCCGACCGGTGGGTGCTGACGGACTCCGAGCGCGACCTCCTGCGTGAGCTGGAGCCCGAGCGCCTCGCCGCGCTCGCCCGCGACGCAGAGCAGGAGACAGAGGCGCTGCGCGACGCGAGCCTCCCGCCGTCGGGGCAGGACGCGTCGACGACCGCACCGGACCCGGGGCTCGACGACACCTGACCGCTCTCCCGCCTCCTCGCGACGCGGTGATCTTCCGGAGCGCCCGGAGGGATTCCCGAGCCTTTTCCTCGGGAATCCTCAGGTTCGCCGTGTTGCCTTCCGTTCATCGGCAGTTCGCCGAGACGACACCCCCCGTTCACCCACCGGACGGGGGCTGCCACGACGGGAGGCGACATGCTGCGGAGCCTGCGACGCGGCGCACGGACGGACACCGCGCAGCAGACCACGCGTGCCACGCACCCGGTGCCCGCGGCGACTGCTGACCGGACGGCGACCGCGAGCCGGGTGCACGCCTTCAACCGGTTCGAGATCAAGTACCTGGTCCCCGAGGAACGAGCCGAGGACCTGCGCAACGAGCTGCGGCGTCACATGGACCAGGACGCCCATTCCGGCCCGTCGGGCTACCCCGTCACGAGCGTCTACTACGACTCCCCGCACCTGACCTTCTACTGGGAGAAGATCGAGGGCCTGCGGTTCCGACGCAAGCTGCGCATCCGTCACTACGGCACCTCGGACGACCTCGGCCCCGAGTCGATGGTGTTCGTCGAGATCAAGCAGCGCGTCAACCGCGTCACACAGAAGCGCCGGGTCGTGCTGCCGTACCGCGACGCGCTGCGCCTGTGCTCCGCAGAGGGCGACGAGCCGTGCGGCGAGGCTGCCGGCCGGGAGCGCGGATTCCTCCAGGAGGTCGCCACGCTGGTGGGCGAGCTCGACCTGCGCCCGACCGTGACCACCGCCTACCAGCGGGAGGCGTGGGTGGGCCGGGACGCCGATCTCGGTCTGCGGGTCACCCTCGACCACCGTCTGCGCGGCCGGGACCGTGACTTCCACCTGTCGTCGGAGAGCCTGAACCGACTGACCCTCCCACCCCGGCTCGCCGTGCTCGAGATCAAGGCGAACGAGCGCGTCCCGGCGTGGGTGACGGACCTGACGGCACGGATGAACCTCGACATCGTGCGCATCTCGAAGTACTGCCAGAGCGTCCAGGCCTTCGGCCTTGCGCCTCGTTCGGTCATGCACGCCGCCGACGAGGTCGACGCGCTCCTCCAGGACCCCGTGACGTCGGACGCCGACGACACCCCGAACCGAAAGGGCGCCCTCACGCCATGACCTTCCAGGACCTCAGCGGGACGTTCTCCGTCTTCGACGTGGCCATGACCCTCGTCCTGTCCTTCGTGCTGTCCTCCCTGATCGGCTGGGTGTACAAGCGGACGCACCGCAACATCTCCTACAGCCAGTCCTACGTGCAGACGCTGGTCATCATCGGCATGGTCGTCGCGGTGATCATGCTCGTCGTCGGGTCGAACATCGCCCGCGCCTTCGCGCTCGTGGGCGCGCTCTCGGTGATCCGGTTCCGCAACGCCATCAAGGAGACCCGCGACGTCGGCTTCATCTTCCTCGTCATGGCGATCGGCATGGCCGTCGGCACCCGGTTCTACGTGCTCGCCGCCGCCGCGACCGTCGCCGTCCTGCTGGCGATCTTCCTGATGCAGCGGTTCGACTGGTTCAAGCTCGACATCCAGCGGCAGGTCGTCAAGGTCCAGGTGCCACCCGAGTCCCGCTACCAGCAGGACGTGACCGACGTCCTCGTGCGCCTGACCCGGGAGTTCGAGCTCGTCAGCGTCGAGACCGTCCGCGCCGGGGCGCTGACCGAGCTGTTCTACTCCGTCCGGCTGAACGCCGGCGTGACCGCCCAGGAGCTGATCGGGGCGCTCGGGGACGTCAACTCCGGGCAGAAGGTCACCGTCCTGACCGGGTACGACCAGAGCGACATGTGAGCGGATGACCATGGCCGTCAGGGACCTCCGCAAGCGCCTGCCCGTCCGACTGCGCCAGCACTGGAAGCCGCTGGCGGCCGCTGCGGCCGGGGTCGCCGTCGCGCTGACGATGTTCGGTGACGTGGTGATCCGGCCGTACTCGACGAGCACGGCGAGCGTCAGCGACGAGGAGCGGATCACGCAGGACGTCGCCGGGACGACCGACCTGTTCGACGACGCCGCCACCGCCACGCACGAGATCGTCCTGTCCTACTCGCAGGACGACTACGACCGGATGCTCGACGCCTACTTCTCCGACGGCGAGAAGGAGTGGATGATCGCCGACCTGACCATCGACGGCACGACGGTCGACTCGGTCGGGATCCGGCTGAAGGGCAACTCCACCCTCTCGGCTCTCGTCGACGACCGGGAGGGCTCACCGACGCAGGGCGAGCGGGCTCCGGGTGGCATCGGCGGTGGGGGTGGCGGGCCCGGGGGGCCTGGGGGCGAGCTGCCCGACGGGTTCGAGCCCCCGGCCGACGGGCAGATGCCTGAGCTGCCCGAGGGGTTCGAGCTGCCGGAGGGCGTCGAGCCGCCGACCGGCGGGCAGATGCCGGAGGGCGGCGCCCCGGGCGGCGGAGGGTTCGGGATCGGCACGAGCCTGTCGACCGAGCAGCCGGAGGACCTGCCCCTGCTCGTCAGCTTCGACGAGTACCAGCCGGGGCGGGCGTACCAGGGCATGACGGAGATCGCGGTCCGCCCGGCGTCCGCGAGCCACGAGGCGTCGCTCAACGAGGCGGTGGCCCTCGAGCTGACGCGACGGACCGGCCAGCCGACGCAGGACTACGCGTACACGACCTACACGGTGAACGACCGACCGACCACGACGCGGCTGGTCGTCGAGAGCGCCGACGCCCCCTACGCGGCCGCGCTCGACGGGGACGGGGTGCTCTACAAGGTGCTGGCCACGAGCTCCTTCACCTACCAGGGCGAGGACCAGACCGAGTACGCGGACGACTTCGCGCAGGTCAACCTCTCGGGGAGCCAGGACCTGGGACCTGTCGTGTCGTTCCTCGAGTGGTTGGACGGCGCGTCCGACGAGGAGTTCGCCGCCGAGCTGGACGAGTGGGTCGACGTCGAGTCCTTCGCGCTCTACCTCGGCACGCAGGAGATCCTGGCGAACGGCGACTCCCTGTCCGGTCCGGGTCGCAACGGCTACCTGTACTACGACCTCGAGACGCGCCTCATCAGCGTCGTCTCGTGGGACCTCAACCTGGCGCTCGGCGGGATGTCGATGCCCGGGGGGTTCGCCGGTGCCGTGCCGGGCGCGGACGGTGCCGGGGGTGACCGCCCGGCGCCGGACGACCAGGCGATGCCCGCTCAGGGCTTCGCGGGAGGACCGGGCGGGATGGGTGGCAACGCGCTGGTGAGTCGCTTCGAGGAGACGGCCGAGTTCGCGACGATGAAGCAGGACGTGGTCGCCGAGCTGCAGGCGCGGTGGATCGACACCGGGGACGCCGCACTCGTCGTCGACGAGGTCGCGGCGCGCATCCCAGTGACGGAGGGCCTGGACCGGTCGACGATCGACACCGAAGCCGCGGCGGCCCGTGCCGCACTGACGGAAGCGGGCGGTTAGCCCCGAACGATCCCCGCCGGGCCGGGAAGTGGTCACACGTATGACCACTTCCCGGCTCCGGCAGTGCAGATGTGACCACATCCGTCCCCCGTGCGTCGGGGTGCCACCACGGAGATGGGTACGGGCGCGACCGGGATCGTCAACGCGAAGCCGGTAGCTCCCCGGTCCTCAGTCGCCGCCCTCGGACGCCTCCGCGAGCCACGTGTCGAGCAGCGCCCCCGACGCGTTGAGCCGGCGGGCGAAGCCCGCGTCGGACGCGTCGGGCGGCATGGGTGAGACCAGGAGCAGGACACGATCGCGAGCGGCACCCGTGCCGAACAGCCCCTCGCCGTCGAGCACGCGCAGCGCGCCCTCCATGGAGGCGAGCCGGACCTGGTACTCGGTCTCGGCGACGGCGGGCGGCAGGTCGGCGAGGTCGCCGCGCCGTCCGTAGACGGTGTCGAGGGTGGCGAGGTGCTCGTCGCCGGTGACCGCGAAGGGGCTGTCGGGCAGGTCCCAGCGCTCCGGGCCGTCGAGCGTCACCGCGAGGTAGGGGCGCAGCGCCTCCCCCGTGGTGAGCAGCGCGTACACGCAGAACGGCCCGGGGTGGCCGGCATGCAGGTCCTCGACCGCGTGGCGGGTCGCTGACGCGATCCGCACCACCAGGTCCGGGTCGGCGTCCGGCCGGTCGACGGGTTCGTGCTGCGCCCCGACCTGCTGCGTCATCCGCCCGCTCCTCGCACCGTCGACCCGGCACAGTCTGGCACCGCGTCGGGACGCCACGCGGCCTCACTGGAAGTCCCGTGACCTGCTCCGGATCTTCAACGACAGCGGGCTGAGGTGCTCGGCGACGAGGTTCGTCGCGCCGTCGGCCTTCTCCACCCGCCCCCGCACGACCATCGCCTTGGCGGTCCGAGCCGTCCGCCGGTACCGCTGCCACAGGCCGGCGGAGCACACGATGTTGAGCAGCCCGGTCTCGTCCTCCAACGACAGGAACGTCACGCCGTGGGCGGTGCCGGGGCGTTGCCGGTGCGTGACGACGCCGGCGACGGCGACGCGGCGGCCCTCCTCGGTGGTGAACGCCTGCTCGACGCGCAGCACGCCCGCGGCGTCGAGGCCCTCGCGGACGAACTGCGTCGGGTAGGAGTCGACGGACACGCCCGTGGACCACACGTCGGCGGTCGCGACCTCGACGTCCGTCAGGCCGGGCAGCGTCGGCGCCGTCACGCCCACGGCCACGCCCGGCAGGGTGTCCGGACCCTCCTGCGCGAGCGCGCCCGCAGCCCACAGCCCGGCGCGACGGTCCACGCCGAGCGACCCGAGCGCACCGGCGGTGGCGAGCGCCTCGAGCTGCGCGGTGCTCAGCTGCACGCGCTGCACCAGGTCGTGCAGGTCGGTGAACGGCCCGTGGGCGGTGCGCTCGTCGACGAGGGCACGGGCGACGTCCTCGCCGATGGTCCGCACCTGCGTCAGGCCCTGCCGCACCGCGAGGGTGCGCACCGACCCCTCCCCGGTGCGCACCCCCACGGGCCGGGCCGGGCCGGTGCCGCTGGGTCGCGGCACCAGTCGTGGTTCCCCGCCCGACGGCGGGGGTGCAAGCCGTTCGACGACGGCGAGCACGTCGGACGCCAGCACGTCGGGGCGCAGCACCTCGACGCCGTGGCGACGCGCGTCGGCGGCCAGGGACTGCGGGGAATAGAACCCCATGGGCTGCGCGGCGAGCAGCCCGGCGTAGAACGCGGCGGGGTGGTGCACCTTGAGCCACGAGCTGGCGTACACGAGGAACGCGAACGAGTACGCGTGGGACTCGGGGAACCCGAAGTCGGCGAAGGCCTTGAGCTTGTCGAAGATCTGCTCGCGCACGTCCGGCGTGATGCCCTTGGCGGCCATGCCGTCCATGAGCCGCGCCCGCATCGCCTCCATGCGTTCCATCGACCGCTTCGAGCCCATGGCGCGGCGCAGCTGGTCGGCCTCGGCGGGCGTGAAGTCGGCGACGTCGATGGCCATCTGCATGAGCTGCTCCTGGAACAGCGGCACGCCCAGGGTCTTGCTCAGCGACTTCTCCAGCAGGGGGTGCAGGTACGTCACCTTCTCGCGACCCTTGGCGCGGTTGATGAACGGGTGCACGGACCCGCCCTGGATCGGCCCGGGGCGGATGAGCGCGACCTCGACGACGATGTCGTAGAACTTCTCCGGCCGCAGCCGCGGCAGGGTCCCCATCTGCGCGCGGGACTCCACCTGGAACACCCCGACGGTGTCCGCGGCGGACAGCAGCTCGTACACCGCCGGGTCCTCGTGCGGCAGCCCGTGCAGGTCCAGCTCGATGCCCTCGTGCTGCTTCACCTGCACGAACGCGAGCCGCAGCGCGGTGAGCATGCCCAGGCCCAGCAGGTCGAACTTCACGAGCCCGGCGTCCGCGCAGTCCTCCTTGTCCCACTGCAGGACCGTGCGCCCCTCCATGCGCGCCCACTCCACGGGGCAGACCTCGATGACGGGCCTGTCGCACATCACCATGCCCCCGGAGTGGATGCCCAGGTGCCGCGGCAGGCGCAGGAACCGCTCGGCCAGGTCGATGACGTGCTCGGGGATGTCCTCGGCCTGCGACGCCGACGGCGGCAGGTTCGTCGGGACGACGTCGTGGTTGTCGGCGGTGGGACGTCCCGCGACCTCGCTGCCCGGCCCCACGGGGCCGGAACGCGTCAGGTGCCACCACGCGCTCGGCTTCTCCGGCCCGCGCAGGCTCCCCCACCGCTCGATCGACGTGCTCCACGCGTCCTGCTGCCCCACGTCGTACCCCAGCGCGCGCGCGGCGTCCCGCACGGCCGAGCGCGGCCGGTAGGTGATGACGTTGGCGACCTGCGCCGCGTGGGTGCGGCCGTGCGTCGCGTAGACGTGCTGGATGACCTCCTCGCGGCGGGCGGAGTCGATGTCGACGTCGATGTCCGGCGGGCCGTCGCGCTCGGGGGCCAGGAACCTCTCGAACAGCAGCCCGTGCTTCACGGGGTCGACGGCGGTGACGCGCAGCACGTAGCAGACCGCGGAGTTCGCGGCCGACCCGCGGCCCTGCGCGAGGATGCCGTTGCGGCGGCAGAACTCGACGAGGTCGTAGACCACGAGGAAGTACCCGGGGAAGCCGAGGTCCTCGATGACGCGCAGCTCGTGCGCGAGCTGCGCGTGCGCCCCGGGCACGGTCTCGGCGTCCGGTGGCCCGTACAGCTCCTGCGCCCCGCGACGGACGAGCTCACGCAGCCACGTCGCCTCGGTGTGACCCTCGGGCACGGGGTACGGCGGCAGGCGTGGCGCGACGAGCGACAGGTCGAACGCGCACTCACCCGCCAGGTCGGCCGCCGTGGTCACGGCGCTCGGGTGGCGGCGGTGCAGGTGCAGCATCTCGGCAGCCGACCGCAGGTGCGCGACGGGCGCGGCCGGCAGCCACCCGTCGAGGTCGTCGAGCGACGAGCGCGCGCGCACCGCGGCCAGCGCCTGCGCCAGGTCGGCGTCGCGCTCGGTCGCGTAGTGCACGTTGCCGGTCGCGACGAGCGGCAGGCGCGCATCGGAGGCGAGGGCCGCGAGCGCGTCGGCGCGGTCGGTGTCGTACGCGTCGCCGTGCCACGTGGTCTCGACGGCGACGTTGTCCCGCCCGAACAGTGCGACGAGCCGGTCCAGCTCGCGGCGCGACGCCTCGGGTCCGCCGGGCGCCACACCGAGGACTCCCGACGGGTCTCCCCCGGCCAGCGCGCGTCGCACCGCGCCCTTGCGGCAGCCGGTGAGGACCAGCCACTGCCCGGCGGCCGCCTCGGCCAGCTCCTCCAGGTGGTACTCCGCGGCGCCCTTGCGGCCCGTGCGCAGGTGCCCCTCGGCGATCGCGCGGGACAGCGCGCGGTACCCGTCGGGGCCGCGGGCGAGGACCAGCAGGTGGCTCGCACGCGGGTCGGGCACGCCCGTGGGCGCGTCGAGCACAGGCGGTCCGGGGGTCGGGCGCTTCTCGCGCGGGTGCCGGCGCGGGTCCGGGGCGGGCAGGTGCAGCTCGGCGCCGAACACCGTGGGCAGGCCGACGGCGCGCGCGGCCTGGGCGAACCGCACGACGCCGTACAGCCCGTCGTGGTCGGTCAGCGCGAGCGCGCTCTGCCCCAGGCGTGCCGCCTCGGCGGCGAGCTCCTCGGGCTGGCTGGCGCCGTCGAGGAAGCTGAACGCCGAGTGCGCGTGCAGCTCGGCGTACCGGGGCGGCCAGGCCGCACGCCCCGGGGCGGGGCCGCGCTCAGTCATAGTCGGCCTCGTACGTCCACGCCCCGTCGGTGTGCGTGAGCAGGACCGCGCCGCCGTCGTCGAACGCCACCTGCAGGTAGGCGCGCACCTGCGGCGCGGCGCCGGGGTGCGTCCACCAGCGGTCCGTCAGCAGCCACGGCCCCGACCACCCGGCGACGGCCCGCACGTCGTCGCCTGCGCCGGGCTGCGCCACCGCCAGCACGCTGCCCGGCGGTCCGCTGAGCCGGCCGCGCCGGTCGACGCGCACGGGTGCGCCGTGCACGTCACGCACCTCGACGCGCACGGGGTCGACCAGCACTGTCGCGGGCGCCGGGTCCGGCAGCCGACCCGGCCAGGGCCGGTCGACCGGGCGCGGCAGGTCGCTCTGCTCGCCCCAGGGCCGCACGTGCACCTGGTCGCGCACGTCGCGTCCGCCCTGCAGCGTCGCGGTGAGCACGCCAGGGCCCCCGACGATGCTCTGCGCACGTTCCAGCGCCCGGTGGGCGCGCAGGTCACCGCCGGACGGGCCGCCCCACAGCTTCGGTGCCTCGGCGCCCGCGGGCGCGACGTCGAGGGCCGTGAGGGTCAGCCGCACCAGCGCGACGGGGGCCAGGTCGTCCTCGTCGGCCGGCGCGCGCAGGTCGACCCGCCCGATGGCCTGACCGACGCCCCGGTCGCGCGCGGGCGCCTCACGCCGCCGGTCGCGGGCGGTCGCGACGGCCGACGCGGTGAGCCACCCGTCGAGCTGCCAGCGGATCCGGTCGGTGATCCGTGCGGCGGCCATCGCACCCCACCCGCCCAGGTCGGTGCGCCACGTGCGCACCAGGTCGGTGCCGTCGTCCGTGCGGGCCGCGACCTGCAGGCGTCCGCACGTCACGGACCGGGCGACGAGGTCGGCGTGCAGCTGCTCGGCCAGGCGTCGGCCGGCGAACGTCGCGGTGTCGACGCGCTCGACCGGCGGGTCGAGCTCGACGGTGAACTCCAGGTCCGCCTCGGGTCGTCGGCGCGCCGGGGGACGCTCGTCGAGGCCCCGCGCGAGCGTGCGCGCCCACGTGCCGAGCCGGCCGAACCGCGCGTGCACGTCGGGCGCCGGCAGCGCGGCGAACGCACCCAGGGTGCGCAGCCCCAGCCGGTGCAGCAGGTCGACGAGCCCGGCGACCTCCGCAGCCTGCTCGGGCGTGGTCGTCGCGTGCACGAGCTCGGTGACGCCGTAGGGGGCGAGGAACACCGCCGACACCCCCGGCTCGACGACGGCGCCGGTGCGCGCGGCCAGCACCGCGGCGAGCAGACCGTCCGCGGTCCCGACGCCGCACTCGTGCCCCGTGGCCCGCGCGACCGCGTCGACGATGCGCTCCGCGAGCGCCTCCTCCGAGCCGTGGTAGCGCGCAGCACCACCCGCGGGCAGCAGGAGCAGCCCCGGCCGCGCTACCTCGACGCCCGCCACCACCGTCTCCGTGGCGGCGGCGACCGGCTCGAACAGCCGCACGTCCCGGTAGTCGTCGGCGGGCAGCAGCACGAGATCGGGGCACACCCCCTGCGCCTGACGTCGTCGCATGCCGCGGCGCACCCCGTCGCCGCGCGCGAGCGCCGACACGGCGGTGACCCGTCGCCCGTCGTGCACCGCCGCGGGCACGTCGACGGGGACCTCGTCGGCCACCATCGCCGCGACCACGGGCCAGTCGGGCACCCACACGACCGTCGTCCGCGTGCTCATCCGACCAACCTCAGACCGCCGGCCGTCCCGCTGCGGGGACGGCTGCGCACCGGGCCGCCGGGCACGTGCTCGCCCGGCGGCGCGAACGGCAGGACGACGTCGGCCGACGTCGGGACGGCGGAGCTGCCGCGACCGGTGCGGCGCACCTGCACCTCGCACGTGCGCAGCCGCCCGTCGCCTGCACCGGTCCCGGACCAGCGGGCGGGCCCCGCGTCGAGCACGACGGCGGCACCCGCCCACGCCACGGTGGTCAGCAGCGCGGTGCCGCGCTCGCGCGCCCGGGCGGACAGACGGCGCCGGTCGGCGTCCGCGAGGGGGGCGTCGGGGCCGACGAGCACGACGTCGATCCCGTCGACGAGCGCGGCCAGCACGACGGCCGCGTCGGCACCCGGGTCGGGGACGAGAGCGAACCGGGTGAGGTCGACGCCCGCCTGCGCGGCGGCCAGCAGCCCGAGGCGCGGCTGACCGACCGCGACCGCCCACGCCCCCGACGCGCACGCGTGCGCCAGGACCCCGAGCGCCAGCGACGTGGAGCCGAGCACCGAGGTGGTCGCACCGCGGCGCAGCCCGTCCGGCAGCAGGTCCGCCAGCGCGGGCGGCACGGGCAGCGGCGGCCGCTCGCTGGTGAGCAGGGACGTGCGCCGGTACCCGGGGTCGGTGGTGAGGGCCAGGTCCTCGTCCGGCGTGGTCCGCGTCACCGTCGACGCAACGGGCGGCGCGGCCTCCTCGACGTGCCGCGCAGCCGCGTGGCTGCTCGTCAGCACCGTGCGTGCACCGGTGCGCCGTTCCGCGGCGGCCAGCGCGGCGCGCGCACGTGCCGCACGCTCCACGGTGCTCGTCCCGGTCACACCCGTTCCCCGTCCCTCGTCGTCCCACGCTGCAGGTGTGTCGTCCTCGTCGCGAGGACCTCCCTCGAGGTCGGGTCGCGCGTCGACGGCCCCCTGACGCCGCGCGCGACCCGACCCGTCGGATCGAACACATGTTCGATGATGCCAGTAGACGTCGCCGTCGGGGAGGGTGTCAATCCGCCCCGAGCGGGTGAACCGTTCGCGGCTCGGGGATGTGTCCACGAGGCGTATCATTTGACGGTTCCATCAACCCGTCATACCGGAGGCCCCGTGCCGCTGCACGCCCTCGGCGTCGACCGCCCCCTCGCGGAGGTCAAGGCCGAGCTGTTCAAGGCCCTCTCCCACCCGGTGCGCGTACGCACCCTCGAGCTCCTCGTCGAGCGCGACCGGCAGGTCAGCGAGCTGCTCACCGAGCTCGGCCTGGAGGCCTCGCACCTCTCCCAGCACCTCGCCGTGCTGCGGAGAACGGGCGTCGTCACCGCCCGACGCACCGGTAACGCCGTGCACTACTCGCTCGCGCTGCCGGCCGTCGCCGACATGCTCGCGGCGGCGCGCAGCGTCCTCGTCGACTCCGCCACCCGCCGCCGCGACCTGCTGGACGACACCGCGCCGACCGCTCCCGAGCCCGGGGCGTGATGACCGCAGCCGGGCTCGCGTCCAGCGCGTGGCAGCGCCTGCGCGCCCTCGCTCCCCGTCCCTCCGACTACGCCGACCTCCCCCGGTCCTGGCGCGGTGACCTGCTCGCCGGGGTCACCGTCGCCGTCGTCGCGCTGCCGCTCGCTCTCGGGTTCGGTGTCTCCTCCGGACTGGGCGCCGCGGCCGGTCTCGTCACCGCCGTCGTCGCCGGTGCCGTCGCCGCGGTGCTCGGCGGCTCGCACCTGCAGGTCAGCGGTCCCACCGGTGCCATGACCGTGGTCCTGCTGCCCGTCGTGGCCCGCCACGGACCCGAGTCCGTCCCGGTCGTCGCGATCATGGCCGGCGGCATCGTCGTGCTCGCCGGCGTGCTGGGCGTCGGCCGGCTCGTCGCCTACATCCCCTGGCCCGTCGTCGAGGGGTTCACGTTCGGCATCGGCGTCGTCATCGCCCTGCAGCAGGTCCCGCTCGCCCTCGACACGCCGCGCGCCGAGGGCGAGAACGCCGGCCTCGTCGCCGTGCGCACCCTGGCCCGCGTGGACTGGGCGCAGGCCGTCGCCCCGCTCGCTCTCGTCGCGCTCGTCGTGGCCGTCATGCTGGCGCTGCCCCGGCTGCACAAGGGCCTGCCCGCCTCGCTCGCCGCCGTCGTGCTCGGCACGCTCGTCGCCGAGGTCGCCGGGCTGGACGTCGACCGCATCGGCGTGCTGCCGTCCACCCTGCCCCTGCCCCACCTGCCGGTCGTCGACCCCGCGACCACGAGCGCCCTGTTCTCCGCCGCGCTCGCCGTGGCGGCGCTCGCCGCGCTGGAGTCGCTGCTGTCCGCCCGCGTCGCCGACGGGATGGCCGACGACATCGGGCGCACCCGGCCCAACCGCGAGCTGCTGGGCCAGGGCGTCGCGAACGTCGCGTCCGGGCTGTGCGGTGGCCTGCCGGCGACGGGCGCGATCGCCCGGACCGCGGTCAACGTGCGCGCCGGTGGCCGCACACGGGTCGCGGCGATCACGCACGCGCTCGTGCTCGCCGTCATCGTCTACGCCGCAGCACCCCTCGTCGGCCGCGTGCCCCTGTCCGTCCTGGCGGCGATCCTGCTGGTCACCGCGGCGCGCATGATCGACCTGCCGACGGCGCGCGCGATCTGCCGCTCCGGCCGGTCCGGCGCACTCGTCTTCTGCGTGACGCTCGGCGTGACGGTCGTGTTCGACCTGGTCATGGCGGTCGAGGTGGGGGTCGCGGTCGCCGCCGTGCTCACGCTGCGTGCCATGGCCCGCAGCAGCGGCCTGCATCGCGAACCCCTGCCCGACGCCCCGGACGACCACGTGACGGCCGCCGCCGAGCGCGCACTCCTGCACGAGCACATCGCCGTGTACCGCATCGACGGTGCGCTGTTCTTCGCCGACGTGCGCCGGTTCCTCGACGAGCTCGCGCTGGTCAGCGACGTGCGCGTCGTCGTCCTGCGCCTGGGCAACGTGCGCGTGCTCGACGCCAGCGGCGCGAACGCCCTCGCCGAGATCGTCGCCGACCTGCGCCGCCGCGGCATGGTCGTGCTGCTCAAGGGGATGCGGCCCGAGCACCGGCGCCTCGCGCAGGGCGTCGGCGTGCTCGACGCCCTCGGCGACGACCGGCACCTGTTCGACGACCTGGACGGCGCGCTCGCGCACGCCCGCTCGCACGTGCGCCCGGCGCCACCCGCGGCGAGGATGGGGGCGTCGTCCGGCGACCCCGTGCCGGGCACGACCGGAGGTCCCCCGTGCCCACGTCCCTGACGCGCCCCGTCGCCCACGAGCCGTACGGGCTGCTGCCGCCCGTCCCGGCGTTCTCCCTCACCAGCACCGACTGGGTGCACGGTGGGCGGGTCCCCGACGTGCACACCAACACCGACTCCGGGCAGAACGTCTCCCCGCAGCTGACGTGGTCCGGCTTCCCGGAGCAGACCGCCGGGTTCGCCGTCAACGTGTTCGACCCCGACGCCCCGGGTGTCGCCGGGTGGTGGCACTGGACGGTGCTGGGGCTCGGGCCGCAGGTCACGTCGCTGGTCCGCGGCGCGGGCGTCCCGGACGGATCAGCCTTGCCCGAGGGTGCGTTCGCGCTGCGCGGTGACGACGGCGTCGCGGGCTACGTGGGCTGCGCTCCCCCGCCCGGCGACCAGGTGCACCGGTACTACGTCGCCGTGCACGCGCTCGACACCGCGGACCTGGGCCTGACCCCCGACACCCCGCCGGGGGCCGCGAGCTGCGTCCTGGTGTTCCACACGCTCGCGCGCGCCGTGCTCATGGGGACGTACCAGCGCTGAGCGCCGGCCCGTGGCTGCCGGTAACCTGCCGCGCATGACCACCGCCCTGGGAACGCTGACCTGGGAGCGGGCCGTCGACCGCCCCGACCTGCTGGCCGCGAGCACGCACGCCGTGATCAGCGGGTGGGCCGTCGTCGAACCCGCGGTCGCCGACGCCGTCCTCGTCGCCGCCATCGACCCCGACCTCGCCGACACCGCCGCCATGACCGACGCCTACGACCTGCCGCTGTCCGCGTCGGTCAACTGCGTGCTCGTCGCGGGCAGGCGGGAGGGCGTCGAGCGCATCGCCGCATGCCTCGTGCGGGCGACGACGCGGGCCGACGTCAACAACGCCGTCAAGCGGCTGCTCGACGTGCGCAAGGCGTCGTTCCTGCCGATGGACCGCGCCACGCAGGAGTCGGGCATGGAGTACGGCGGGATCACGCCGCTGGGCCTGCCCGTCGGTTACCGGGTGCTGGCCGACGCGGCCGTGGCGGACACGGGCGCGGCGGACGACGGCACGGGCGGGCTGGTCGTCATCGGCAGCGGCGTGCGCCGGTCCAAGATCGCGCTGCCCGGGTCGCTGCTGGTCCGCGCACCGGGCGTCGAGGTGGTCCAGGAGCTCGCGATCGGCTGAGCCCGTCGCGTGACGAGCCGGGAGCACGGGCCCGTCGTCACCGCAGGGCGAGCACGTCCTGCGGGCTCATCACGGCCGTCAGCGCTGCCGGACCGGACGGCGCCCACTCGAACAGCAGGACCTCGCCGCTGGAGGGGAAGCCGGGCAAGGAGGTGATCATCGACACGAGCTGCGCCGCCACGCGTTCATCTGCGACCTCGATGTCGACGGCGTCACCAGCGACGTGCATCCGCAGGAGTGCGAGCACCGGCGCGTCGACGTCCTGGTAGACCTGCCATTGACCGGTGTTGTAGGTGGCCATGCGTCCCGTCGCGGGGACGAGGACGGTGCGCGGCCACTGCGCCCGCAGCACCGCGCCGAGCCGGCTCTCCTCGATGCGGTACGCACCGTCGGGAACAGCGATGGTCAGGTCGAACATGCGGATCCTCCGTTCACGGGACCAGTCGGACGTAACCGCGGATACCCAGCTCGACCATGCGCGACTCCAGGAACCTCGCCGCTGCGGCGCTGTTCGTGACGTACTCCACGACAGCGTCCGGCCCGCCGACCTGCCGGGCCGCGTCGGCGAGGTTCAACAGCTTCGGGTCGACCTTGGCGATGACGATCCTCTCCAGGCTCGAGCCGGGTTCAGGGGCGTAGAACGAGCTGGTGCCAGAGCCGACGTGCTTGGCGTCGCCGACCGCAGCGTACTGAGGGGTGAAGCCGTCGGGGTGGACCAGAGTGCCGTCCGCGAGCACCACGGTCTTCTCTGTGGGTCCGTAGATGCGGGTCTGGTACGCGGAACCGGCCTCATGCCCCCCACGCAGCCCTGACGTCGGCAGCGCGTTGAAACGGGCCTGTGCGACTGCCTGCTCCGCATCATCGAGAGCCTGTTTGACGCTGCCGTCGGCGAGCGGAACCGGCTCCCTTCTGAGGAACGCGCCCAGGTCGAGGACACCCGCGTCTTCGGCGAGGTCGAACCTGCGTGCTGCGAGCCACGCGGCGGGGTCGGCGACGACGTCGTCGGCGACGGTACGCACACCCCTGCCCAGGACCGCGCCGCCGAAGGCTCCGGGACCGAATGTCAGGACGAACCCGAGGGTGTCGAGGGCGAGCTGGGTGGGCGTGGCGGTCGCCAGGTAGTCGCGGGTGGCCTGGTCGGGGTCGCGGACGAAGGTCGCGATGCCGGCGGACTTGTCCAGTCCCCAGGTCAGGACCCCGGAGATGCCCATCGCCATGGCCAGGGACCCCCCGGACAGGGCGATCAGCGCGGCGATGCCCACACCGATGGCGATCTGCATCCCCAGGGGTTGGCCGTGCCACCAGTCGTCGACGCGGCCCAGGATCCCCGCCAGCCAGAACCCGAGCTCGTAGACCCTCTCCATCCGGGACGCGTCGAACGGTGCCAGGACCAGGCCGGCTGCGAGCAGCGCGAGGAGCGCCCCAGCAGCCAGGGTCCGGCGCCGCGACGGGTCCACGGGGTGGGCCATGGTCTCGTAGCCCAGCTCACGTGCCGCGCGCTGGGCTGCCAGCGCTGTGGCGCCCTGCTGTGCCGCCGCGCGTCGGGACTGGGCTGGTCCCTTGGCGAAGCCGGCCACGGCGGTGCGCAGGTCACGTGCGATCACCCACAGCGTGCCGGGGACCGCGAACCCGACCGCGTGCGCCCAGGCGCGCAGGGGCTCGGGCCACGTGCGCGTCCACTGCCCGACCCGCGTGGCGCACGCATCGACCCACCCAGGGCGCGGCACGACGACCAGCGCCGCGGCAGGCAGCCGGGCCAGCCGGCCGGCGTCGACGACCAGCGCGAGGACCAGCAGCACCACGAGCAGCGCCGGTCGGTGGTTCCCGTGCCCGAACGCCGACCAGGTCGCACGCAGCAACCACGGCACGTGCGTCAGCTGCGGGTCCAGCCACCGCCCGGACCGGTCACCGCCGTTGTAGGCCGCGTGGTCCGCGACCGCCACCAGCAACGCGATCACCGGCACGAGGACCGCACCGACCCGAACCCCCAGCGCCACGCGATCGTCGCGTCCTCGCACCGCGCGCACCGCTGCGATTCCCAGCCCGACCCATGCGGCCACGACCGCGGTCACGATCCCGTGCCCGGCGAACTCCTGGACCCGGTCGTTGACCGCGACCGGGACTGGCCACCACCCGAACTGGTCGAACTCCTCGGGCAGACGCTGGGAGGAGAACCCGATACCGGCCTTGCCGATCGCCAGGGCCAGACGCCGCAACGACTCCTCGACCAGCAGGAACGCGGTCCCGCCGGCCAGCCCCAGCAGCAACCAGTCCACGGCAGCGAACCGCGCAGCGCGCCGCGGGGCGAGCAACGCCACGACCGCCAGCGGCACCAGCTTGAGGGTCTCCTCGGTGATCGCGGCGATCATCACCGACGGACCGTCCTGCGAGACGGACAGATCGAGGACCACCGTGGTCAACCACCTCGAGACCAGCCCGACCACGAAGGACCACACCACGCACGCCGTGAAGAAACGCAGGTACCCGGTCCACGTCAACGACTTCGTGCGCGCCAGCACGTACCAGGCGACCACGACCCACACGCACCCCAGCCACGCCCGCAGCCCGAACCGGACCTCCGGCACGAACACGAACAGCCCCAGCACCCACACCAGAGCGACCCACAGCCCGACCGCCCGGACCTTGACCCACCGCGCCGCCAGCACCGGACGCGCCGCCCACCACGCGGCACGGCGCTGCGCCCACACCTGCCACCACTCACGCGGCGGCGCAGCACCCGCCGGCTGGTCCGCAACGACGCCGGTCGTCACCGATGACCCCCTGCGAATCGGACAACTCGGACGACCGCACCGTAACGGCATCCCCCTCGACGCCGAGCCGATCATCCACAGGACCACTCGGACGGACCAGCGCGGCGGCAGTAGCCTCGGGCGATGGTCTCGCTCACCTGGCCGGCCGCGCTGGCGTGGCGGTTGCGGCGTCAGCACCTCGAGCCCCGCGACGGCACGTCGGTGCCCGCCGTGGTCGGGACGCTGGGGGCCGTCGCCGCGCAGCTGGACCCGTCCGCCGCGGAGCTGGGCGTGCGGGCACGTCTGCGCAGCTCACGGCCTGGCGACGTGGACCGGGCGCTGGCCGACGGCAGCCTCGTGCGGACGTTCGCGTTCCGGGGTGCCACGCACCTGATGACGCCGGAGCAGGCCGGGGTGCACCTCGCGCTGCGCACGTCGAGCCGCATGTGGGAGCGCGCGTCGTGGCAGAGCCACTACGCGTTGGCCCCCGGGGACTGGCCCGCGTTGCGCGCGGCCGTGCGGGAGGCGTTGACGTCCGGGCCGCTGACGCGGGCCGAGCTGGCGGCGGCCGTCACCACCGACGCCCGGTTCCGTCATCTCACCGCGGCGTTCACCGATCCCTCGGCGACGTTCCTCAAGCCGTTGGCGTGGCAGGGCGACCTGAGCCTGGGCCACCCGCGCGACGGCGCCATGACGCTGCAGGGCCTTGACGCGAACCCGCGGTGGACCGGCCTGCCGGACCTCGACGACGCAGGACCGCGCGCCGTCGAGACGTACCTGCGCGCGTACGGGCCGGCCGCACCGCGCCACCTGCACTACTGGCTGGGCCAGGGGCTGGGCGTGCGCAGCACCCTGCTGCGCCGGTGGCTCGACGCCCTGGGCGCCCGCCTGTGCGACGTCGAGGTCGACGGGGAGCCGCTCCTGGTGCTGCGGGACGACCTCGACGAGCTGACGGCGACGGCACCGACCGCCGTGGTCCGACTGCTGCCGCAGTACGACCAGTGGGTCCTGGGCCCCGGCACCGCCGACCCGCACATCGTCCCGCCGGACCTGCGCCCGGAGGTGAGTCGTGGCGCGCGGGTCGTCGTGGTCGACGGCGTCGTGGCGGGCACCTGGACCCGCACCGGCGACACCGTCCGGCTGACGTGGCGACCGGGGTCACCGCGATCGACGGACGACGCGCTCGACGCCGAGATCGCGCGGCTGGGCGGGTCCCCCGCTGCGATCGTCGCCGGCTGAGGGGGAAGGTCAGAAGAAGACGATCGCCGACACCGTGAAGATCACGACGAACCCCGCCGCCAGGACCGTCCGCAGGGTGGGGCTCGCCTGGTCGACGCGTGCCTTGAGGCGTCGGTACATCCACATGTCGAGCTCGCCCAGGGGGATGCTGAGCAGCACGGCCGCGACGATCGACAGGACGAACACCCGGATGAAGCCCACCCCCGGGAGCGTCGCGTAGAGGGTGCGGATCACCGGCAGGTGGCAGAGGTAGAGCATGTAGCTGTAGTTGCCGAGCCGGTTCCCGAGCCGTCCGACGGGCGTGTCACCGAAGACCGGTCGCCAGCCCTCGTACCGCGCGAGCGACAGCACGAGCAGCGCGCTGCCGAATCCCAGCCCCCAGCGGCCTCCGGTCACGCCCTGGGACGAGCCGAAGAGCCACAGCGCCGTCCCGACGATCCCCGCGACGACCGGGTGCGGGGGCCGGTGCAGCACGAGCGGCAGGAGCATGCCGAACGCGAAGGCCGTCGTGACGCCGACGAACGGCAGCTCGTGCGCCGGGAAGACGTTGATCGAGGGGTTGTCGGGCCACAGGACGTTGTGCACGAGGATCAGGCCGAGCCAGCCGATCAGCACGGACGCAGCGCTCTGGACGCGCCCCAGGGCGATCAGGACGGCCACGAAGACGTAGAACGCGATCTCGAACACGAGGGTCCACTCGACGCCGAGCGGGTAGGTCGCGCCGCCGTAGGGCAGCAGCGACAGGGCGTAGACGTCGACGGGCGCCTTGATCGGCGACCAGATCGACGCGACGAGCACGAGCGCGACGACCACGAAGAACGGCGGGTAGATCCGCACGAGGCGGTGCAGGAGGAACTGCGGTGCCGAGTACCGCTGCATCGAGGACGCCATGAGGTAGCCCGACAGCGCGAAGAACAGCGACACCCCCACCGCCCCGAGCCAGCCGGGCACGTACTGCAGGGCCCAGGTGCTGCCCCGTTGGAGCGACTGGTAGACGGCCGCGTGGTAGAAGACGACGGCCAGCGCCGCGACGAACCGCAACCACTGCAGGCTGTAGACCCGCTGGGTCCGCTCCACGTCCACGGTGGGGGTCACGACCGCCACTGTCCCGCCCTCCGTCCGTCCTCCGCCCGCCACAGGGCAGGACGCCGAGCGGATGCTACCGCCCGACGGGCCCCTGGCCGTCAGACCCGCGTCGCCCAGAACGCCACGGCAGCCGCGGCGGCGACGTTGAGCGAGTCGACCCCGCCGGCCATCGGGATGCGCACCGTCAGGTCGCCCGCGGCCACCGTCGCCGGCTTCAGCCCGTCACCCTCGGCCCCGAGCACCAGCGCGAGGCGCTCCGGCGGGTCCGCGACGAGGTCGTCGAGCGACACCGCGTCGTCGGACAGTGCGAGCGACGCCGTGACGAACCCCGCCACGCGCAGCGTCGCGATGCCCTCGGGCCACGGGTCGATGCGGGTCCACGGCACCTGGAACACCGTGCCCATCGACACCCGCACCGACCGCCGGTACAGCGGGTCGGCGCAGCGCGGTGTGACGAGCACCGCGTCGACGCCCAGCGCGGCGGCGGACCTGAAAGCCGCACCGACGTTGGTGTGGTCGACGAGGTCCTCCAGGACTGCGACCCGTCGCGCCCCGGCTCCCCCGCGCGCACCGGCGAGGACGGCGGCGACGGACGGCAGGTCGGGGCGGTGCATGGCCGCGAGCGCGCCCCGGTGGACGTGGAACCCGGTGATGGCCTCCAGGACGGGCTCGTCGGCCACGTACACGGTCACGGGGTCGTCCCCGGGGACGTCGGCGAGCATCGACTCGACGTCGCCGAGCCAGCGCGGCGCCAGCAGGACGGACCGCGGTCGGTGCCCGGCGCGCAGCGCGCGGCCCAGGACGGTCGAGCTCTCGGCGATGTACAGGCCGTTGGCGGGCTCGATGCGGGTGCGCAGCGCGACGTCGGTGAGTCCGACGTAGTCGCTCAGCCGCGGGTCGTCGCGGTCGGTGACGTGGTGGACGTCGGCACGGGACACGCCCTCATCCTCCCAGGTCGCAGCCGAGAGGCGGTGTCCTACCGGCGGGCGTCGTGGCGCACCGCCCGGCCCCCGAGCAGCGCGACGACGCCGCCGGCGACCGCCACGACGGGAACCAGCAGGAACGCGCTGTGCGTCCCGAAGGCGTCCGAGAGCGCACCGAGCAGGAACGGCGCGACGCCGATCGCGAGCGCGCCCGCGAGGGTCGCGTGCGCCTGCGCCCGGTCGCCCCGGCCGGGCGACGCGGCGAGCAGCAGCGCGATCGACAGCGGGTACTGCGCGCCGTACCCGAAGCCCGCGACGACCAGGCCCGCGAGCGCGACGCCCGCGTCGGTCGCGGTCCACAGCACGGCCCACCCGATGACGGCGATGCCGAACGACGCCGCGAGCAGGTGCGCGGCCTGCACGCGCAGCGACAGGGGCCCGACGACGAAGCGCATGGCGGACATGCCGGCGACGAGGCCTGCGGTCGTGGCGGTCGCGATGCCGGCGCCCGCGTCGGTGCGCGCCAGGACGAGGTCCGTGGCCCAGTAGGTGGTGGCGTTCTCGAGGGCGACGGCGGCGACGATCGTGGCGAGGAAGAGCGGTGCGGCACGCAGCAGCCGGTGCCGTGACGCCGGGGCGAGGGGTGCGGGCGTCCCGGTGGCCGAGACCGCGGCGGTGGTGGGTGCCGCGACGGCGTCGTCGGCGGTCCTGGGCGCGACGGGCGCCGCCGCGGTGCCCGTCGTCCTGCGGCGCAGCGCGGGCAGCGCACGCGACGCGGGCAGGCGTGCCACGACGACGGCGACGACGAGCGCGAGCAGGACCGTCACCGCGACCCCCGGACGCCACCCCCAGCCGAGCGTGACGCACGCGCCGACGGCCAGCGGGCCGACGAGCCCGATCGACGAGCCGACGCCGTTCGCCTCGGTGATCGCCGCCGACGCCGCCCGGCCGGCGTGCTGCGCGATCCCCACCTGGGTGGCGGCGATGAGCACGTTGCCACCGACCGCCGTGACGAACATGCCGGTGAGCGTCCACGGGAGCGTCGGGCCGAGCAGCAGCCCGACGACCCCCACCGCGACCAGCAGCGCCGCCGTGCCGATCGCGCCGCGCCGCTCGAGCACCCGCACGGCGCGCGGGGTCAGCGGTGCCGCGACCAGACCACCCAGGGCCATGGCCGTGCCGTGCAGACCGGCCTGGGCCGCGGTGATGCCGAGCTCGTCGGCGAGCAGCGGCACCGAGGGGTTGAAGCTGTAGAGCAGCCAGCCCCACACCGCGAAGGGTGTGTAGAGCCCGACGGTGAGCCGGTCTCGGACGAGGCGCGGCCGGACGGTGGCGCCACGGGCAGGGTCCATGTGATGAGCATCGACCACCGGCGCCCCCAGCCCGACCTCCGACACCGGTGACGTGCGTCGCACCGACCCCGGACGGGGTTCCGTCCGGGGTCGGTGATGCCTCACGCGAGGGTGCTCACGCGAGGGTGACGACGGCCTCGTGCTCGTCCTCGCCGACGACCACCTCGGTGCGCTGGTCGCCCACCACCACCGCGTACCGGCCGGGCAGGCCGCTGACCTGGACCCGGCCCTCGGCGTCGGTCGTCACGGCCGTCGGCGCGAGCCACCACTGCCCACGGATCAGGCCGTGCAGCGCGTCGTACGACGGCTTGGGCGTGCCGTCCGCGAACACCAGACCGCCCGGCGCGTTGAGCCACATGCCGTGGTCGGACATCCCCCAGTACGTGATGGCCTGCACGTGCGGGTCGGCGACGAGCGTCGTGTACAGCTCGACGGCGTCCTGCTTCTGGCGCTCGAGGCCCTCGGGCGTGCTGGGCCAGCTCTCGACCTGGTGGTCGTTGAGGTCGTCGAGGTGCTTCGGCATGTGGTCACCGGACATCAGGGTGATCTCGGTGAAGTGGATCGGCAGGCCGAACCGGCCGAAACGCTCGAGCACGTCGAGCGTCTTCTCCTTGCCCCACGTGCCCTGGTGCATGTGGCTCTGCAGACCCAGCGCGTCGATCTGGATGCCGGCGGCGAGGCACTCCTCGATGAGGTGCTCGTAGTCGGCGGACATGTCGAAGTCGTTGAGCAGGAGAGTCGCCGACGGGTTGGCGGCCCGCGCCTCCTCGAACGCCAGGCGCACCATGCCGACGCGTCCGACCGTCTTGGCGACGCGCGTGACGGCGTTGTCGTCCTTGGTGAACACCGGCATGATCACGACCTCGTTGATCGCGTCCCACGTGTCGACGAGCCCGGCGAACTCCGACGCGTCACGCTCGACGCGGGCGCGCAGCAGCCGCAGGACCTCGTCGTCCGGCTTCGGGACGAGCCACTGCGGGGCGACGGTGTGCCAGACCAGGGGGTGACCCTTGACGCGTGCTCCGCGCGAGACGTAGTGCTCGGCGGCGGCGCGCAGCGCCGCGGTGCGGGGGTGCCCCTCCTGCGGCTCGAACGTGCCCCAGTAGAACGGCAGGGTCGCGGTGTTGAACAGGTCGAACCAGAGCGCGTCGAGGCGGTCGAACAGCTCGTCCTCGCCCGGTGCGGCCGGGGTGCCGGCGAGCCGGCGTCCCGCACGGTAGACCGCGTCGAAGCCGATGCACCCGAACCCGAGGTCGTGCGCGGTCTGCTCCACCGTCACGGACGACCCCGCGAGGGGGGTGCCGGACCGGTCCAGGACCTGGACGGTGCGGGTGCGGGTGCGGTGCGCGACGTCGCGGTCGGCGACGGCCGCGCTCGCGACGGTGGCGGGCGTGGTCGGGTGGTCGGACATGCGGCTCCTCGGCAGGTGGTGACGCGACGTCGGGTCGGACGGGCGCCGGGGTCTCTCCCCCCAGGCTCTCATCTCCGTCACGGGGGTGCCGACCGCCGCGCGCGGCCTCGTCCGGGCGGCACCGCGAGCAGGTCAGTCCACGGGTGCGGACGCCGCCGCGAACTGGCTCTCGTACAGCCGCGCGTACGCGCCGCCCGCCGCGATGAGCTCGTCGTGGGTGCCCTTCTCGACGATCTGCCCGTGCTCCATGACGAGGATGACGTCCGCGTCGCGGATCGTGGAGAGGCGGTGCGCGATGACGAACGACGTGCGCCCGACCCGCAGCGCGTTCATCGCGTGCTGCACCAGCACCTCGGTGCGCGTGTCGACCGACGACGTCGCCTCGTCGAGGATGAGGATCGCCGGGTCGGCCAGGAACGCCCGCGCGATCGTCAGCAGCTGCTTCTCCCCCGCGGACACCGCGGCGCCCTCGTCGTCCAGGACCGTGTCGTACCCGTCGGGCAGGGTCCGCACGAAGCGGTCGACGTGGGTCGCGACCGCCGCCTCGACGACCTGCTCGTGCGTGGCGCCGTCGACGCCGTACGCGATGTTCTCGGTGATGGTCCCCTGGTACAGCCAGGTGTCCTGCAGCACCATGCCGATCTGGGAGCGCAGCGCGTCGCGCGTGAGGTCACGGGTGTCGACGCCGTCGAGCGTGATCCGCCCGCCGTCGACCTCGTAGAACCGCATGACGAGGTTGACCAGCGTGGTCTTGCCGGCCCCGGTGGGTCCGACGATCGCGACGGTCTGCCCCGGCTCGGCGACGACCGACAGGTGCTCGATCAGCGGCGTGCCCGGCTCGTAGCGGAACGACACGTCCTCGAACGCGACACGTCCCTGCACCCGTGCGGGCAGCACGGCGGGCTGCTCGGGGTCCGGGGACTGCTCCTCGGCGTCGAGCAGCTCGAACACCCGCTCGGCCGAGGCGACCCCGGACTGCAGCAGGTTGGCCATCGAGGCGATCTGCGTGATCGGCTGCGTGAACTGCCGGCTGTACTGGATGAACGCCTGGACGTCGCCGAGCGTCAAGGTGCCCGAGGCGACGCGCAGCCCGCCGACGACGGCCACGACCAGGTAGTTGAGGTTGGCGACGAACCCGAGTGCCGGCTGGATGATGCCGGAGATGAACTGCGCCCGGAAGGCCGACTCGTAGAGGCGTTCGTTGCGCTCCGCGAACGTCGCCGCTGCCTCCTGCTGCCGACCGAAGACGGTCACTAGCGCGTGCCCGGTGAACATCTCCTCGATGTGCGCGTTGAGCTTGCCCGTCCACGCCCACTGCTCGACGAACTGCGGCTGCGACCGCTTGGCGATGGCCGCCGCGATCACCACGGAGAGCGGCACCGTCACCAGCGCGACCAGTGCGAGGAGCGGGGAGATCCAGAACATCATGGCGAGCACGCCGATCACCGTCAGCACCGAGGTGACCAGCTGCGACAGCGTCTGCTGGACGGTCTGGGCCACGTTGTCGATGTCGTTGGTGACCCGCGACAGCAGCTCGCCACGCGGCTGCTGGTCGAAGTACGACAACGGGACGCGACCCAGCTTCGCCTCGACGTCGGAGCGCATGCGGAGCACCGTGTTCTGCACGGCGCGCGCCGTGAGCCGGCCCTGCATCCAGCCGAACAGGAACGCGGCCACGTAGACGGCGAGCACGACCAGCAGGATCGAGCGGAGCCGATCGAAGTCGACGCCGGCACCGACCGTCACGGCCGCCATGCCGCTGACCATGTCGGCCAGCGTGTCCTGCCCCGCGGCCCGCAGCGCCTCGACGGCCTGCTGCTGCGAGGCACCGGCGGGGGCGAAGGGCACGAGCTGGCGCGACACGACGCCCTCGAAGAGCACGTCGGTCGCGGTGCCGAGCAGCTTGGGGCCGGTGACGGCCGCGGCGACCGACAGCGCGCCGAGCACGAGGACCGCCACCAGACGCGCCCGCTCGGGTCGCAGCGCGGTGAGCAGGCGGCGCATCGAGCCACGGAAGTCCATCGACTTCTGCCCGGGCATGCCCAGGCCCATCCCCATCGGGCCGCCGCGCGGGGTCCCCGGCGGCGGGCCGGGAGGACGTCCGGGCCGGGTCGTGGTGCTCACGCCGCCTCCTGCGCGCTCAGCTGGGAGTACACGATCTCCTGGTACGTCTCGTTCGACGCCAGGAGCTCCTCGTGGGTGCCGTCGCCGACGACACGCCCCTCGTCGAGCACGAGGATGCGATCGGCGTGCCGGATCGTCGCGACCCGCTGCGCGACCACGACGACCGTCGCGTCGCGCGTCTCGGGCGCCAGCGCGGCACGCAGCGCGGCGTCGGTGGCGTAGTCGAGCGCCGAGAACGAGTCGTCGAACAGGTAGATGCTGGGCCGACGCACCAGGGCCCGCGCGATCGCGAGGCGTTGGCGCTGCCCACCGGACAGGTTGGTCCCGCCCTGCGCGATCGGCGCGTCGAGCTGCTCGGGCAGCGCCTCGACGAAGTCGCGCGCCTGGGCGACGTCGAGCGCGTGCCACAGGTCCTCGTCGCTCGCGTCCGGTCGACCGAACTCCAGGTTGCTCCGCACGGTCCCCGTGAACAGGTAGGGGCGCTGCGGCACGAACCCGATGAGGGAGCCGAGCGCGATCGGGTCCGCGTCCCGGACGTCGACCCCGTCGACGAGCACCTGCCCCCCGGTCACGTCGTACAGCCGCGGCACGAGGTGCAGCAGCGTCGTCTTGCCCGAGCCGGTCGACCCGATGACGGCGGTCGTGCGGCCGGGCTCGGCGACGAACGACACGTCCTGCAGGACCGCGTGCTCCGCCCCCGGGTACCGGAACTCGACGCCGCGCACCTCGAGCACGCCGGGACGCGCGTCCGGACCGGACGGGAACGCGACGGGCTGCGCCGGCGGCACGACGGTCGTCCCGGTGTCGAGGACCTCGCCGATGCGGTCGGCCGACACCATCGCGCGCGGCACCATGACGACCATCATCGAGCTCATCATCACGGCCATGAGGACGAACATGATGTAGCTGAGGAACGCGATGAGCGAGCCGATCTGCATCTCGCCGGCGTCGACGCGACGGGCACCGAACCACACGACCGAGACGCTCGAGACGTTCATCACCAGCATGACCACCGGGAACATCAGGGCGAACAGCAGGCCCGCACGCAACGACGCCGTGTACAGGTTCTCGTTGGCGACCTCGAATCGGGCTGCCTCGTACCGCTCGCGGACGAACGCCCGGACCACGCGGACCCCGGCGAGCTGCTCGCGCATGACCCGGTTCACCGCGTCGATCCGCTGCTGCATCTGCCGGAACCACGGCACCATCCGCGACACGATCAGCCCGATGATGACGGCCAGGACCGGCACGATCACGAGCAGCAGGCCCGACAGGCCGACGTCCTCGCGCAGCGACATCACCACGCCGCCGACGAGCATGAGCGGCGCCATCACGAGGAACACGAACGTCATGAACACGACCATCTGCACCTGCTGCACGTCGTTCGTCGTGCGCGTGATGAGGGTCGGCGCACCGAACGTGCCCATCTCCTGCTGCGAGAAGGACTGCACCTGGTCGAACAGCCGCGCCCGCACGTCCCGCCCGAACGCCATCGCCGCGCGCGCACCGAACCACACCGCTGCGACCGACGCGACGACCTGCACGAGGCTGATCGCGAGCATCACCCCGCCGAGCCGCCAGATCGTCGCGGTGTCGCCCTGCGCGACGCCGTCGTCGATGATGTCGGCGTTGAGGCTCGGGAGCCACAGGGTCGCGATGACCTGCACGAGCTGCAGGACGAGCACGGCGGTGACGGCGCCCCGGTACGGGCGCAGATGCTCCCGGAGCAGTCGTACGAGCATGGTTCCGAGCCCTTCCGTGGCGGCGGGCGGCCGACCCGGGCGGACGCGGGGGCGGTCCCGCACGAGCAGGCCGTGCAGCAGCAGGTACACGATGCCGCGTACCGGGGCCCTGCGCAGCACCATTCCGCGGTGGGCGGACACGGCGGGTGCTGCGCCGGGCGGACGGCACGACGCCGGCACCCCCTGCGGGGCACCGGCGTCGTGGTGGACGTCCGCTCAGGGAGCGGGCTGCGCAGGCGGCCTCGGCTCGTCCTGCGGGGGTGCGTCCTGCGGGAGCGGGCGCGGTGCCACGGCCGGGGTCCCGTACGCCGGCTGCTGCGGTGCGGCGTGACCCGTACCGGGACGCTGCCCGCGCTCGGCGCCCGGGTCGAACGGCACCCCGGTGAGCGTGCCGGCGCTCGTCGCGTCGGCCGTCGCGGCCGCGGACTCGCGACGGGCCTCGGCCAGCGCCTCGCTCGGGTCGGTCAGTGACACCGGCGGCAGCTCGCCCTCGGCGATCGGCGAGCTCCCGGCAGGACGTGTCGGGTAGTCCGGACCGTCGCCGCCGCCCTGGAAGCCCTTGGCCATCCAGCCCAGCGCACCGCTGAGCTCGGCCGGCAGGAACCACATCTTGTTCGACGGGCTCGCGGCGATCTTCGGCAGCGTCTGCAGGTACTGGTACGCCAGCAGCTTGGGGTCGGCGTCGCCGCGGTGGACCGCGTCGAACACCTGGAGGATCGCGCGCGCCTCACCCTCGGCCCGCAGGATGGCGGACTGCGCCTCACCCTCGGCCCGCAGGATCGCCGACTGCTTCTCGCCCTCGGCCGTGAGGATCGCGGACTGCTTGACGCCCTCGGCCGTGAGGATCGCGGCGCGACGGTCCCGCTCGGCGCGCATCTGCTGCTCCATCGAACCCTGCACCGAGGCGGGCGGGTCGATCGCCTTGAGCTCGACGCGGTTGACGCGGATCCCCCACTTGCCGGTCGCCTCGTCGAGGACGCCGCGCAGCTGGCCGTTGATCTGGTCACGGCTGGTGAGCGTCTGCTCGAGGTCCATGGACCCGATGACGTTACGCAGCGTCGTGACGGTCAGCTGCTCGATGCCCGTGATGTAGTTCGCGATCTCGTAGACCGCGTCCTTGGGCGACGTCACCTGGAAGTAGATGACGGTGTCGATGCTGACCACGAGGTTGTCGGACGTGATGACCGGCTGCGGGGGGAACGACACGACCTGCTCACGCAGGTCCACGCTCGCTCGCACGCGGTCGACGAACGGGATCAGCAGGTGCAGACCCGCGTCCAGCGTCTTGTTGTACCGGCCGAGCCGCTCGACGATGATCGCCACCGCCTGCGGGACGATCCGCACCGCGCGCACCAGGGCGACGACGACGAAGATCAGCACGAGGACGAGGACGAGGATCAGCGCGATCTGGCCGGCACCGGGGCCGTCGTTCAATGGAACCTCCGCGGGTCGTGCCGCCCCGCGGGGCGGCCAGGGGTGACCCGGGAGCCCGGGTCGGTCGTTCGGTCGTGCGTCGTGCGCGTCAGGCGGGTGCCACACCGGGGGCCGTCGTGTCGCCCGGCGCCGTCGCCGTGGCAGGGCTGACGACCGCGGTCGCCCCGTCGATCTTCGTCACGGTGACCGCGCTCCCCGGGGGCAACGAGCCGCCGTCGGCGGTGCGTGCGCTCCACACCTCGCCGGCGAGCTTCACGCGACCGGCCGTGCCGTCCACCATCGAGACGACGACCGCGTCGCGGCCGACCAGCGCTGCGGCGTTGGTCTCCGGCAGCGGTCCACGTCCCCGCAGGTGGCGCAGCAGCCAGGGCCGCAGCGTCGCGAGCAGGATGACGGACGTCGCCGCCGCGACGAGGATCTGCACGGCCACGGGGGCACCCAGCGCGTAGGCCAACCCGCCTGCCAGGGCACCGCCGGCGAACATGATGAGGACCAGGTCCAGCGAGATCATCTCCAGGATGCCCAACGTCAGGGCTCCCCCGACCCACCAGAGCCATCCCATGCCCGCCACCTCCGCTGCTCGCCGTTCTCCGTCAACCGATCCTATGTGATCGCTTTGCGATCCGATGGGTCGAGTGGTACCGGCTCGGCGACGATCAGCGCGCGGGTCGGTCCGTGGCGTGCGCCGACCACCGGCCGTCGGTGTCGTCGAGGCGCAGCGGGAGGTCGAACGTGCCGGACAGGTTCTCCTCGGTGAGCACCTCGCCGATCGGCCCGGACGCGAACACCTGCCCGGCGCGCAGCAGGAGCAGGTGGGTGAACCCCGGCGGGATCTCCTCGACGTGGTGCGTCACCAGCACCAGCGCGGGCGAGCGACGGTCGCGCGCGAGCTCCGCCAGGGCGCCGACGAGCTCCTCACGCCCTCCCAGGTCCAGGCCGGCGGCCGGCTCGTCCAGCAGCAGCAGCTCGGGGTCGCTCATCAACGAGCGTGCGATCTGCACCCGCTTGCGCTCCCCCTCGGACAGGGTGCCGAACCAGCGCTCGGCCAGGTGCCCGACGCCGAACGCGGCCAGCAGGTCGGACGCACGCGACTCGTCGACCGTCTCGTACGTCTCGCGCCACCGCCCCGTCACGCCGTACGCGGCCGTCAGCACGACGTCACGCACCGTCTCCCCCGACGGGATCCGGTCGGCGAGCGCGGCGCTCGCGAGCCCGATCCGCGGCCGGAGCTCGGCGACGTCGGTCGCACCCAGGCGCGCCCCGAGCAGATCGGCCGTCCCGGACGTGGGGTGCATGCGCCCCGCCGCCACCTGCAACAGGGTCGTCTTGCCCGCACCGTTGCGGCCGAGCACCACCCAGCGGTCGCCCTCGCGCACCTGCCACGACAGCGACTCCAGGATCGTCGTCGCCCCCCGGCGGATCGTCACGTCCTGCAGGTCGAGCACGTCGGTCATGGGCACAGACCCTAACCGTCCGCGGGCACGCGACATGCCGGGACGGCCCGATCCGGCCCCACCCGCACGGACGTCACAGCTCTATCGACAGCATCGTGGAGGAGTGCGCCACCTCGTAGCCCAGCGCGGCGTACAGGCCGTGCGCGCCGGAGGGGTTCGCCGTGTCGACCTCGAGCTCGGCGTACGCCATCTCGTCGTCGGCGTACGCGCGCATGACGCGGACCAGCAGCGCCACCGCAACACGTCGGCCACGCCACTCGCGTCGCACGCCCAGCAGGTCGGTGTAGCCGGACGTGTACCCCGCGGCCGGCCAGTCCTGCTCGAAGCGGCTGGACACGGCGTACCCGACGACCCGGTCGGCGTCGTCGAGGGCCGCGAACGACCACGTCGGGGCGAACATCGAGCGCGCCTGCTGCCACTGCTCGGGCGTGCGCGGCTCGGAGCCCCAGTGGTCGGCGAACACCTCGTTGTGGGCGAGCCGCACGGCGTCGTCGAGCTCCGGCGTCCACGGCACGACGCGCAGCCCGTCGATCGACGGCACGTCGGGTAGCGGCACGTCGAGCGGGCGTCGCATGTGCGTGTAGTAGCGGATGGGCGCGAACCCCGCGGCGCGGTAGACCTGCGCCACCTCGGGCGTCGCGTCGTCGCAGTACGTGGCGATGCGGGCAGGCAGCTCCTTGCCCGACGCCGCGAGCAGCTGGCGGGCGCGCGCCTGCGACCACGCCACGAGCGCGGTGCCGATGCCGCGTCCCCGCCAGGCGGGATCGACCGTGCCCTCGACGAACGCGCGCACGACGCGCTCGTCCCCCGGGGCCGTGTCGACCTGCGCCCAGGCCCGCGGCACGCCGTCGACGTCGAGCCCGACGAGGGTGTCGAGCCGCAGGTCGCGCCACTCCCCCTCGAGCTCCTCGGTGACCTCGGGGGCCGAGGTGCGGAACGGCAGCGCGTCAGCCTCCTGCGACCGGACGTTCAGCGACGCCAGGGCGTCGGCGTCGTCCAGGGTCGCCGGGCGCCACGTCAGTCCCCGGTCCGACGCGGGCAGCGGGACCTGCGCGGGCGGCGCGGCGCGGACGGCCAGAGGCGTGGTCGTGTCGGTCATGGTCGACAGCCTGGCGTGGTCGTCGGCGCCTGGCCAGCTGTTCTGCGCGTGGCAGGCCGCCGTGCCGTCAGGCGTCGATGCGCGACTGGTCCAGGGAGTGAGCGTTGGCGACGATGAAGTCCTTGCGCGGGGCGACGTCGGAGCCCATCAGCAGCTCGAACACCTTCTCGACGTGCGCGGCGGCGTGCTCGGCCTCGCCGACGCGGACCCGGCGCAGCGTGCGGTGGCGCGGGTCCATCGTCGTCTCGGCGAGCTGGTCGGCGTCCATCTCCCCCAGCCCCTTGTAGCGCTGGATGTCGTCCTTGTAGCGCCGGCCCGACCGGTCGAGCTTCTTCAGGGTCGTCGCCAGCTCGACCTCGGAGTACGTGTACACGTACTCGTTCTTGCGGGAGCCGGCGCCGATGACCTCGATCCGGTGCAGCGGCGGTACCGCCGCGTACACCCGCCCCGCGTCGACGAGCGGGCGCATGTACCGGAAGAACAGCGTGAGCAGCAGCGTGCGGATGTGCGCACCGTCCACGTCGGCGTCCGTCATCAGCACGATCTTGCCGTAGCGCGCCGCCTCGAGGTCGAACGTGCGACCCGACCCCGCGCCGAGCACCTGGATGATCGCGGCGCACTCGGCGTTCTTCAGCATGTCGCCGACCGACGCCTTCTGGACGTTGAGGATCTTGCCGCGGATGGGCAGCAGCGCCTGGAAGTCGGAGCTGCGCGCGAGCTTGGCCGTGCCCAGCGCGCTGTCGCCCTCGACGATGAACAGCTCGCTGCGCGCGACGTCGTCGATGCGGCAGTCGGCGAGCTTGGCCGGCAGCGACGACGACTCGAGCGCGTTCTTGCGGCGGGAGATCTCCTTCTGCTTGCGGGCCGACACCCGTGCCCGCATCTCCCCGACGACCTTGTCGAGCAGCAGCGCGGAGTGCGCCTTCTCGTCGCGCTTCGACGAGCCGAAGATCGCCGTGAGCTGCTGCTCGACGACGCGCGCGACGATCCCGCGCACGGGACCCGTGCCGAGGACCTCCTTGGTCTGGCCCTCGAACTGCGGCTCGGCGAGCCGGACCGTGACCACGGCCGTGAGACCCGCGAGCACGTCCTCCTTCTCGACCCGCTCGGCCGACGAGTCCTTGACGGAGAACTTCAGGCGGCGGGCGTTCGCGGCCACCTGCGCACGGACGGTCTTGAGCAGCCCCGCCTCGAAGCCCGCGAGGTGCGTGCCGCCCTTGGGCGTCGAGATGATGTTGACGAAGCTGCGCACCTCGGTCGCGTAGCCCGTGCCCCACCGCACCGCGACGTCGACCTCGCACGTGCGCGAGACCTCCTGCGGGGACATGTGCCCCCGGTCGTCGAGCACCGGGACGGTCTCGGTGAACGTGCCCTCGCCCGTCAGGTGCCAGGTGTCCGTCACGGCGGCGTCGGGGGCCAGGTGCTCCACGAAGTCGACGACGCCCCCGGTGTGCAGGAACGTCTCCTCGTGCGGTCCGTGCTCACCCGGCGTCCCGGCCACGCCGCGCTCGTCGCGCACCGTGATCGCCAGGCCGGGCACCAGGAAGCTCGTCTGCCGCGCCCGGGTCACCAGCTCGTCGTAGGCGAAGACCGCGCCCTTGGGGAAGATCTGCCGGTCCGCCCAGTACCGCACGCGGGTGCCCGTCACGCCCTTGGCGACCTTGCCGACGACCGTGAGCTCGGACCCCTGGACGAACGGCTCGAACGGCGACTCCGGGCTCACGCCCGCGCGGTCGTCGAACTCGCCGGGCTCCCCGCGGTGGAACGTCATCCGGTACGTACGACCACCGCGGTCGACCTCGACGTCGAGGCGCGCGGACAGCGCGTTGACGACGGACGCGCCCACGCCGTGCAGGCCGCCCGACGCCGCGTACGAGCCGCCGCCGAACTTGCCGCCCGCGTGGAGCTTGGTGAGGACGACCTCGACGCCCGTCAGGCCCGTCTTGGGCTCGACGTCGACGGGGATGCCGCGTCCGTTGTCGCGCACCTCGACCGAGGAGTCCGCGTGCAGGACGACCTCGATGCGGTCGCCGTGGCCACCGAGCGCCTCGTCGACCGAGTTGTCGATGATCTCCCACAGGCAGTGCATCAGCCCGCGGCTGTCCGTGGTGCCGATGTACATCCCGGGGCGCTTGCGCACGGCCTCGAGACCCTCGAGCACCGACAGGTGCCGCGCGGTGTAGCCGGCCTGGGCGGAGGTCGTGGTCACGGCGCCGATCGTATCCGGGCGGACCGACAGGGCCGTGGTCGCCATGCCGCGGAGCCGGCCGGACCGTGGCCTCCTCGACGTGTCGGCCGGTCACGCGGCAGGGTGACGGTGGTCGACACGTGTCGTTCGTGTGACGTGCTCCCCCGTCGAGACACTCCCCGATCACGATCTCGTGACGCCGTGTCACGATCTTGTACGCAGAGAGCGAACCACCCCTTCCCGATGACGTGGATCACCAAGGCGGATGGTTCTATGGAGAGGTGACAGGGACGACGATCGAACCCACGACCCCGCTGACGGCCGCAGACCGCTGCGACCGCTGCAACGCGCAGGCCTATGTCCGTGTCGTGCTCCCGGTCGGTGAGCTGCTGTTCTGCGCGCACCACGCGCGCGAGCACGCACCGAAGTTCGCCACCGTCGCGACGCACGTGCAGGACGAGACGGATCGGTTGCTGGCCGAGCACGGCGCCGGCGCCGGGGCGGCCGGCTGACACCGCCGCACAGGACGATCGACGAAGGCCCCGGACCACCTGGTCCGGGGCCTTCGTCGATCTCGCAGGTGGTGCTGCCGCACTCGCGGGTGCGGAACCACTCAGTCCAGGTAGTCCCGCAGGACCTGGGAGCGCGACGGGTGCCGCAGCTTCGACATCGTCTTGGACTCGATCTGGCGGATGCGCTCGCGCGTGACGCCGTAGACCTTGCCGATCTCGTCGAGGGTCTTGGGCTGGCCGTCGGTGAGGCCGAACCGCATGGACACGACGCCGGCCTCACGCTCGGAGAGCGTGTCGAGCACCTGGTGCAGCTGCTCCTGGAGCAGCGTGAAGCTGACGGCGTCCGCGGGGACGACGGCCTCGGAGTCCTCGATGAGGTCGCCGAACTCGCTGTCACCGTCCTCACCGAGTGGCGTGTGCAGGGAGATGGGCTCACGGCCGTACTTCTGGACCTCGACGACCTTCTCGGGCGTCATGTCGAGCTCCTTGGCCAGCTCCTCCGGCGTGGGCTCGCGGCCCAGGTCCTGGAGCATCTGGCGCTGCACGCGCGCGAGCTTGTTGATGACCTCGACCATGTGCACCGGGATGCGGATGGTGCGGGCCTGGTCGGCCATCGCTCGGGTGATCGCCTGCCGGATCCACCAGGTGGCGTACGTCGAGAACTTGTAGCCCTTGGTGTAGTCGAACTTCTCGACCGCGCGGATCAGACCGAGGTTGCCCTCCTGGATGAGGTCCAGGAAGAGCATGCCGCGACCGGTGTAGCGCTTGGCGAGGGAGACGACGAGCCGCAGGTTCGCCTCGAGGAGGTGGTTCTTGGCACGACGGCCGTCCTGGGCGATCCACTCGAGCTCGCGACGCATCTTCGGCTCGAGCGTGTCGCGGATCTCCGCGAGCTTCTCGTCCGCGAACAGGCCGGCCTCGATCCGCTTGGCGAGCTCGACCTCCTGCTCGGCGTTCAGCAGCGCGACCTTGCCGATCTGCTTGAGGTAGTCCTTGACGGGGTCCGCTGTGGCACCGGCCGTCACGACCTGCTGGGCAGGCGCGTCGTCGTCGTCGGCGTCGGAGTACACGAAGCCCGTGTCCTCGGGCTCGTCCTCCTTCTTCACGACCGCGGGCTTGGCGACCGTCTCGTCGCCGTCCTCCTCGGTGTCGTCCGTCTCGACCTCGACGACGTCGGCGACGTCCACGACCTCGGGCGTCTCGACGTCCACGAGCTCGGCCACGTCGACGTCGACGTCGGCGTCGTCCACGTCGTCAGCGGTCTCGTCCGTCGACGCCGTGGCAGGCGCGGCCTTCGCGGCGGCGGCCTTGGCGGCCGGCTTGGCGGCCGTCGTCTTGGCAGCGGCCCGGGCCGGCTTCGCGGGGGTGGGGGCACCGTCGACGACGGACGCCTTGGCGGCGGGACGCGACTTCGCGCTCGTCGCGGCGACCGCCCGGCCGGCGTTCCCGAGGTCGTTGACGTCGACGCCGGCGGTGCCGAGCCCGCGGACGACCGCGCGCAGCCGCTTGGGGTCCTCGACGCCGGCGGCCTCGCAGGCGGCACGCACCGACGCGGTGTCGACGCTGCCGTGGGTCCGCCCGCGCATGACCAGCTCCTGCAGCGCAGGGTGCTGGAACTCGCGCGGAAGGGCGGGGTGGGGGGTCTGGGACGTCACGAACGACCTTTCGTCAGCGCGGCAACCGGAACCGAGGAGAGTCCGAAGGACCGGGAGACAGACGGATATTGTACCGACCGATGGAGGGGTGCCGCGCGTGAAGCCATGCGCGCCGCATGCGGCGCGTCTCCAGCCCTCGGGGGTCGACCTGCTGCAACGCCCCGGGGCGCGGCGACATTCCCGTCGTCGGGCACCCGGGCGCGTCGTGCGAGCGCCACGGGACGTCGGGACGACCCGACGAAGGCGGTGCAGGTGGGCGTCAGCCCGTGGGCTTGACCGTCAGCACGGGGCACGGGGCGTCGAACAGGACCCGCTGCGCGTTGGACCCGAGGATGAGCTTGCCCACAGGGCTGCGGCGACGCAGGCCGAGCACGATGAGCTGGGCCCCGACCTCCTCCGCGGTGCTGATGAGGTCGTCCGCGACGTCGCCACCGTCCAGCAGGCGGACGTCGTGCGCGACGCCGAGCGCGTCGAGGTCGTCGCGCACCTTCCCGAGGTCCGCCTCGGTCTGGGCGCGCCGCTCCACCGGCTCGTCCGGACGCACGCTGAGCACGACCACGACGGGCACGGACCTGCGACGCGCCTCCGTGACGGCGGCGTCGAGCGCGGCGTGCCCCTCCGGGGTCGCCAGGTAGCCGACCACGATTCCCATCGTCGCTCCTCCTCCTGGCCCCGGGGGTGGCCTCGTGCGCGACGCTACCGGAGCGCGGCACGCGCGACGACCTCGGCGGTCGTGCGAGTGGGCCCTGCGGGTCGCTCACGGGTGCCGCCGCGCCCAGCCGGGGGCGAGCCCGGCGTCGAGGGCGCCGCGCAGGAGGTGGGCCAGGCGGTACGCCGGGTCGTCACCCAGCGCGCGGTCGAGCAGCACCGCCGCGCGCGCACCGTCGCCCTGCCACCACGCGACGGTGGCGAGCAGGGTCGACGCCGGGGCCTGCGCTCCGCGACGTCCGTGTGCGACGACGTCGTCGAGGGCGGCCTGCGCCCGCCGGGCGGCGTCGTCCGGCGGGGCGCCGGTGACCGGGTCCACGAGCAGGGAGATCGCGTCACGCAGCTCGGCGTCCTCCGCGGGGCCCGCGTGCGCGAGCGCACGCTCCGGCAGGGAGTCGGCGCCCGGCAGGATCGCCACGAGCATCGCGTCGCGCACCCGACGGTCGACCAGCCCGGCCTCGACGCGCCCCAGCAGCGCGATCCGGGTGACCGGGCCGTCGTCCGTGCCCGGCGGGGCGGTGAGGAGCGCACGCCAGGCCGCGAGCGACTCGCCGCGCCAGCGGGCCACGGCGGCGGCGCCGTGGGCGTGGGCCCGCACCGCCGCGTCGGTCCGACGACGGCGGACGCGCGCCACGGCGCGACGGGCGGCGATCGGCGCGGTGGCCACCCTCCCGAGCGACTCGCGGCCCGGCGCCACGACCGAACCGGCCAGCACCATCTCGGCGCCGGCGCGGGTGGACTCCAGGTCGCTGAGCGGCCGCCCGCCGGGTGGGCAGCAGTCGGGGTCGCACGCGAGGCAGCGGTACGCGCCGTCACCCACCACGACGACGTCGACGCCCCCGAACGGCACGTCGAAGGCCTCTGCGACGTGCGCGGCGGCGGCGTCGACGGGACCGGCACGGTCCGGGTCGACGGCGTCGGCGTACAGGACCAGGACGGCGCGACGTGCACCGTCACGGTCGAGGTGGGTCGCCAGCGAGCGGGCGACCTGCGGCCCGTGCTCGGGGTCGGCGACGTCGGCCAGGTCGACGCGGGCGACGAGGCCCACACGCCCGCGGGGCCCTCGCAGGCTGACCGCGACGGCGCTGTCCTGCGGGTGGAAGCCGAGCAGGTGCGGGACGAGGGCGAGCAGCTCACGGGGCTCGCCGAGCCGGAGGACGAGGGGTTCCATGGGCCCACCGAACCGCGTGCGTCGGCGGCTGTGGGGTGCGGGTGGCGGAACTGTGGGCGAGGGCGTCACGAGGGTGACCTGTGGTCGGCTCACGACCGCCCGCTCGCCGACGCGCCGCTACCCTGGCGCCGTGCCCCGTCCCACGACCTCCGCCCTGGCCGTCGCCGCGGTGCTCTGCGCGGGCGCGATGGCAGGGTGCAGCGCCACGCCGGGGCCCGCGCCCACGGCCAGCACGTCCGCGGCGGCGGCCGCCGCCACGCCCGACGAGACGCTGCTCACCGACGAGATCGACGACGACACGGCGGTCGGCACGCTCGCACCGGGTTTCCCCGCGGCGCTGGTGCCCGTGCCGCCGGACGCCGAGGTGCTCGTCTCGTCGGCCGAGCCACTGGCGGACGGCAGGCTGCGCATCAGCCTCAACGTCCGGACCGGTCAGGAGACGGGCGCCCTGCTGGACGCGGTCCGCGGTCCGCTCGTCGCCGCCGGCTTCGCCGAGTCGGCGCCCCCGGCACCCGAGGCGGGCCTCGCCGCCCAGGCCACGTTCTCACGTTCGGAGGGGGCCGAGCTCCTCGTCGTGGGCGTCCTCGACAGGGACGGTCTGCGGACGATGACCTTGGGCGGGACGGTCACCGCACCGTGACCCTAGGGTAGGCGTGTGCCCACCTCTCACACCTCTCTCGTCGACCGTGAGAACCTGCGCGCCGGGATCGACGCAGCTCTGACGCGGCACGTCGCCCACCTGCGGGAGACCGCGCTGGCGATCAGCCCGGACGCGGCGCCCGTCGCCGAGGCGGTCGAGCGGATGATCACCGGCGGCAAGCGGCTGCGCGCCGCCTTCTGCTACTGGTCGTGGCGCGCGCACGGCGGGACGCCCGGGGACGAGCGCGAGCAGGCCGTGCTGCGTGCCGGGGCCGCGCTCGAGCTGTTCCAGGCGGCGGCGCTGTTCCACGACGACGTCATGGACGACTCGAGCACGCGCCGCGGGCTCCCCACGGCGCACCGGGTCTTCGCCACCCGGCACCAGGCCGCGGGGCGCCGGGGCGAGCCGCGCCGCTTCGGCGACGGCGTCGCTATCCTGCTCGGTGACCTCGCGCTCGTCGCGAGCGACGAGGAGATGGCGCACGCGCTGGCCACGGTGCCCGCGCCGGTCGCACGCACCGCGCGCGCCGTGTTCGACCTCATGCGGACCGAGGTGACGATCGGCCAGTACCTCGACCTCGTCGCGCAGACCATGCCGTGGGGCGACCCGGCCGACGACGAGCGGCGGGCGCGCGACGTCGTGCGCACCAAGGCCGCGCGCTACAGCGTCGAGCACCCGCTGGTCCTCGGTGCGGCGCTGGCCGGGGCCGACGACGAGGCGCTCGCGGGCTGCCGCGCCGTGGGGCTGCCGCTCGGTGAGGCCTTCCAGCTGCGGGACGACCTCCTGGGCGTCCTCGGCGACCCGTCGACGACGGGCAAGCCCACCGGCGACGACCTGCGCGAGGGCAAGCGGACCGTCCTGGTGGCCCGCGCGCTGGCCCGCGCGACCGCCGCAGGTGACACCGACGCGGTGGACGTCCTCACGCGGCGCGTGGGCGACCCGCATCTCGACGCCGAGGGGGTGGCCGTGCTCACGGAGCTCCTGGTGCGGACCGGGGCCGTCGCCGAGGTCGAGGAGCTCATCGACGACCTGCGCCGTCAGACCTTCGAGCAGATCGCGGCCCGCGCCTGGCCGGAGCCCGCGCGCGGCGCACTGGTCGCGCTCGCGCACGCCGCGGTGGACCGCGCCGCCTGAGCCGTCCGACGGGCACGACCCGCACCTGACCGGCACGGGGCGACCCACCGGCTACAGCAGCGCCTGTGCGACCCTCCGCACCTCGGTCTTGCGCCCCGCACGCAGCGCGGCGATCGGCGTGGTCCCCAGGGTCTCCTCCGGGGAGAACAGCCACTCGATCGTCTCGTGGTCCGTGAAGCCGTCGTCCTCCAGCACCGTCAGCGTGCCCTGCAGCGCGGCGAGCACGGCCCACGGCCGGTCGTCCGAGGGAGCCTCGGGCTGGGCCGGGTTGGCCAGGTGCCCGGGGACCAGCAGGTCCGCCGGCACGCTGAGCACCGGCGGGCTCCCCCGCCGGACGCCGACGAGCTTGCGCTCCTGCAGGAGGCGGCGCACCTTGCCCCCGTCGACGTCGAGCATCTCTGCGATGTCCGGGACGGTCAGCCACGTGCCGACCAGCTGGTCCAGATCCGAGGGTGCACTCACCCGGTCAGCCTACGGGTCGAGCGCGCCAGGGCTGACATCGGCCCTGCGGGCTTTCGGTCCCGGGCGATCTCGTCTAGCGTCAATTTTTGTCACACCTGTCACATGAGCACCAGACGTCACCGACGACACGCCGCACGACGCGCCGCGCCGCCTGTGCTCCACCACAGCACGACCCATCGATCCACCACAGCTCGACCAGCCTGGGGGGGCCATGTCCGTCAACTCACCGCGCCCGCGCACCGTCGTGCGCGCCGCGACCGGGACGGGCGCGACGCTCGCTCTCGCGACCGTCGCGCTCGCCGCCACCGGCACCGCCGGCCACGCCGACGACTACACCGTCCGCGACGGCGACACCCTGACGTCGATCGCGCGCCGCACCGGCACGACGGTCGCCCGGCTGGCCGCCGACAACGCGCTGGCCGACCCCTCGTTCGTCCGCGCGGGCCAGGTGCTGCGGCTGTCGACGGCCGCGCCCGCTGGACCGACCGCGCCGGCACCGTCGGGGGCGTCCTACGTGGTGCGCTCGGGCGACACCGTCTCCGGCATCGCGGGACGGCACGGCACCACGGTCGCCGCGGTCGTGGCGGCCAACGGGCTCGACGGTCGCGCGTTCATCCGCGTCGGCCAGACCCTGACGATCCCCGGGGGCGCGCGGCCCACCGCGTCCGCCGCCCCGGCGACCTCCCCCGGCGCCGCCTACACGGTCCAGGGCGGTGACACCGTCTCCGCCATCGCGTCGCGCCACGGCACCACCGTCGCCGCCGTCGTGGCCGCCAACGGCCTGGACGCGCGCGCCGCCATCCGCGTCGGCCAGACCCTGACGATCCCCGGGGCGACGTCCGGCGCACCGGCCACCACGCTCGTCGGCAGCACGTTCGCGGGCCGCACCTACGCCGCGCACGTGGTCGGTGCGGCCAACCAGAACAAGGCCGCGCTGCTGGCGGCCGGCGTGCCGTCGCGCGCCGACATGCAGGCGAAGGTCGCGGCGACCGCCCGGGCGATGGGGGTCGACCCGGCGCTCGCGCAGGCCGTGGCCTTCCAGGAGTCGGGCTTCGAGCACACGTCGGTCTCCCCCGCCAACGCGATCGGGACCATGCAGGTCATCCCGTCGTCGGGCGAGTGGGCCTCCCAGCTCGTCGGGCGTCCGCTGAACCTGCTGGACCCCGACGACAACGTCGTCGCGGGGGTCGCGATCCTGCGCTCGCACGTGCGCACGGCCGGCGACCTGCCGACGGCCATCGCGTCGTACTACCAGGGCGCGTCCTCGGTGCAGCGCAACGGCATGTTCTCCGACACGCGCCGGTACGTCGCCAACGTGCAGACCCTGATGACGCGCTTCGGCTGACGCGCGGCTCCCCGGATCTCGGGCCCCGCGACCGTAGACTGCCGCGCGTGGGAACCACCGTCACCGATCCGCTCGTGGGCCGTCTGGTCGACGGTCGGTACGAGGTCGTCTCCCGCATCGCGCGCGGCGGCATGGCGACGGTCTACCTCGCGATCGACCGGCGCCTCGACCGTGAGGTCGCGCTCAAGGTCATGCACCCGCACCTGGCCGAGGGGGCGTCCGGCGGCGCGTTCGTCGCGCGGTTCCGCCGCGAGGCCCGCAGCGCCGCACGGTTGACGCACCCGGGGCTGGTGTCGGTGTTCGACCAGGGCGTCGACGGCGAGACCAGCTACCTGACGATGGAGTACGTCGACGGGTCGAACCTGCGGCGGCAGATCGCCGAGCAGGGCGCCCTGCGGGTCGGCGAGGCGCTGCGCGTCACCGAGTGCGTCCTCGACGCGCTCGCCGCCGCCCACCGCACGGGCCTGGTGCACCGCGACGTCAAGCCCGAGAACGTCCTCATCGCGTCCGACGACCGGGTGCGCGTCGCGGACTTCGGCCTGGCCCGCGCGGTCACCGAGGTCACGGCGACGACGACGGGCACGGTCCTGGGCACCGTCGCCTACCTGGCACCCGAGCTGGTCCAGCACGGCGCGAGCGACGCCCGCACCGACGTGTACGCCACGGGCGTGATGCTCTTCGAGATGCTGACGGGTCGGCAGCCGTTCACCGGCGAGACCCCCATCCAGGTCGCGTTCCAGCACGTGAACTCCGAGGTGCCGGCGCCCTCCACCCGCGTCGACTGGCTGCCGTCGGAGGTGGACGAGCTGGTCGGTGCGCTCGCCGCGCACGACCCCGACGACCGTCCCGTCGACGCCGCGGCCGCCCTGCAGCTCGTGCGCCGCAGCCGCGCCGCGCTCGACGGGGTCACCCTCGACCGCCGCGCGGACGTCGCCGCGACGGTCGTGCTGCCCGCCGCGACGGATCCCGGCGAGGGCGACCCGTCCGAGACGGACGACGGGTTCGACGCGGACGACAACTTCACGACCCGTGTCCCGGTCGGGGACCACGCGCGCGGCGGCACGGTCGCGCTGCCCATCGGCCTGGGCGTCGTCGCGGTCCCCGAGACCGCGGACGTCGCACCCGTGCGACGCCGGTGGCCGCTGGTGGCTGCCGTCGTCGCCGTCCTCGCCGTGCTGGGGCTCGGCGCGTGGTGGTACCTCGAGGTCGGCCCCGGCGCGTACACGCAGGTCCCGGCGGTCGTCGAGGAGACGGAGGCCGACGCGGTCGCCGCGCTCGAGTCCGCTGGCCTGCGGCACACCCGCGCCGCCGCGTTCGACGACGACGTGCCTGCGGGGTCGGTCGTGGCGACCGACCCCGGTCCGGGCGCCGACGTCCGCAAGGACGGGACCGTCACCGTGACGGTGTCGCAGGGTCCCGACCTGGTCGCAGTGCCCGACGGCATCGTCGGCGCCATGCAGGCGCAGGCCGAGCTGGCGCTCGTCGACGCCGACCTTCAGGTCGCCTACGGCGCAGAGGCCTACCACGACGAGGCGCCCGCCGGGCAGGTGCTGAGCGCCACGCTCCCGGACGGCTCTGCGGCCGAGCCCGGCGCCGACGTGCGACGTGGCGGCACGGTCACGCTGGTCCTCTCGCGCGGCCCGGCCCCCGTCACGGTCACCTCCGTCGTCGGCATCACCGTCGAGGACGCCCAGGAGCAGCTCACGCCCGACGCCCTGACCGTCGAGGCCACCGAGGCCTTCCACGACACCGTCCCCGCCGGCCGGATCATCGACCAGACGCCCGCGGCGCGCGAGACCGCGTACCGCGGCGGCGTCGTCGCGGTCACGGTGTCGAAGGGGCCGGAGATGGTCGAGATGCCCGACCTGACGGGCAAGCAGTTCGACAAGGCGAAGGCCGACCTGGAGGCGCTCGGTCTCACGGCCAAGCGCGAGAACGTGCTGGGCGGCATCTTTGGGACCGTGCGGATCCAGAGCGTCCCCGCCGGGCAGATGGTCCGCAAGGGCACCGAGGTCGTGCTGCAGGTCGTCTGACGAGCGGCCTCACCGCCGGACGACGAAGGCCCCGGCGCGACCGCAGGACGGTCGCACCGGGGCCTCGTCGGCACCTCAGGCGCGGCGCAGCAGCTCCACGACCTGGAACGCCATCTCGAGCGACTGCTGGTGGTTCAGGCGCGGGTCCACGAGCGTCTCGTACCGCCGTGCCAGGCCCGCGTCGTCGATCTCCTCGGTCCCGCCGAGCACCTCGGTGACGTCGTCACCCGTGAGCTCGACGTGCAGACCGCCGGGCACGGTCCCCAGGGCGCGGTGCACCTCGAAGAACCCGGCGACCTCGTCCATGACGTCGCTGAACCGGCGCGTCTTGTAGCCGTTGGCGGACGTGATGCCGTTGCCGTGCATCGGGTCGCACACCCATGTCACGGGGCGGCCGTCGGCCGTCACCTTCTCGACGAGGGCGGGCAACAGGTCACGCACCTTGCCGGCGCCCATGCGCGTGACGAACGTCAGGCGGCCGGGCTCCCCCGTCGGGTTGAGCTTGTCGATGAGGGCGATGGCGTCGTCCCCGACCGTCGTGGGCCCGAGCTTGACGCCGATGGGGTTGTGCACGCGCGAGAAGAAGTCGACGTGCGCGGCGTCGAGCTGGCGCGTGCGCTCCCCGATCCACACGAAGTGGGCCGAGCAGTCGTACGGCAGGCCCGTGCGCGAGTCGACGCGCGTCAGGGGACGCTCGTAGTCGAGCAGGAGGCCCTCGTGCGCCGAGTAGAAGTCGACCGAGCGCAGCGCGTCGAAGTCCGCACCGCACGCCGCCATGAAGCGGATGGCGCGGTCGATCTCCGCCGCGAGGTCCTCGTAGCGCGCGTACGCGGGGTTGGCCGTGAAGCCCCGGTTCCACTCGTGCACGCGCAGCAGCGACGCGAAGCCGCCGGTCGTGAACGCGCGGACGAGGTTCAGCGTCGACGCGGACGTGTGGTACGCCTCGAGCAGGCGCGCCGGGTCCGGCGTGCGGGCCTCGACGGTGAAGTCGAACCCGTTGATGATGTCGCCGCGGAACGCGGGCAGCGTGACACCGTCGCGCGTCTCGACGTCCGACGAACGGGGCTTGGCGTACTGGCCCGCCATCCGCCCCATCTTCACCACGGGCATGCTCGCGCCGTACGTCAGCACGACCGCCATCTGCAGGATCGTCTTGATCTTGTTGCGGATGTTGTCGGCGGTCGCCTCGGCGAACGTCTCGGCGCAGTCCCCGCCCTGCAGGACGAAGGCCTCGCCGCGCTGTGCCGCTGCGAGCTGCGCGCGCAGGGCGTCGGCCTCACCGGCGAACACCAGCGGCGGCAGGCTCGCCAGCCGGTCGCGGACGCGGCGGACCGCGCCCGCGTCCGGCCACTGCGGCTGCTGCGTGACGGGCAGCGCCTCCCAGGCGTCGAGGCCCGCGACGACCCGCGGGTCCGGCTCGACGGTCATGAGTGGCTCGCCCGGACGAAGGGCTGACCGATGTCCTCGAGCAGACGGCCGAACCAGGGCTGGGACACGTCGAACGCCTTGCCGCCGGCGATCCGCGGGAACTCGATCGCGCGCAGGCGGTCCTCGTTCTCCTCGTCGTGGCCGATGACGCCGGACTCCCCGCGCAGGGCGCACTCGACGGCCAGGTCGGTCATCGACTTGATGAGACGCAGGTCCTCGGCGTTCGCGGCCGCGGCTCGCGAGTAGTAGCCGGACTTCTGCACCATGACCTTCTCGGCACCGAGCTTCGCGGCGAACTGCTCGGCGAACCACTGGCCCGGGTTGATCGTGTCGAGCTTGACGTGGCCGAACGGGTCACGCTGCACCGTCTGGCCCGACGCCTCGACCTGCTCGACGATCTCGTGCATGCCGGCACCCTCGGACAGGAAGATGTTGACGTTGCCGATCTCGTCCATGACGCCCTTGAGGCGCGTCGCCTCGGCGTCGATGTCGAGCGCGAGCTCGGGCAGGAAGACCGCGTGGATGTCCCAGCGCTCGCGCGTCAGGCCGATGCCCGGGACCCACTCCTGCGTGTCGAGCCACTTGCGGTACTCGGCGGCAGCGGCGGCGGTGAGCCAGCCGCAGTGGCGGCCCATGACCTCGTGGACGATGAGCATCCGCGGGCCCGAGCGGTGCTCGCCGATGATGTTCGCGGCGAAGCCGGCGGCCTCCTCGGCAGCGGTCCACGCGCCCAGGGACTGCTTGATCGGCACCACGTCGTTGTCGATCGTCTTGGGCAGGCCCACGACCGTCAGCTCGTAGCCGTTCTCGTGCAGGTACGCGGCGAGGTCCGCGGCGGTCGTGTTGGTGTCGTCACCACCGATGGTGTGCAGGACGTCCACGCCGTCGGCCTTGAGCCTGTCGGCTGCGACCTGCAGCGGGTCCTGGCCCTCGGCGACCAGGCCGCGCTTGACGCAGTCCTTGGCGTTGGTGAGCTTGACGCGCGAGTTGCCGATGGGCGAGCCACCGAAGCGGTGCAGCACGCCGGCCTGCGCGCGGACCTCGGGGGTGATGGTCACGCTGTCGCCGCGCAGCAGGCCGTGGTAGCCGTGCTGGTAGGCGATGATCTCGACCTCGGGGGCGATCTCCGTGTAGCGCTCGATGAGGCCTCCGACGGCGGAGGACAGGCAGGGAGCGAAACCGCCGGCGGTCAGGAGGGCGACGCGACGGACCGACATGGGGCACACCTCTCGTTGGCAGAGCACTGACGGGCACGGGTCCTCGGGACGTACCCGGCCGGCGCCCAGCGTGGGTCCCGCGGGCGGGGCGCGTCCGGGACCGAGGTCCGGGTCGCACCGCCACGCAGGTGACGGCGGGGCACGCGCCCCGACGGGACGCGCACGGGCCCGGAACGCGTCCGGGTCCGCCTCATCCTACTGACGGAGGAGCCTCGTCCTGCGGCGGTACCGGAACCTGGACATCGGGCACCGGACGGCCGCCCGGCGCGGCGGGCATCTGCCCGGCGTCGTCGGCGTCGCGGTGGCCCGTCGCGATCCGCGCCTTCTGCGTGGCCGCGTACACGTCGACGTACTCCTGGCCGGACAGGCTCATGATCGCGTACATGATCTCGTCGGTCACCGAGCGCAGGATGAACCGGTCGTTCTCCATGCCGCGGTAGCGCGAGAAGTCCAGCGGCTCACCGATGACGACGCCGATCCGCATCACCTTGGGGATGCGCTTCCCGAGCGGCTGCGCGACGTCGGTGCCGACCATCGCGACCGGGACCACGGGGGCACCGGACTCGAGCGCGAGGCGCGCGACGCCCGTCTTGCCGCGGTACAGGCGACCGTCGGGGCTGCGCGTGCCCTCGGGGTAGATGCCGAACAGGTCGCCCTCGGACAGACGTCGCAGGCCCGTGCGCAGCGCGGCCTCGCTGGCCTTGCCGCCGCCGCGGTCCACGGGGATCGTCCCGACGCCGCGCATGAACCCGGCGGTCAGCCGCCCCTTGAGCCCGCCGCCGGTGAAGTACTCCTGCTTGCCGATGAAGACGATCTCGCGGTCGAGCACGAGCGGCAGGAAGAACGAGTCGATGACGGCCAGGTGGTTGCTCGCGAGGATCGCGGCACCCTCGGACGGCACGTTCTCGCCGCCGCGCACCCACGGCCGGTAGACCAGGCGCAGCGGAGGGCCCACGACCACCCGCTTCATCAACCAGTAGAACAACGTGTCTCCTCGCTCGACGTCCGCCGTACCGCCGTGGTCCCGCCGGGCACCGGTAGCCCTGCGGACCTGCCACCGACCGCGACGGGCCGGTACGTCGGGTCCGACTCTAGAGTGCTCCCATGGACGCACGTCCCGACGACGACACCGGTGCCGACGACACCACCGGTCCGCCGCGCACGCCGGAGCCCTCCGCTCGGCCGTCCGGTGGACCCGACGACGACGGTGCGACGCCCGCGCCGGACGTCGCACCCCCGACGCTCCCGGCGTCCGACGACGACGCGTGGGCAGCGATCGTCGCCCAGCTCTCGGACGTCGGGACGACCCTCGAGCTCCCTGCGGGACCCGGGGCCGACGGCGGGGCCGACACCGAGCCCCGCACGGGCCGCGTGCTGCGCCGCGCCCCGCGCGACGCCGACGCGCCCCCGACCGACCACGGGGTCCCCGCCGCCCTGCCCGAGCCGACGGGACGCGACTGGGACGGCACGTCGCAGTACGGCGACGCGGAGGACGCGGTCGACGACCTCGAGCACTTCGTGCCGCAGGACCCCGGACCCGTGCTGGGCGGCGAACCGCTGCTCACGCTCGCGTGGGGTGCCGCGGCGGCCATGCCGCTGCTCCTGCTCGTGATCGTCGTCGCGTGGCAGGACGCTCCCGCGCTGCTCGTGCGGGCCGCTGCGGTGGTGTTCGTCGTCGCCGTGGCGATCCTGGTCTGGCGGATGCCGCAGCGCCGCGACCCGTCGGACGACGACGGCGCCGTCGTCTGACGCCGGACTCCCCGCCTCAGACCCGGGCGAGGTCGGCTGCGCCGACCATGCCCGCGTCGTTGCCCATGTCGGCCACGACGATCGCTGCCTCCGGCCGGTGCCCCCGGCCCGAGAGCTGCTCGCCGTACGCCTTGCGCGCGGGCACGAGCAGCAGGTCGCCGGCGGCGCTGACGCCGCCGCCGATCACGAAGATCTCGGGGTCGAGCAACGCGGCCACGCTCGCCGCGCCCTCGCCGACCCAGCGACCGACCTCGGAGAGCAGCTCGACCGCGAGGCCGTCGCCCTCCTGCGCGGCGCGCGTCACCAGGGGTCCGGTGATGGCGTCCGCGCGGCCGCCCGCGAGCGCGAGGAGCCCGGCCGCGCGGTCCGGCTGCGTGATCGCCGCTGCCTGGGCGTCGCGCACCAGCGCCGAGCCGGACACGTACTGCTCCCAGCAGCCCTCGTGGCCGCACCCGCAGTAGTGCCCGCCGGGCACGACGCGCATGTGACCGATCTCGGCGGCGGCGCCCCACGCGCCGCGCGCCAGGCGCCCTCCCGTGACGATCGCCCCACCGAGGCCCGTGCCGAGCGTCAGCATCACCATGTCCTGGACGTCGCGCCCCACGCCGTACCGGAACTCGGCCCAGCCCGCGGCGTTCGCGTCGTTCTCGACGACGATCCGCACGCGGGGGTCGTCCACGAGCGCCGCGACGTTGTCGCGCAGCGGGTACTCGCGCCACGCGATGTTCGGGGCGAAGAGCACGCGCGCCCGGTCCGAGGCGACGAACCCGGCGGCCGCCAGGCCGACCTGGCGCACCTCGTAGGACGCGCTCAGCTCGCGGTAGACGTCGGCGATGGCGGCGTCGATGCTCGCGACGTCGTCGGGGTCGGTGTCGCGGCGGGTCTGGGCCAGGATCGTGCCGTCGTCGTCGACCACGCCCGCCGCGATCTTCGTCCCGCCGATGTCGACCCCGATGGCGTGCATGTCCGTCCGCTCCTCGCGTCGCCGCCGCGCGTCCGTCGCGCAGCGTCACCACGCTAGCGGCACGGAGGACGGTGCGGGAGCGCGTCCACGCCCGCCCCGCCGTGGGACGCGCCTGCGGGGGTCACCCGGACGCACCGCGGGACGCCACGCCACCTGCGTCGACGCCCCTGTCCAGGCACGACGGTCCCGTATCCTCGACCCACGCGTCGCCCCACTGCCACTGGAGTCAGCATGGACGAGTCCCACAGCCCGTTGCTCGTCGAGGTCGATCCGTCGGACAACCTCAACGACCTGCTCGCGTCCCGCGTGCGCCGCACACCCGACGGGGTGCTCGTCGAGCGCCACGTCGACGACCGCTGGGTGCCGATGACGGCACGCGAGTACGACGCCGCGATCGTCGCGGCCGCCCGTGGCCTCGTCGCCAAGGGTGTCCAGCCCGGCGACCGCGTCGGCATCATGTCGCGCACCCGGTTCGAGTGGTCGCTGCTCGACTGGGCGACCTGGGCGGTCGGCGCGGTACCCGTGCCGCTGTACGAGACCTCCTCGGCCGAGCAGGTCGCCTGGATCCTCACCGACGCCGACGTCAGCCTGCTGGTCGTCGAGACGGCCGAGCACGCCGCGGTCGTCGCCGAGGTGCGGGACCAGGCACCGGCGCTGCGCGAGGTGATGGTGCTCGACGACGGGGCCGTCGACACCCTCGTGGCCGCAGGCGCCGACGTCGACGAGGCAGAGGTGGTGCGGCGTCGGGGGCTCGCCGCGCGCGACGACCTCGCGACGATCATCTACACGTCCGGCACGACGGGACGACCCAAGGGCGTCGAGCTGACGCACGGCAACTTCGCGGTGCTGACCATCAACGCGGTCGAGAAGCTCGGCGTCGTCGTCTCGACGCCGGGCGCCCGCACGATGCTGTTCATGCCGCTGGCGCACGTGTTCGCGCGGTTCGTGCACGTGCTGACGATCCCGGCGGGTGCGGTGCTGGGCCACTGGCCGGACACCAAGACGCTCGTCGAGGGCATCGGGTCGTTCCGTCCGACGTTCATCCTGTCCGTGCCGCGCGTGTTCGAGAAGGTCTACAACGCGGCCGAGCAGAAGGCCGCCGCGGGCGGCAAGGGCGCCATCTTCCAGCGCGCCGCGAAGACGTCGATCGTCTACTCGCGGGCGCTCGACACGCCGCGCGGCCCGAGCCCGTGGCTGCGCGTGCAGCACAAGGTCGCGGACGTCCTCGTGCTCTCGAAGCTGCGCAAGGTGCTCGGCGGCCAGGTCGAGTGGGCGATCTCCGGTGGCGCCCCGCTCGGTGAGCGCCTCGGCCACTTCTACCGCGGTGTGGGCCTGAAGGTCCTCGAGGGCTACGGGCTGACCGAGACGACCGCGCCCGCGACGGTGAACCTGCCCGAGCGCACCAAGATCGGCTCGGTCGGCGCCGCGCTGCCCGGCACGTCGCTGCGCATCGCCGCCGACGGCGAGATCGAGATCAAGGGCCACCAGGTCTTCCGCGGCTACCACGGCAACGCGGAGGCGACCGCGGAGGCGCTCCACGACGGCTGGCTGCGCACGGGCGACCTCGGCGAGATCGACGAGGACGGCTTCCTGCGGATCACGGGCCGCAAGAAGGAGATCATCGTCACCGCCGGCGGCAAGAACGTCGCCCCGAGCGTCCTCGAGGACCGCCTGCGGGGCCACCCGCTGGTGAGCCAGGTCGTCGTCGTGGGCGACCAGCGGCCGTTCATCGGCGCCCTGATCACCCTGGACCCCGACGGTGTGCCCGGCTGGCTGTCCGCGCACGGCAAGCCCGCGATGTCGGTGGAGGAGGCGGCGAAGGACCCCGACGTCCTGGCGTCCCTCGACAAGGCCGTCGAGCGCACCAACAAGGCCGTCTCGCGTGCGGAGTCGATCCGTCGGTACCGCATCCTCGACCGCGACCTCACGATCGCCGAGGGCTACCTCACGCCGAAGCTGAGCGTGCGGCGCGCGGAGGTCCTCAAGGACTTCGCGGCCGACGTCGAGGCCCTGTACGCCGACGACGAGCACTGACACGCCTGACGGGCGCCCGCGCGCACGTCGACCGTCCCCACCGCGCCCCCGCCCACCGGCCGGGGGCGCGGTGCGTGCGTTCAGCGCCGACGGAGGCGCTCGACGAGCGTCGCCGACGGCACGGCCCACGCCCCCGCGCCCTCGACGTCGCGCACGACCTCCTGGTCCGACGTCGCCACGACGAGCACCCGGCCGGTCGGCTCGGCGGCCACGAGCTGACGCAGCAGGTCGTCGGCCGTGTCCCCCGCCGTGAACAGCACCCGCACGCCGCGCACCGGCGGCACCGCGCGGTGGCCCGGCTGCCCGTCGAAGCAGCACGTGACCTCGGCCCCCGTCTGGGCGACGAGCGCGGCCATGCCGTCCACGAGCAGCCGGCGCTGGTCGGCCAGGGTGGTGTGCGGCCACCCGGTCTTCGACACGTTGTAGCCGTCGACGAGCAGGTGCGCCCGCGGCAGCCGCAGCAGGTCGTCGAGCAGCGCCGGGTCGTCGACCGACCGGCCGCGCGACGTCGGACGGTCGTGCGTCGCCGCGGCCGCAGGCGCCACCAGGTCGGCCGGCAGGTCGCGCACCGGGGGCAGCGCGAGCTCGGCACGCAGGCCGCTCGCCGCGTCGACCACGGTGTCGAGGAGCAGCCGCACGCGGGACTCCGCCAGCCGGTGGCCGGTGCGCACCTCGTCGCGCGCCGACGTCCGCTCGGCCGCGGCCGAGCGCCGGTCCGTGGCCGCCCGCGCGCGCTCGTCGGCGGCGGCCGCGAGGTCGGCGGCGGCGCGCTGCGCGTCCTGCGCGGCGGTCGCGGCCAGCGCACGGGCCTCGCTGCGGGCGCGGTCGGCGTCGGAGCGCAGCCGCCGCAGCTCGCGCTGCAGCCCGGCCAGCTCGTCGCGGGCCGCGCGCTCCCCGGCGCGCGCCACCCCGAGGGCGGTGCGCAGCCGCTCGACCTCGCGCTCGACGGCGTCGACGCGGCGCGCCGCATCGCCGTCGGTGTCCGGCACGGTCTCGGGGACGAGGTGCTGCCACGGCAGGTCCCGCAGCCACGCGCCGACGGCGTCGTCGAGGGTCGCCACGCCGGCGGGTGCCGCGTCCGACGCGTGCGGCTCCCCGGGCTCCGTGACGGCCGGGTCGCCGTCGGGCGCACCCTCGCCCGCGTCGTCGACGGGCTCGTCGACGGGCTCGTCGTCGACGCCGTCGGCCGGCTCACGGGTCTGCAGCCAGACGCGCGTCACGCGCGCGCGGAACGCCTCGTCGCCGCACAGCGCCACCCACAGCGGCACGGCCCCGGCGACCGCCCGCCGGCGCGGCGCGAACCGGCGGACCGCGAGCAGCGCGGTCGGCGTCTGCGCCGGCTCGGTGTCGGCGAGCACGTCCGCCGCGAGCCGCACGAGCGCGCCGCGCAGCGCATCGGGCACGCCGGCGGCGTCGTCCGCTCCCCGACCGCCCGCTGGACCTGCCATGTCGTCAGCCTAGGTCGCGCGCGCGGCGCGGCCGCGCGGGCGTGTCGGTCCTGCCCGGTACCGTCCGGGGCATGTCCAGCCCCCGCCGTCTGCGCCCCGCCGTCGGGGTGACGCCGGGGCCGGGCGCCACGCCCGTGCAGCTGGGGCTCGACGAGCTCGGGACACCCCTGCGGGACGTGACGTTCGTGGTCGTCGACCTCGAGACGACCGGCGGGCGGGCCGCCGAGGACGCGATCACCGAGATCGGCGCCGTGAAGGTCCGCGGGGGCGAGGTCCTGGGTGAGTTCCAGACGCTCGTCGACCCCGGGGGGCCGGTGCCGCCGTTCATCCAGGTCCTCACCGGGATCACCACGACCATGCTCGTCGGCGCGCCGACGATCGCCCAGGTGCTGCCGAGCTTCCTCGAGTTCGCGCGCGGGTCGGTGCTCGTCGCGCACAACGCCCCGTTCGACGTGGGGTTCCTGCGCGCCGCGGCGGCACGCTGCGAGCGCGCGTGGCCCGGGTTCCCGGTCGTCGACACCGTCCGCCTCGCGCGCCGGGTGGTGCTGCGCGACGAGGCACCGAACCACAAGCTGTCGACGCTGGCCGCGCTGTTCGGGGCCACCGTGACGCCCAACCACCGCGCCCTGGCCGACGCGCGCGCGACGGTCGACGTGCTGCACGCGCTGCTGGGACGGCTCGCCCCGCTCGGCATCACGCACCTGGAGGACCTCGCCACGGCGACCGACCCGGTCCCGGCCGACGTCCGCCGCCGCCGCACCCTGGCCGACGACCTGCCGGACTCCCCCGGCGTCTACCTGTTCCGCGGCCCGCGCGAGGAGGTGCTCTACGTCGGGGTGTCGACGACGTCGCTGCGCCGCCGCGTCCGCAGCTACTTCACGTCGGGCGAGAAGCGCAGCCGCATGGTCGAGATGGTGCGCCTCGCCGTCCGCGTCGACCCCGTCGTGTGCGCGTCGCCGCTCGAGGCGCGGGTCCGCGAGCTGCGGCTCATCGCCGAGCACGCACCGCGCTACAACCGCCGGTCGCGCGCCCCGGAGCGCATGCCCTGGGTGCGGCTGACCGACGAGCCGTACCCGCGGCTCTCGGTGGTGCGCGACGTGCGGCAGGGCACCGCGCACATCGGGCCGTTCGCGTCCCACGCGCTCGCGCAGCAGGCGGTCGACGCGCTGCACCACGCGTTCGCGGTGCGGCAGTGCACCGGGCGGCTGCCGACTGTGCCCGCACCCGGGGCCCACGCGTGCGTCCTCGCCGAGGTCGGGCGGTGCGGCGCGCCGTGCGTCGGCGGGCAGGACGTCGACGCGTACGCGCCCGTCGCCGACGCCGTGCGCGACGCGATGGCTGCCGACCCGCGCGCCGTCGTGCAGGCCCACGCCGCCCGGATCCGCACGCTCGCCACGCAGGAGCGCTTCGAGGAGGCCGCGACCGTGCGGGACCGGCTCACGGCGTTCGTCCGGGGAGCAGCGCGGGCGCAGCGCCACGCCCGGGCCGCCGCCTGCCGCGAGCTGATCGCCGCGCGCCGCACCGACGAGGGCGGCTGGGAGCTGGTCCTGGTGCGGTACGGGAGGCTCGCCGGCACCGCGGTGGTGGACCGACGCACCGACCCGCGCCCGGTCGTGGGGAGCCTGCGGGCCGGGGGCGAGCACGTCAGCGCACCCCTCGGGCCCGCGACGGCGGCGCACCCGGAGGAGACCGACCTCGTCCTCGCGTGGTTGGAGCAGCCCGGTGTCCGGCTCGTCGAGGTGGACGGCGAGTGGTCCTCGCCCGCACGCTCCGCGCAGGCGTCCCGGGACGCGGCCACCGCCATCGCCCTCGACCTCGTCGCACCGCGCGCACCGCTCGTCGACGACGCGACCCCCGCCGCTGCCACGGCACCGGCTCGCACGGCATGATGGCGGACATGCTCACCGCCATCGTGCTCATCGACTGCGACGCCGCCCGTATCCCCGAGGTCGCCGCGGCGACCGCCGAGATCGACGGGGTCTCCGAGGTCTACTCGGTGACCGGGGAGGTCGACCTCATCGCCCTCGTGCGCGTCCGCGAGCACGACACGCTCGCCGACGTCATCGCCGACAAGGTGAGCAAGGTCGAGGGGGTGCTGCGCACGCAGACCTACATCGCGTTCCGCGCGTACTCCAAGCACGACCTCGAGGAGGCGTTCGCGCTCGGCCTGGAGGACTGAGCGCGCACGCCGCGCCCGGCAGCGTCCGCCCGGCGCCCCGGGCGGACGCGCCGCTCAGAGAGCCGCGGCCGCCCGCCAGCGCTCGAGCACGTCCGCTGCGGCCCCGTCGTCGATCGCCCGCTCGGCGATGCGCGCGCCCGCGGCGAGACGAGCCACGAGCGAGCCCTCGGCGGTGCCCGGGAGCGTGCCGTCCGCCACGAGCGCACCGGCCGCGTTGAGCACGACGGTGTCGCGCACGGGCCCGCGCTCGCCGGCGACGAGCGCCCGCACGACCGCGGCGTTCTGCTCGGTGGCGCCGCCACGCAGCTGCTCGATCGTCACGGGGCCCACGCCGGACTCCGTCCAGTCGACGAGCTCCTCGCGCACGTCACCGCCACGGACCTCCCAGAACCGCGTCCGCCCCGTGGCCGCGATCTCGTCGAGGCCGTCGTCCTCCCCGCGGAAGACCAGGGCGGAACGGCCGCGCGACGCCAGCACGCCCGCGATGAGCCCCGCCATCCGCGCGTCCGACACGCCGATCGCGCTCGCCTGCGGCTGCGCCGGGTTGGTCAGCGGCCCGAGGAAGTTGAACGCCGTCGCGATGCCGAGCTCACGGCGGGTGGCGCCCGCGTGGCGCATCGAGGGGTGGAAAGCGCCGGCGAAGCAGAACGTGATGCCGACCTCGGAGGCGAGGGCGGCGACGCGGTCCAGCGGGAGGTCGAGCCGGATGCCCAGCGCCTCGAGGACGTCGGCCGTGCCCGTCGACGACGACGCCGCCCGGTTGCCGTGCTTGACGACCGTCAGCCCGGTGCCGGCGACGACGAGGGCGGCCATCGTCGAGATGTTCACCGTGTGCAGGCGGTCGCCGCCCGTCCCGACGATGTCCACGGAGCGACCCGGTGACTCGAAGCGGTGGGCGTGCTCGAGCATGGTCTCGGCCATGCCGCTGAGCTCGTCGACCGTCTCGCCCTTCGCGCGCAGGGCCACGAGGAAGCCCGCGACCTGCGACGGCGACGCCTCTCCGCTCATGATCCGGTTCATCGCCCAGGACGTGCCGGCGCGGTCGAGGTCCTGGCCGCGGACCAGCGACGTCAGCAGGTCGGGCCAGGTGAAGGTCGCCGTCATCGGCCGGCCGCCTCCGCGTGCACGAGGTCCGCGACCGCGGCGTGCAGCACGACCGGGTCCAGGGGCCGGCTCACGACCGCGTCGGCGTTCGACCACGACGCGAGCCACGCGTCCTGGGGACGACCGGTCAGCACGAGGACCGGGGGGCAGCGGTAGATCTCGTCCTTGAGCTGGCGGCACAGGCCGAGCCCGCCCACCTTGTCGGCCTCGCCGTCGAGGACCAGCACGTCCAGGCCGCCCGCCTCGACCGCCGTGATGACGGCGGCCGCGGTCGCGACCTCGGTCCACTCGATGTCCGGCTCGCCGCGCCCGAGGCGCCGGCCCACCGCGAGCCGCACCTGCTCGCGGGCGTCGACGTCGTCGCTGTACAGCAGGATGCGCGGCGCGCGGGCCGCCGGTTCTGCGGTGCTCATGGTGCCCCTCACTCGTCATCGACGTGGAACACCGGCATCTTGGCACGTCGGCGGCCGACGGGGCACGGCCCGCCCGGTGGGTGCGCACCGCAGCGCGCTGCACGGCGCGGGACGTCGCCGCAGGTCGCCGGAGGGTCACGAGAAAGTGACGATGTGACATATCCCAACGCGCGGGCGTGGGCCGAACGACCCATGCAGGGCGCACGTCAGCCATAATGACGAACGTGTCGACCGCAACGGCTGCCTCGCGCCCCGCCCCTCACGTGACCGTCAACCGACCGAACCCGGTGTCGGTCGGCACGATCGTGTGGCTCGCCAGCGAGCTCATGTTCTTCGCCGGGCTGTTCGCCATGTACTTCACGGTCCGCGCGGCCGCCCCCGAGGAGTGGGCGCTGCAGACCGAGAAGCTCAACCTGGAGTTCGCCTTCGCGAACACGACCGTCCTGGTGCTGTCGTCGGTGACGTGCCAGATGGGCGTCTGGGCAGCCGAGCGGCTCCAGCCCGTGCGCACCGGCTCGCTCCTGCAGTTCTGGCGCTGGGGCATGAACGAGTGGATCACGCTGACGTACGTCATGGGCGCCGTCTTCGTCGGCGGCCAGATCTTCGAGTACGCCGAGCTGGTGCACGAGGGGCTGACCATCTCGTCGTCGCCGTACGGCTCGGTGTTCTACCTCACGACCGGCTTCCACGGCCTGCACGTCGTGGGCGGGCTCATCGCCTTCCTCTTCCTCCTCGGTCGCTCCTTCGCGGCCAAGCGCTTCACCCACCACGAGGAGACGACCGCGATCGTCACCTCGTACTACTGGCACTTCGTCGACGTGGTCTGGATCGCGCTGTTCGCGGTCATCTACCTGGTCAGATGACGACGGCCGGCCCTGCACGGGTCGGCGCTTGCCCCCACCCGCACCCCCCGACACGCGAGACGAGGACCGATCCGTGAAGGCACTCGCAGCCCGCAGGCACGACCGGCGAGCGCCGGTCGTGCTGCTCCTGCTGGCGCTGCTGCTCACCGGCGCGCTGTACGCCGTGCTGTCTCCCACGTCCGCCGACGCCGCACCCGCGGCCGCCACGGCGGACCAGGTCGAGACCGGTGAGAAGCTGTTCCAGGCCAACTGCGCGACGTGCCACGGCCCGGACGCCACCGGCACGGACGACGTGCCGTCGCTCGTCGGGGTCGGCGCCGCCTCCGTCGACTTCCAGGTCGGCACCGGCCGCATGCCGATGCAGGCGAACGGCCCGCAGGCCCCGGCCAAGCCGGCGCAGTTCGACGAGGAGCAGATCGCCGCGCTCGCGGCCTTCGTCGCCGCGCTCGGACCCGGCCCGTCGATCCCGACTGCCGAGCAGGTCGACCCCTCCCTGGGCGACCCCGCGAACGGCATGGCCCTGTTCCGCACCAACTGCGCGATGTGCCACAACGCCATCGGCGCCGGCGGTGCGCTGTCCCAGGGCAAGTGGGCGCCGAACCTCTGGGACGTGACCCCCACGCACATCTACGAGGCGATGGTCACCGGACCGCAGTCCATGCCGGTCTTCAACGACGTGACGCTCACGTCGGAGGAGAAGCGGGACATCATCGCGTTCCTCGACCTGCAGGGCGAGGGCGCACCCGGTGGTCTGGACCTCGGCAGCCTCGGCCCGGTCAGCGAGGGCCTGTGGGCCTGGATCGTCGGCATGGGGCTCCTCATCGGCGCAGCAGTCTGGATCGGAGCGAGGTCCTCGTGAGCATGACCCACGGCCACGGCCACGACGGTCCCGAGCCCGGCGACGCCGCCGGCTCGGACCTCGTCCTGCGCGAGGGCGAGGACGGCGTCGACAAGTTCGAGAACCCGGGCTTCGGACCGCACCGCCCGCGGCGCTCCGACGTCGAGCCTGCCGCGAACAAGCGCGCGGAGCGCCAGGTCGTCGCCCTGTTCGCCATCTCGGTCCTGGGCACGATCGGCTTCATCGCCGCGTACTTCGCCCTGCCGCCCGGCGAGACGGTCCAGTCGATGCGCACGTCGAACCTCGCGCTCGGCCTGGGCCTGACGTTCGCGCTGCTCGGCATCGGCCTGGCGGCCGTGCACTGGGCGAAGTCGCTCATGAACGACCACGAGAAGGCCGAGGACCGGCACGCGCAGCGCAGCTCGGAGCAGACGCGAGCCGACGCCGTCGAGGTGCTGCAGGACGGCGCCAAGGACTCGGCCATCGGCCGGCGCGGCGTCCTCAAGGGCGCGCTCGTGTCGTCCCTCGCCCTCTTCCCGCTCACCCTCGTGCTGCCCCTCATCGGTGAGGTCGGCGAGGACTGGAACGTCTCGAAGTTCAAGCGCACGATGTGGGCCAAGGACAAGAAGCTCACGATCGACCCGACAGGGCGCCCCATCAAGGCAGCCGACGTCACCGTCGGCTCGGTCGTGCACGTGATCCCCGAGGGTCTCGACGAGACCGACGCACCGCTCGACGAGAAGGCCAAGGCCGTCGTCCTGCTGGTCCGCCTCGACCCCCGGGAGATCCGATCCGAGCAGGGCGAGGGCTGGTCGTACGACGGCATCGTCGCCTTCTCGAAGATCTGCACCCACGTGGGATGCCCGGTGGCCCTGTACGAGCAGCAGACGCACCACCTGCTGTGCCCCTGCCACCAGAGCACGTTCGACGTCGCCGACGGCGCGAAGGTCGTGTTCGGTCCCGCCAAGCGGCCGCTCCCCCAGCTGCCGATCACCGTTGACGACGAGGGCTACCTGGTCGCGCAGAGCGACTTCCACGAGCCCATCGGCCCGAGCTTCTGGGAGCGGCTGCGATGAGCACCACCCAAGCACCGACAGGTCGCGCGGCAGCGGCCACCGCCGACTACCTCGACCAGCGCACCGGCATCGCGGGCGCGGTCAAGGAGTTCGCACGCAAGATCTTCCCGGACCACTGGTCGTTCCTGCTGGGCGAGATCGCCCTCTACAGCTTCGTGACGCTGCTCATCTCGGGCGTGTTCCTCACCATGTTCTTCGTCCCGAGCATGACCGAGGTGCACTACGAGGGCCCGTGGCCGACGATGAACGGCGTCGAGATGTCCGAGGCGTACGCCTCGACGCTGCGCCTGTCGTTCGAGGTGACCGGCGGCCTGCTGATGCGGCAGATCCACCACTGGGCCGCCCTGATCTTCATGGCCGCGATCGTCACCCACATGATGCGCGTGTTCTTCACGGGCGCGTTCCGCAAGCCGCGTGAGCTCAACTGGCTCGTCGGCTTCGTGCTCATGATCCTCGGCCTGGCCGCCGGCTTCACGGGCTACTCGCTGCCCGACGACGTCCTGTCCGGCAACGGGCTGCGCATCACCGACGGCGTGGTCCGCTCCATCCCGATCCTGGGCAGCTACCTGTCGTACTTCATCTTCGGCGGCGAGTTCCCCGGCCACGACGTCATCCCCCGCCTGTTCACGCTGCACATCCTGGTCGTGCCGGGCCTCATCCTCGCGCTGATCGCCCTGCACCTGTTCTTCGTCGTGCTGCACAAGCACACGCAGTACCCGGGCTCGGGCCGCACCAACGCGAACGTCGTGGGGTACCCGCTGTACCCGATCTACGTCGCCAAGGCGGGCGGCTACTTCTTCGTCGTGTTCGGGGTCATCGCGCTCATGGCCGCCACGATGTCGATCAACCCGGTCTGGAACTACGGCCCGTTCGACCCCTCCCCTGTGTCCGCCGGCGCCCAACCGGACTGGTACATGCTGTTCCTCGAGGGGTCGCTGCGCCTCATGCCCGGGCAGACGGAGTACGTGCTGTTCGGGCCCGACGGCTGGACGCTGTCCCTCAACGTCCTGATCCCCGCGGTCGTGATCCCCGGCGTGCTCTTCTCGCTGCTGGCGCTCTACCCGTTCGTCGAGGCGTTCGCGACGGGCGACAAGCGCGAGCACCACGTGCTGGACCGCCCCCGCAACCGCCCGTTCCGCACCGCGTTCGGTGTGTCGGTGCTCATGGCGTTCCTCATCCTCGTGCTCGCCGGGTCCAACGACCTCATCGCGACGCACTTCGACATGTCGATCAACGACATCACGTGGGCCTTCCGCGCCCTGTTCTTCCTCGCCCCGTGGGCGGCGTTCGTCGTGACCAAGCGCATCTGCCTCGGGCTGCAGCGCAAGGACCGCGAGATCGTGCTGCACGGCCACGAGACCGGCCAGATCGTCCGGTTCGCATCCGGGGAGTACATCGAGGTCCACAAGCCGATCGACGCGCACGAGCGCTGGCTGCGCGTGCAGCACGACGTGATCCGACCGATCGCGATCGAGCCCGCAGAGGACTCGCGCGGCGTGCGTCGCAAGGGCTACGGGCTCGACCGCATGCGGCAGCGGCTCTCGCAGGCCTTCTACGAGGACCGCGTCGAGCCGGTCACGCCGATCGAGCTGCTGGCCGCGCACTCGCACGGCCAGCACGACGCCCTGGGGTCCGACCAGGAGAAGGCGCCCGCGCAGCTGCTCGCGGAGAGCGCGCCGACGGGCGGCGGTACACGCCTGCGTCCGTCGGACGAGACGGATCCCGACGCGCGGAACAGGTGATCCTGGACCAGGGTTGACCAGATGACGACCGTTCGCGGTGTCCGGCCGGACGTGCCGGGCACCGCGACGGCGTTTCCGGGCGGATGCCACGGCGCCGCCACCCCACGCAGGAGAGGCATCAGATGGCTGACTACACGCTCCCGGACCTGCCGTACGACTACGCGGCACTCGAGCCGCACATCTCCGGCAGGATCATGGAGCTGCACCACGACAAGCACCACGCCGCGTACGTGGCAGGCGCGAACACCGCGCTCGAGAAGCTCGCCGCAGCGCGCGCGGCCGACGACTTCGCCGCGGTGAACCTGCACGAGAAGAACCTCGCGTTCCACCTCGGCGGGCACATCAACCACTCCGTCTTCTGGGAGAACCTCTCCCCCGAGGGCGGCGACCGGCCGACGGGTGAGCTGGCCGCGGCGATCGACGAGTTCTTCGGGTCGTTCGAGGCCTTCCAGAAGCACTTCGCGGCCAACGCGCTCGCGATCCAGGGATCCGGCTGGTCGATCCTCGGCTGGGACTCCGTGGGCCAGAAGCTCGCGATCTTCCAGCTCTACGACCAGCAGAGCAACTACCCGCTGGGCCTCGTGCCGATCGTCGTGCTCGACATGTGGGAGCACGCGTTCTACCTCGACTACGTCAACGTCAAGGCGGACTACGTCAAGGCGTGGTGGAACATCGTCAGCTGGACCGACGCGGCAGCACGCTTCACGCGCGCCCGCACGCAGACGGCGGGACTCATCGTGGCGTCTGCCTGACACACGCCTCGCCGTACGGACGACGACGGCCCGTCACCATCGCGGTGACGGGCCGTCGTCGTCCGTACGGGTCAGTGCGCGTGCTGCCCGCGGGAGAACTCGAACAGCCAACCGACGAGCCCGATGACGCCCAGCGCGACGGCCGGGATCATCAGCCACCAGTCGACGGCCAGGGAGAGGAACGCGAGGGAGGCGCCGAGCGACACGACCAGCGGCCACCAGCTCCACGGGCTGAACGTGCCCTGGTTGCCGGCACCCTGCTCGATCTCGCCGAGCTCGTCGTCCTCGGGGCGGGGGTCGATCCGACGCGCCAGGAGCGCGAAGTACCCGCCGATCATGCCGACGAGGCCACCGACGAGCGGGATGCCCACGGCGCCGACCGGCTCACCGTCGCTCCAGAGGGCGTAGATGAGCCCGACGGGGACGAAGAAGAGGATGCCGTAGAGGAAGAGCTTCGCCTCGAACTTCACCGCTCGTCCTCCTCGCGCCGTTCGCGCACGTCCTCGATGTCGTCCTCGACCACGGTCGCCGTGGACTGGTGCTCCTCACCGGTCCCCCGGGCGATCCGCTCCTCGGCGAGCTCGCGCTCACCCGTGCTGTCCGGTGCCCAGTCGAACGGCCCCGGGTCGTCCGGCTGGACGTGGTCCATGGCGGCCACCTCGGGGTGGTGCAGGTCGAACGCGGGGCGCTCGGAACGGATGCGCGGGAGCGACGTGAAGTTGTGGCGCGGCGGGGGGCAGCTCGTGGCCCACTCGAGCGAGCCGCCGTAGCCCCACGGGTCGTCCACCGTGACGCGCGGCGCGTTGCGCCACGTGACGTAGACGTTCCAGAGGAACGGCAGCGTCGAGGCGGCCAGGATCGCGGAGCCGACCGTCGAGACCTGGTTCATCCACGTGAAGCCGTCGGCCGGCGAGTAGTCGGCGTACCGGCGCGGCATGCCGATCACACCCAGCCAGTGCTGGATGAGGAAGGTCATGTGGAAGCCGACGAACAGCAGCCAGAAGTGGATCTTGCCGAGCCGCTCGTCCAGCATGCGCCCGGTGAACTTGGGCCACCAGAAGTAGAAGCCGGCGAACATCGCGAACACGACGGTGCCGAACACCACGTAGTGGAAGTGGGCCACCACGAAGTAGGTGTCGGACAGGTGGAAGTCCAGCGCGGGGCTCGACAGGATGATCCCGGTCAGGCCGCCGAAGAGGAACGTCACGAGGAAGCCGATGGTCCACAGCATCGGTGTCTCGAACGTGAGCTTGCCCCGCCACATCGTGCCGATCCAGTTGAAGAACTTCACACCGGTCGGCACGGCGATGAGCATCGTCATGAACGAGAAGAACGGCAGCAGGACCGCACCGGTGACGTACATGTGGTGCGCCCACACCGTCACCGAGAGGGCCGCGATCGCGATGGTCGCGTAGACCAGACCCTTGTAGCCGAAGATCGGCTTGCGGCTGAAGACCGGCAGGATCTCGGTCACGATGCCGAAGAACGGCAGCGCGATGATGTACACCTCGGGATGGCCGAAGAACCAGAACAGGTGCTGCCAGAGCAGAGCACCGCCGTTGTCCGGGTTGAAGACCTGGGCCCCGAGTCGCCGGTCGGCGCCGAGCGCGAACAGCGCGGCGGCCAGCGGCGGGAACGCCATGAGGACGAGCAGCGACGTCACCAGGATGTTCCAGGTGAAGATCGGCATGCGGAACATCGTCATGCCGGGGGCGCGCATCGTGACGATCGTGGTGATGAAGTTGACCGCGCCCAGGATCGTGCCGAAGCCCGTGAGCGCCAGGCCGAAGACCCAGAGATCTCCCCCGAGCCCTGGTGAGTACATCTGGTTCGACAACGGTGCGTACGCGAACCAGCCGAACGACGCGGCGCCCTGCGGCGTGAGGAAGCCGGCGGCAGCGATGAGGCCACCGAACAGGTACAGCCAGTACGCGAACATGTTGAGCCGCGGGAACGCGACGTCGGGCGCGCCGATCTGCAGCGGCATGATGATGTTGGCGAACCCGGCGAACAGCGGCGTCGCGAACAGCAGCAGCATGATCGTGCCGTGCATCGTGAACGCCTGGTTGTACTGCTCCTTCGACTGGAACAGGTCCATCCCGGGGGCGAACAGCTCGGCGCGGATGAGCAGCGCGAGGATGCCGCCGATCGCGAACCAGACGAACGACGTGATCAGGTACAGGTACCCGATCGTCTTGTGGTCGGTGGAGGTGATCCACTTCACGACCGTCCGCCCCAGCGACTGCCGCCGGGGGGACAGGCCGGGGATGACCTCGGTGTTGGCCGCCATCAGTCCTCGTCCTCCGCCACGTCGTTCAGGTCCTGCTGCCGGCTGTACTCGAGGCCGAGCGAGCCCGTCTGGCCGCGCTCGCGCAGCTCTGCCATGTGGGCGTCGTACTCGTCCTGGGAGACGACCGCGACGTTGAACAGCATCGAGGAGTGCTCCTCCCCGCAGAGCTCGGCGCACTTGCCGAGGTACGTGCCCTCGCGCGTCGGCGTCACCTGGAAGGTGTTGGTGTGCCCCGGGACCATGTCCATCTTGAACAGGAAGTCGGGGATCCAGAAGGAGTGGATCACGTCGCGCGAGTCGATCGTGAACTCGACGCGCTGGTCGACCGGGAGGTAGAGCGTCACCTGCTCACCCAGGGCGGCGGCGTCGCTGCCGATGTCCTGCGCGTGCTGACCGGTCTCGTACACGTCCTCGTCGAGGTAGTTGAAGTCCCAGCTCCACTGCTTGCCGATGACCTGGATGTTGACGTCGGGCTCCGCGGAGGTGTCCGTCATCGCCAGGGTGTCGTCGTTGGTGTGGTAGAAGAGCACCCCGACCATGACGACCGGCAGCAGGATGTACATGATCTCGAGCGGGACGTGGTACCGGATCTGCACCGGGAGCGTGTTGTCGTCCTTGCGCTTGCGGTAGACCGCGACGCACCACAGGATCAGCCCCCACGTGATGACGCCGACCACCAGCGCGGCGATCCACGAGCCGACCCACAGCGAGACCACGCGACCCGTCTGGTCGGTGACCTCCTGGTCGCTGAAACCCGGGAGCCAGCCACGCTGGACGGTCTCGGAGCAGCCGCTGAGCGCCATGACGAGCGCCGTGGCCAGAACGGCGACGATCGCGCGCCGGCTGCGGCGGGGGGGTACCGGGTGCACGGGGAACCTTCCACTCGCGTCCCGCGACCCGCGTCCCGTACGTGGGCGCGCAGCCGGAGGGACCTTCGTCCTCGACGCGGTCAGCCTAGCGCCCCATGGCCCCGCCCACGTGCTGGTGGGCGCGTTTGACGACGTGGTGTCAGCACCGTCACACCGCCCCGTCCCGCGCGGCGGGCCGGCCGTGCAGCAGCCGCGGTCGGCGCTAGCGTGCGTCGCGTGAACGCCCTCGGCTCCTTCCCGCGCACCGTCCTGGACGTCGCGGGCCACGCACCGTTGCGGCCCGCCGCCCGCGCCGCGCTGCTGGAGGCGCTCGACCAGGGCTGGGCCGACCCCCGGCGCCTGTTCGTCGAGGGGCGGCGCGCCCGCCTGCTGCTCGACGGCGCGCGCGAGGCGCTCGCGGCGTCGCTGGGCGCCCGGCCGGCCGAGGTCGACCTCGTCCCCAGCCACACGCTCGCGCTGCACAACGCGGTGCGCTCGGTCGCGCGCGGACGACGGCGCCGGGGCGCGGACGTGGTCGTCGGGGCGGTGGAGCGTGCCGCGATGCACCACGCGGCGGCGTACCTGACGTCCCGCGGCGGCGGCGAGGTGCGCACCGTCCCGGTCGACGCGTACGGCCGGGTCGACCCCGACGCGTTCGTGGCGGCGGCGGGCCCGGGCACCGCCCTGGCGGTCCTGCAGCACGCGAACGGCGAGGTCGGCACACGGCAGCCCGTGGACGCGGTGCACGCGGGGCTGGCCACGGCCGGGGTGCCGCTCGTCGTCGACGTGGGCGCGAGCGTGGGTCACGTCGACGTCGGCCGCGCCGGCGACGTGCTCGTCGCCGACGCGGGCGACTGGGGAGGGCCGCCCCTCGGCGTCCTCGTCACGCGCACGGGCGTGCGCCGCAGCCCCGACTGGCCGGACGACGAGGACCGCTGGTCGCCCGGCGGCGTGCACGTGCCGCTCGCGCTGGCCGCGGCGGTCGCGCTGCAGGAGGCGGTGGCCGAACGGGAGCGGGTCGGCGCCCACCGACGGGCGCTGGTCGACGAGGTCCGGCGCCGGGTCGCGGCCGAGGTGCCCGACGTGCAGGTCGTCGGCGACCCCGTGGACCGCCTCCCCCACGTCGTGACGTTCTCGTGCCTGTACGTCGACGGCGAGGCGATCGTCGACGCGCTGGACCGCGCGGGCTTCGGTGTGGGGTCGGGCTCCGCGTGCACGTCGAGCGCGCTCGAGCCGAGCCACGTGCTCGCCGCGATGGGCGTCCTCACGCAGGGCAACGTGCGGCTGTCGCTGGCGCCCGACACCGATCCGGCAGCGGTGCGCCGGTTCTGCGACGTGCTGCCGGCCGCGGTCGCGCAGGTGCGTTCCGCGCTGGGCGCCTGACCCACCGGCGCCTGACGCACCGGCGCCGGGACCACCCCGGGAGACGCACGGGCCCGCACCCCCGAGGGGGTGCGGGCCCGTGCGGACGGCCGACCGTGGGTCAGCTGAAGGAGCCGCCGCACGCGCAGGCGCTGCCCGCGTTGGGGTTGTCGATCGTGAAGCCCTGCTTCTCGATCGTGTCCGCGAAGTCGATCGTGGCGCCGTCGAGGTACGGGACGCTCATGCGGTCCACGACGACCTCGACACCGTCGTAGTCGCGCGTCGCGTCACCGTCGAGCACGCGCTCGTCGAAGTACAGCTGGTAGATCAGGCCGGAGCAGCCGCCGGGCTGCACGGCGACGCGCAGGCGCAGGTCGTCGCGCCCCTCCTGCTCGAGCAGGCTGCGCACCTTGCCGGCAGCCACGTCGGTGAGCTGGACGCCGTGCGTCGCGGTCTGCGTGGTCTCGCTCATGTCACTCCCGGGTTTCGCCAGAACGGTCCTCGTCGGAGGCAACACCCTCGTCCGGACCGTTGTTCCCGACCAGCCTACGCTCCGCCGGCGGTCGTCCCGCGGACCGTGGTCCCTGGCCCCGGCGTACCACGCCGCTGCGGTGGCTCAGGTCGCGTGCGCGGGCGACCAGGTGCGCGCGACCCGTGCCGTGCGGGCACGCAGCGTCCCCGCCGGGTCGGCGAGCGCGGCCCGCACCGCGTCGGGGTCCGCGGCGACCGCGTACGCGGCGGCGATGCCCGCCGCGGACAGCTCGCGCCGCCCCACCAGCACCTCGCCCGACACGACCACGGTGGGCACGGCGTACGGGAGCGCGCGCGCCGCGACCTCGGCGACGACCTTGCCGTGCAGCGACTGCCAGTCGGTGCGGCCCTCCCCCGTCACCACCAGGTCGGCCGCGGCGATCCGCGCGGGCAGGTCGACGACGTCGGCGACGAGCGACGCCCCGGGCAGCAGGCGGGCGCCGAGCAGCGCGAGCGCGAACCCGAGCCCGCCGGCGGCGCCCGCACCGGGGAGTGCCGACAGCCGCCCCGCGCGGGCGTCGGGGGCGGCGAGCAGATCGGCGCCCGGGCCCGTGCGCACCGGGCCCAGCGCCGTGGTCGCCGCGTGCGCGAACGCACCGAGCGCACGCTCGAGGTCCTGCGCTTGCTGCGGCGTCGCCCCCTTCTGCGGCGAGAACCCGGCCGACGCACCGCTCAGGCCCAGCAGCGGCACGTCGACGTCCGCGGCCGCGAGCAGGTCGACGCCCCGCAGCGCCGCACGCAGGTCCGGCAGCCAGCGCAGGTCGTCCGCACCGACGTCCCCGAGCCCCCCGCCGCCGGCGCCCAACCGGCCGGCGACGTCCGCCGGGACGCTCCCGGCGGGCAGCAGCGCCTGCGCGAGCGCGAGCAGCAGGCCGGCTCCCGCGTCGTTGGTCGCGGACCCCCCGAGGCCCACGACGACCCGCCGGGCCCCCGGCAGCGCGGCGGCGAGGAGCTCGCCCGCACCGCGGCTCGTCGTGCGCGTCGGGTCGCGCCGGTCGGGCGGCACGAGGTCCAGGCCCAGGGCGTGCGCCGTCTCGACGTGCACGGTCGCGCCGACCCGCAGGAGCGCTGCGGGCGCCGGCGCACCCAGCGGTGACGTCACTGTGATGGCCTCGACGTCGCCGCCGAGGGTCGCGTGCAGGGTCGCGACGAACCCCGGGCCGCCGTCGGCGAGCGGGCACGTCGCCACGTCGTCGTGCGGGGCGCCGTCGGACCAGCCGGCACGCAGGGCGTCGGCCGCCTGTCCCGGGGTCAGGCTGGTGCCGAAGCTGTCGGGGGCCATCAGGACGCGCACCCGCTGATGGTGGCACGACCCGCACCGCCCCGGCCGCACCCGACCTGCCGGTCCCCCGGCACCCCGCGCCGGGACGCGCTGTGGGATCATGCGGCCGTGAGCACCACCACCACCGGCACGTTCTCCGAGCCCGCACCCTCCGCGCTCCTGCTGCTCGGACGCGGCGCGGACCTGGCGTCCGAACGCGGCGTCGAGTGCGTCGGCGCCCTGCCCGCACCGGGCGACCCGTCGCTCGTCGAGCGCGCCCGGGTGGCCCGCGCCGCGCTGGGTGACCGGGCGTTCGTGCTGGGGCACCACTACCAGCGTGACGAGGTCATCGCGTTCGCCGACGTCACCGGCGACTCCTTCAAGCTGGCACGCGAGGCGGCGGGGCGTCCCGCGGCGGAGTTCGTCGTGTTCTGCGGCGTCCACTTCATGGCCGAGTCCGCGGACATCCTCACGTCCGACGCCCAGCAGGTCGTGCTGCCGGACCTGGCGGCGGGCTGCTCGATGGCCGACATGGCCGCCATCGACCAGGTCGAGGAGGCGTGGGACGTGCTGGTCGACGCCGGCGTCGCCGACGACACGGTGCCCGTCACGTACATGAACTCGACGGCGGCGATCAAGGCGTTCACGGGCCGCCACGGCGGCACGGTGTGCACGTCGTCCAACGCACACGTCGCGCTGCGGTGGGCGTTCGACCGCGTCGGCGGCGTCGCGGGCCGGGGCAAGGTCCTGTTCATGCCGGACCAGCACCTGGGGCGCAACACCGCGGTCACGCAGCTCGGGCTCTCGCTCGACGACTGCGTCGTCTTCGACCCCCGCAAGCCCGGCGGCGGGCTGACGGGCGAGCAGCTCCGCGACGCGCGGATGATCCTGTGGCGCGGGCACTGCTCGGTCCACGGCCGGTTCTCGGAGCGCAACGTCGCGGACGTGCGGGCCGCCGTGCCCGACGTGACCGTGCTGGTCCACCCCGAGTGCAAGAACGAGGTGGTGGCCGCCGCCGACCTGGTCGGGTCGACGGAGTACATCATCACGACGCTCGCCGCGGCCGCGCCGGGCACGTCCTGGGCGATCGGCACCGAGCTGAACCTCGTGCGCCGCCTCGCGCAGCAGCACCCCGAGCTGTCGGTCCACTACCTCGACTCCACGGTCTGCTTCTGCTCCACGATGAACCGGATCGACCTGCCGCACCTGGTGTGGACGCTGGAGGAGCTCGTCGCGGGCCGCGTGCCGAACCGGATCGTGGTGGACCCCGACGACGCGCACTGGGCGCGGGTCGCGCTCGACCAGATGCTGGCACTGCCCGGGCACTGACGCAGCGCCGCCGGGCCGGCCCGAGGGGGAGGTAGTCGATGTCCACCCACTCCACGCTGCGCGTCGGGATCCTGGTGTTCGACGGCGTCGAGGAGCTCGACGCCGTCGGGCCGTGGGAGGTGCTGGCGTCCTGGGCGCGGGACAGCCCGCTGCACCCCGACGTCCTGACGTTCTCCGCCGACGGCGGCGGCGTTCGGTGCGCGAAGGGCCTGAGCATCGTGCCGGACACCAGCGCCGCGGACGTCGGACCCCTGACCGTGCTCGTGCACCCCGGCGGGCGCGGCACGCGCAGCCTCGTGGTCCACGAGGCGCACCTGGCGTGGGTCCGCGCGATGCGCGCGCGGACCCCGCTGATGACGAGCGTGTGCACGGGTGCGCTGGTCTACGCGGCGGCCGGCCTGCTCGCCGGACGTCCCGCCACCACGCACCACAGCCAGCTCGACGCGCTGGTCACGGCCGACCCCAGCGTGCTCGTCGACGCCGAGGCGCGCTTCGTCGACGACGGCGACGTCATCACGTCAGCGGGGGTGTGCGCGGGCATCGACATGGCCCTGCACCTGGTCGCCCGGCTGGAGTCCGCCGACGCCGCGCGCCGGGTGGCGCGTGACATCGAGCACGCGGGGACGTCGCGCCACTGAGAGGTCGGTAGCCTCGCGCCGTGTCCCGGATGATCCAGCTGACCCTCGCCAACCTGCGCCCGCGTCCGGCCGTCCCGGGCCGTGACCTGCTCGACGTGTCGGTCACGCACCTGCGGGTGCGCGTGGGCGACCTCGACCTCTACCGGCACGTGAACAACGGCGTCTACCTGCAGTACATGGACCTCGGCCGGTCGAACTACCTGGCGGACCTCGGGGCCTTCGGCCGGTTCGCGGACCTCGGGTGGTACCCCGTCGTCGCCGCGTCGACCGTGACGTACCGCCGGTCCCTGACGCTGGGGCAGCGGTTCACGGTCGCGACACGCGTGATCGGCTGGGACGGGCGCGTCGTGTACATGGAGCAACTGATCGACCGCGGCGGGCAGCGCGTCGCCCGCGGGTGGGTCGCGGGGCGCTTCCTGTCGCGCGCTGGCGACCGCATCGCGCCCGCCGACGTCGTGGCCGTGATGGACACCGACCTGCACGAGAGCCCCGCGCTGCCCGACGACGTGGCGGCGTGGGCCCGCGCCGTCGACGTCGCGCACCGCTGACGACCCACCCCGCTCGGGGTTCCGACCGCTCAGTCGCGCGGCGCGAGCACCTCGAGCAGCAGCGCCTCGGCCAGCACGACCCGCTCGAGCTCGCCGAGGTGGACCGACTCGTCCGCCCCGTGGGCGCGGGAGTCCGGGTCCTCCACGCCGGTGACGAGGATGGTCGCGTCCGGATACACGTCGAGCAGGTCGCCGATGAACGGGATCGAGCCGCCGACGCCGATGTCGACCGGGGGCACGCCCCACGACGTGCCCATCGCCCAGCGCGCAGCACGCATGCCCGGGGCGTCGGCGGGCGCCTGGAAGGGCCTGCCCTGCTCGCCCTCGTGCACGGTGACGCGTGCACCGAACGGCGCGTGCGCCAGCAGGTGCTCCCGCATCGCGCCCATCGCGGCCGCCGGGTCCTGGCCCGGCGCGAGCCGCACCGAGAGCTTCGCGGAGGCACGCGGCGTGATCGTGTTCGACGCGCTCGCGACGCGCGGGGCGTCCAGGCCGATCACCCCGATCGCGGGACGGGTCCACAGCCGCGCCGTCAGCGGGCCGGTACCGGCCAGCCGCACCCCGGGCAGCACGCCCGCGTCCGCCCGCAGGTCGGCCTCGTCGTAGTCGACGGCGGGGTCGGGGGCGCGTACGAGGCCGGCGACGGCGACGTCGCCCTGCGCGTCGTGCAGCGTCGCCAGCAGGCGCGCGAGCAGCGTGGGCGCGTCGAGCACCGGCCCCCCGAACATGCCGGAGTGGACGGCGTGGTCGAGCACCGCGACCTCGACGACCAGGTCGAGCATCCCGCGCAGGGACGTCGTCAGCCCGGGCACGCCGACCTTCCAGTTGGCCGAGTCGGCCACGACGATGACGTCGGCCGCGAGCAGGTCGCGGTGCGCGCGCAGCAGCGCGACGAACGTCGGGGACCCGATCTCCTCCTCGCCCTCGACGAACACCGTGACCCCGACACCCAGCTCGTCCCCGAGCGCGCGCAGCGCCCCCACGTGCGCGACCACACCCGCCTTGTCGTCCGCCGCGCCGCGCCCGTACAGGCGCTCGCCGCGCCGCGTGGGCGCGAACGGCGGCGAGGACCAGTGGGCGTCGTCGCCCGGCGGCTGCACGTCGTGGTGGGCGTAGAGCAGGACGGTCGGCGCGCCGGCCGGTGCCGGCCTGCGGGCCACGACGGCCGGGGCACCGGGGACGCCGTCCGGGCCCGTCACCCGCAGGACCTGGACCTCCGGGAGGCCCGCCGCGGTGAGCAGCCGCGCGACCGCGGCGGCCGACGCCTCGACGTGCGACTGGTCGAACTCGGCGTTCGACACGCTCGGGATGCGCACGAGCGCCTCGAGGTCGGCGACGACGCCCGCGATCTGCTCGGCGACGCGCGCCCGCAGCAGGGCGACGCGCTCGTCGGTCGGGGCGGGGACGGGGTCGGAGGTGGTCACGGCGCACGACGCTACTCGACTACCCTGGCGGGGTGTTCGGACGCAAGCAGGACCCTCCGCCGACGGTCGACGCACCCGTCGTCGACGAGCCTCCCCAGCCCGCGGGCAAGGGCCGGCCCACGCCCCGGCGCAAGGAGGCCGAGGCGCTCAACCGTCGCCCCCTCGTCCCGACCGACCGCCGCGCGGCCGCGAAGGAGTCCCGAGCGAAGGCGCGCGTGCAGCGCGACCTCGAGTACCAGGCCATGCGCAACGGCGACGAGCGCCACATGCCGGCCCGCGACCGTGGACCGGTGCGGCGCTACGTGCGCGACACGGTCGACGCCCGGTGGAACCTCGGTGAGCTGTTCCTGCCGCTCGCCGCGCTGTTCCTCGTGCTGCAGTTCGTCACCGCACGCTCGGCGCCGGTCGTGGCCTTCGCGTCCCTCATCGTGCTGTACGTCTACATCATCGCCTCGATGATCGACGCGTGGCTGCTGTGGCGCGGGCTGAAGAAGCGCCTCGCCACGAAGTTCGGTGAGTCGACGCTCCCGCGGGGCATGGCGATGTACGCCGTGCTGCGCGCGTTCCAGGTCCGTCCCTCGCGGCTGCCGAAGCCGCAGGTCAAGCACGGTCAGCACCCGTCCTGAGCCCTCGGGTCAGCCCCCGCAGGCGCGGACGACCTGCAGCACGACGAACCCGAAGAACAGCAGCGGCACCACGGAGCCGATCCCGCCGCTGCGACGGGGCGTCTGCTGCGTCCCCGACGCGCGCTGCGCGGGGCGCAGCCGTGCCGCCACGGCCTGCTGCGTCGCGGCGGTCCCGGCCACCGGCACCCACCGGTTGTCGGGCGTCAGGACGTGCCCGTTGACGACGTCCCCCACCGTGTAGGTGCGCCGCGGCGCCGTCGGCTGGGCGGCGCCGCGGCCGGCTGCGGCGGTGGTCGTCGTCCGGGCCCCCGCACGGTCGGCGGCGGCCGCGCGGGCGTCGGCGCGCTCGACGGTCGCCCGCTCGGTGGCGGCGCGGTGCTCGATGGTCCGCTGCTCCGCCGACGCGTGCTGCGACGCGGCCCTGCGGTCGGCGGCGTCGCGCGCACGCGACTGCACCTGCTCGGCGGCACGCGTGGCGGACCGCTGCGCGGCGCTCGGCTCGGAGCGGCTCGGGGCGGTCACGGTCGGGGTCGTCGGGCGGCGCGCGGACCCCGCGGCGGCGCGGTCCCGGACGCGCGAGGCGAGCGGCACCCACGCGCCGTCGGGCGTCAGCACGTGCGCGTCGACGACGTCACCGGCGACGTACGGCGCGGCAGGTGCGAGGCGCAGCGGCACCCACGTCAGGTCGGCGTCGAGCATGTGCCCGTCGACCACGTCGCCGAGGCGGTAGGGCGAGCCGGCGGTGGGCGAGCGCCGCACCCACTCCCCCGTCGCGGTCAGCTCGAAGCCGTCGACCTCCGCACCGACCGTGTACATCGCGCTCCTCGTCGTGGCTCGACCCCTGTGGTCGCAGGCTATCGGTCGTCGGGCACCGTCAGACGCGGCAGCAGCACGTGGACGAGAGGCCCGATCGCGAGCGCGTAGGCGAGAGTGCCGACCCCGACGGTGCCCCCGAGCGCCCAGCCGGCGGCCACGACGACCACCTCGATCGTGCCGCGCACGAGGCGGACGGGACGGCCCGTGCGGGCGACGAGGCCGGTCATGAGGCCGTCCCGCGGGCCGGGACCGAGCCGCGCGCCGACGTACAGCGCGGTCGCGAGCCCGTTGACGGCGACGCCCAGGACGACCAGGAGGCCGCGCGCGGCGAGCGGGAGGGGCTCGGGCAGGAGGTCCGCGAGCGCGAGGAACGGGTCGATGAGCGCACCGATGACCAGGACGTTGGCGAGGGTCCCGATACCGGGGCGCTGACGCAGCGGCACCCAGCACGCGAGCACGACGACCGACAGGACGACCGTGACGGTGCCGAACGACCACCCGGTCACCCGGGTCACGCCCTGCGTCAGCACGTCCCACGGCATCGCGCCGAGCCCGGCGCGGACGAGCAGCGCGATGGAGGCGGCGTACAGGACGAGCCCGACGACGAGCTGTCCGCCGCGGCGGGCGGCGTGCCGCCCGGGTGGCCGGCCCGGCGCGCGCGTGTCGTCGTCGGGGGGCGCCTGGCTCACCACGTGCGGTCCTGCGTCGCGCCCGGACGGGTCGCCGGCGGCGGTCGGTGACCGAGGCCGTCGTCGCGCACGGTCCGCACGAGGGCCAGGCCGAGCGCGACGAGGCCGAGGAGCAGCGAGGCGAGCAGCACGACGGAGGTGAACATCGACATGGCCCTACTCTTGGCCACAAGTGGCCTTGCCATCCATATCCACTTCATCAATAGTGGCCTCATGTCCGTGAATGTCGACCGTCGCGTCAACGGTTCCGCCCTGCGCTCGTTGCTCGGGTCGTGGCAACGCACCGGTCCTGCTTACCACTCGCTCGCCGACGCGCTGCGCGGCCTGACCCGGTCCGGCACCCTTCCGCTGGCCACACGCCTGCCCGGCGAGCGCGAGGTCGCCGACGCCCTCGGCGTCTCCCGGACCACGGTCACGGCCGCGTACGACCTGCTGCGGGACGAGGGCTTCCTCGTCAGCCGGCGCGGCTCGGGCACCGTCACGACCCTGCCGCCCCACGCGGGCGACCGCGCACCCGTGCGGCTGGGCACCATGGAGGGCGGGCTCGTCGACCTCTCGGCCGCGGCACCGGCCGCACCGCGCCAGCTGGCCGACGCCTGCGCCGCCGCGCTCGACGCCCTGCCCAGCCACACGACCAGTGCCGGTTACGTACCGCTCGGCCTCCCCGAGCTGCGCGCCGCCCTCGCGGAGCGCTACACGCGCCGCGGCGTCCCGACGACGCCGGACCAGATCCTCGTCACCACCGGCGGGCAGCAGGCGATCCACCTGCTCACGTCGGCGTTCGCCGGGCCGGGAGACCGGGCCGTCGTCGAGCACCCGACGTACCCGCACGCGATCGAGGCCGTGCGCGCCGCGGGCGCGCGTGCCGTCCCGGTCCCCGTGACCGCGCGCGGCACCGACCTCGACCTGCTCGCCTCGACCGTCCACCAGGTCTCCCCCCGGCTCGTGTACCTCGTCCCCGACCACCACAACCCGACGGGCACGTCGCTGAGCGCCGCGGGCCGCGAGCGCGTCCGCGAGCTGGCCCGCCGCACGCGCACCGTCGTCGTCGGGGACGAGACCCTCACCGACCTCACCCTGGACGGTCCGGCGCTCACCCCGTTCGCCGGTGGCGGGACGTCCGACCGGTACGTCGTGTGCGTGGGGTCGGCGTCCAAGTCGTTCTGGGGCGGGCTGCGCATCGGGTGGGTGCGTGCCCACCCCGACCTCGTCGGCGCGCTCGCGCAGCGCCGGGCGCACGTCGACATCGGCAGCTCGGTGCTCGACCAGCTCGTCACCGTCGAGCTGCTCGCCCGGGCCGACGAGGTCCTGGTGGAGCGTCGGGCGATGCTGCGGGCGCAGCGCGACGCGCTGCTCGACAGGATCGCGCGCGACCTGCCGGACTGGCACGTCCCGGTGCCCGCGGGCGGTCTGTCGACGTGGGTGAACCTGGGGGCCCCCGTGGCGACCGCGCTCGCGGCGCTCGCGCACGGCCACGGCGTGCGCATCGCCCCCGGGCCCGTGTTCGGCGTCGGTGGCACGTTCGACGACCACCTGCGCGTGCCGTTCTCGCAGCCGGTCGACGCGCTGCACCGGGCCGTCGACGGGCTGGCGGCCGCGTGGGCGGCGCTCGGCGGCGGTGCCGCGACGACGCGGGTCGCGAGCGGGCAGCAGGCCCTGGTCTGAGCTCGCCTCAGCCCGCCGGCAGGTCGACGCCGTACGGCAGGTCCGCACCGTCGTTCTGCAGCACGGCACGGCGCACGCCCTGCCCGGCGAGCGCCCGCCAGTGCTCCCCGAGCCACTGCTCGGCCTCGAACCGCGCGAGGAACACCGGGCTGCCGGGCCGGTCGACCGTCGCGTCGTCGGCGTCGACCAGCCGCCACTGCCAGCGGGGACGCACGACCATCACCGCACCCCCGCCGTGCGGGCGGAGTCCCCGGCGAGCGCCCGCGCGACGCGCGCCGCGAGCGCGGGGCCCTCGTAGACGAAGGCGGTGTACACCTGGACCAGCGTCGCGCCGACCGCGAGGTACTCCCGCGCGTCGGCGGGACCGCTCACGCCGCCGACCCCGATGATCACGGCGTCCTCGCCGAGCCGCGTCCGCAGGCGCGCGACGACGTCGAGGCCGCGGGCGAGCACCGGCGGCCCCGACAGGCCGCCGGGGCCCAGGTCGTGCGCGATCGTCGTGTTGACCGCGACGACGCCGTCCAGGCCCAGCTCGGCGACGAGGTCCGCGACCGCGTCGACGTCGTCGTCGGACAGGTCGGGCGCGATCTTCACCAGGACCGGCACCGCGGGCCGTCCGGCCCGCGCCGTGGCCTCGTCGGCGGCGACGCGCGTCGCGGTGAGCACGGGTCGCAGCGCGTCGACCGCCTGCAGGTCACGCAGGCCGGGCGTGTTGGGCGACGACACGTTCACGACGAGGTAGTCCGCGTAGGGGGCGAGGCGGCCGGCGCTGGTCGCGTAGTCGGCAGCCGCGTCCTCGGCGGGCGTCACCTTGGTCTTGCCGATGTTGGCGCCGACGACGAGCGACCTGCCGTGCGGCGTCGCCCGCAGCCGGCGCAGACGCGCCGCGACCGCCGCCGACCCCTCGTTGTTGAAGCCCATGCGGTTGCGCAGCGCACGGCTCTCGACGACGCGCCACAGCCGGGGCTGCTCGTTGCCCGGCTGCGGGTGCGCGGTGACGGTGCCGATCTCGACGAACGCGAACCCGAGCATCGCCAGGCCCTCGACGGCGCGGGCGTTCTTGTCGAAGCCCGCGGCGAGCCCGAACCGCCCCGGCACGGTGCGTCCCCAGACGCGGACGTGCCCGGCGTCGTCCCGCGGCACGCCCAGCACGCGGGACACGACCGTCCGCAGGACGGGGACGCGGCCCACGGCACCGATCAGCGCGAAGGCCAGCTCGTGCGCGCGCTCGGGGTCCATGCGACGGAACACCAGGTCGAACAGCAGCCGGTACACGCGGGTCACCCTACGGCGGGCGGAGCGTCGGACGCCGGGACGTCCATGCCCGGCGTGGGGCGTCCGGTGCGCCACAGCCACCACAGCCCGACGAACGGCAGGACGAGCGGCACGTAGCCGTACCCGGCGCCCAGCTGCGACCAGACGGTCTCGTCGGGGAGGTCCCCCACGTCGACCACGGACAGCGTCCCGACGGTCAGCACCCCGACGAGCTCGAACGCCACGGCGGCCCACGCGAGGCGGCGCCGGTCCCGGGCCAGCGCGTACGTCGCGACGAGGTACACCAGGCCGGCCAGCAGCGACAGCAGGTAGGCGACGGGGGCCTCGGCGAGCTTGGTGGCGACCTGGTAGAGGCCGCGCGCCGTCGCGGCGAGCGCGAGCACGCCGTACACCGCGACGAGCAGCCGGCCGGGACCGGCGCCCGTCGGTCGGTGCGCCCCGCGCTCCGCAGCCATGCGTCACGACCCCCAGATCTGCAGCAGGCGCAGCTCGAGGAACGCGACCGTGAGCGCGGCGACGAGCAGCACGACCGAGCTCCACCGCGTGCGCTCCGCGAACGCCCACGCCGCGGCAACGGGCAGGACGACCAGCTGGGTCACCACGTACCCCCACAGCAGCAGGCCGTCGACGTCCTGGTCGCCCGTCGCCTGCACGACGGCCAGCACGACGGCCTGCAGGAGCAGCACGCCCATCACGACCGCGCCGCCCCACAGCTGGCGCAGGACGACCGCGCGGTCGGCGACCACGAACCACGTGGCCCAGCCGGCCAGCGCCAGGCAGAGCGCCGCGACGAGCAGCGCGAGGGGGACGAGCACGGAGCCAGAACCTACCTGGCAGGGCCGCCGGCGCACGACCCGCCGGCCCCCGGCCGTGCCGCGGCTACGATCGGTGCGTGATCTCGCTGACCTCCACCGACCCCACCCAGCTCGACGTCGACGCGGTCGTCGTGGGCGTCCTCACCCAGGGCACGTCCGTGGTACCGGTCGGTGCCGACTGGTTGCCCGCCGAGCTCGCGCGGCAGATCACGCAGGACGGCGCACGCCTCGGCATCACGGGCGCGGTCGACGAGGTCCGCCGCCTGCCGGGCACGGGGCTGCGCGCCGCGACCCTCGTGGTGACCGGGCTCGGAGACGGGCCCGTGGACGCGAGCACCCCGGCCGGTGCGGAGCTGCTGCGCCGGGCGAGCGGCGCCGCCCTGCGCGAGCTGACGGGCCTGGACGCCGTCGCGGTCGCGCTCCCCGCACCGGACGCCGACGCCGTGGCCGCGATCGCCGAGGGCTCGCTCCTCGGCGCCTACGCCTTCGTGCGGTACCACGCGCAGGACGCACCGGTGAGCCGCCTCGAGGTCGTGACCGACGCCGCGGACGACCCGGCCGCCACCGCGGCCCTCGCCCGCGCCGAGGTCCTCGCCGCCGCGGTCCACGGCACGCGCGACCTGGTCAACACGGCACCGAACGACCTGTACCCCGCCGCGTTCGCCGACGCCGCGAAGGCCGCCGTCAAGGCGTCCGGCGCCAAGGGGCTCAAGGTCACGGTCCTCGACGAGAAGGCACTGGCCGCGGGCGGCTACGGCGGCCTCGTCGGCGTCGGGCAGGGCTCGGCGCGCCCCCCGCGACTCGTCAAGGTCGCCTACGCGCCGGCCAAGGCGTCGGGGCACGTGGCACTGGTCGGCAAGGGCATCACGTTCGACTCCGGCGGCATCTCGATCAAGCCCGCCGCGGGCATGGAGGCGATGAAGTCCGACATGGCCGGCGCCGCCGCCGTCCTGCACACCGTCGTCGCGGCCGCCCGCCTCGGCCTGCCCGTGGCCGTCACCGGCTGGCTGTGCCTGGCCGAGAACATGCCGTCGGGCACGGCCCAGCGCCCCTCCGACGTCGTCACGATCCGCGGTGGCACGACCGTCGAGGTGCTCAACACCGACGCGGAGGGCCGCCTGGTCATGGCCGACGGCCTCGTCGCCGCCGTCGAGGAGAAGCCCGACCTGGTCGTCGACATCGCGACGCTCACCGGGGCGCAGGTCGTCGCGCTGGGTCACCGCGTGTCGGCCGTCATGGGCACGGACGACGCCCGGGGCGAGGTGGTGGACGCCGCGCACCGCGCCGGCGAGCAGTTCTGGCCGATGCCCCTGCCCACGGACCTGCGCGCGGGCCTGAAGTCGAAGGTCGCCGACCTCGCCAACATCGGCGACCGCTTCGGCGGCATGCTGACGGCGGGGATCTTCCTGCAGGAGTTCGTGGGGTCGACGCCGTGGGCGCACCTCGACATCGCGGGCCCGTCGTTCAACGAGCGCACGGCCTTCGGCTACACGCCCGTGGGCGGCACCGGCGTGGGTGTGCGCACGCTGCTCGGCCTGCTGGAGTCGCGCGCGTCCTGACGGGCACGGGCCCGGACCGTCGTGCGGGTCGGCCCGGCAGAGGCGTCGGTCAGGTGCGCTCGGCCGCGCGACGGCGGCGCTCGATCCGCTGCCGCGAGTTCCAGTCGCGCACGCGCTGCGGGTACCCGGTGCGCTGCACGTCGTACACGGGGATCTGCAGGTCGCGCGCGATCGACGCGGCGGCACGCTCGTCCGGGACCTTGCGGCGCGTCCACTCACCGTCGGTCGCGACGAGCATGAGCGTCGTCGGCGTGACGTTGGTGCGCGGCTCGACGTACGCCTCGACGCCGACGCGCGTCATGACGAAGTCGCGGAGGTACGCGAGCGTCTCGGCCCGTGCGTCGCGGCCCGTGGGCGCATCGGTGGGAGAGCCGGACCGGCCCGGGCGCCGACGTGAGAACAGACCCATGGGGGGCACCCTACCGACGCCTGCTGGATGTCACCTGGGCGCCGCCCGTGCGCGCCCATCCACCACCCGGACGGCCGTCAGGTCATGGGACGACTGTCACGGGACTCACACCCCGCGATGTGCTAGCCGGTTCGTCCCGGTGGGGAGGGGATGACAGGATGGGGCGGCAGCCCGAATCCCCCCGCTTGCCGACCGAGCATGCAAGGAGTGCGCACGTGGCCGAGACCGGCACCGCTTTCGACATCGTCGTCCTGGGCGGAGGCAGTGGCGGCTACGCGGCCGCGCTCCGCGCCGCCGAGCTGGGCAAGACCGTCGCCCTGGTCGAGGCCGACAAGGTGGGGGGCACCTGCCTGCACCGCGGCTGCATCCCCACCAAGGCCCTCCTGCACGCGGCCGAGCTGGCCGACAACGCCCGCGAGGGTGCGCACTTCGGTGTGCACACCCACCTCGAGCGCATCGACATGACCGGCGTGAACCAGTACAAGGACTCCGTGATCGGCCGCCTCTACAAGGGGCTCCAGGGGCTCGTCAAGTCCCGCAAGATCGAGGTCGTCGAGGGCTACGGCACGCTGACCGGCACGAACACCGTCCAGGTCGGGGACCGCACGCTGACCGGCGAGCACATCGTGCTCGGGACCGGCTCGTACGCCCGCTCGCTGCCCGGCCTGGAGATCGGCGGCCGGGTCATGACCTCGGACCAGGCCCTCACGCTCGACTACGTGCCCCGCTCGGCGATCGTTCTCGGCGGCGGCGTCATCGGCTCGGAGTTCGCCAGCGTGTGGCGCTCCTTCGGTGCCGACGTCACGATCATCGAGGCGCTCCCCCACCTCGTGCCCAACGAGGAGGAGGTCATCTCCAAGGCCTTCGAGCGGGCGTTCCGCAAGCGCGGCATCGGCTTCCACCTCGGCGTCCGGTTCTCCGGTGTCACGCAGGACGACGACGGTGTCCACGTCACGCTCGAGGACGGCAAGACGTTCGACGCCGACCTCCTGCTCGTCGCCGTCGGCCGCGGGCCGAGCACCTCGGGCCTGGGCTACGAGGAGCAGGGCATCACGCTGGACCGCGGCTTCGTCATCACCGACGAGCGCCTGCACACCGGCGTGGCCAACATCTACGCGGTCGGCGACATCGTCCCCGGCCTGCAGCTCGCGCACCGCGGCTTCCAGCAGGGCATCTTCGTCGCCGAGCAGATCGCGGGCCTCAACCCGCCGCTCATCGAGGAGTCCGGGATCCCGCGCGTGACCTACTCCGACCCCGAGGTGGGGTCGGTCGGCGTCACCGAGAAGCGCGCCAAGGAGCTGTACGGCGACGACGCGGTCGAGGTGCTCGAGTACAACCTCGGCGGGAACGGCAAGAGCCAGATCCTCGCGACCCAGGGGTTCATCAAGCTCGTCCGCAAGAAGGACGGCCCCGTCGTCGGTGTGCACATGATCGGCGCGCGCGTCGGCGAGCTCATCGGCGAGGGCCAGCTCATCGTCAACTGGGAGGCCTACCCGGAGGACGTCGCGCAGCTGGTCCACGCGCACCCCACGCAGAACGAGGCTCTCGGTGAGGCGTTCCTCGCGCTCGCCGGCAAGCCGCTGCACGCCCACAACTGACCCAGGATCGAAGGAGACAGAGCGGTCATGTCCGAGAACGTGCAGCTTCCCGCGCTGGGTGAGTCCGTCACCGAAGGCACCGTCACCCGCTGGCTGAAGAACGTCGGCGACACCGTCGCGGTCGACGAGCCCCTGCTCGAGATCTCGACCGACAAGGTCGACACCGAGATCCCGTCACCTGTCGCGGGGGTGCTCGAGCAGATCCTCGTCCAGGAGGACGAGACCGTCGAGGTCGGCGCGACGCTGGCCGTCATCGGCTCCGGCGCGGGTGCCGACGACGCCGGCTCCGCCGAGCAGCAGGCGCCGGCGCAGGACGCGCAGCCGGAGCAGGCCGAGCAGGCCGCCGAGCCCGAGCAGCAGGCACCCGCCGAGGAGCCCGCGGCCGAGCAGGCGCCCCAGCAGTCCACCGAGGAGCACGAGGACGCCCCGGCACCAGCCACGTCGTCGGGCGGCGGGGGCGGCCAGGAGGTCACCCTCCCGGCGCTCGGCGAGTCGGTCACCGAGGGGACGGTCACGCGGTGGCTCAAGGCCGTCGGCGACGAGGTCGCCGTCGACGAGCCCCTGCTCGAGATCTCGACCGACAAGGTCGACACCGAGATCCCGTCGCCGGTCGCCGGGACCCTGCAGGAGATCCGCGTGCAGGAGGACGAGACCGTCGAGGTCGGCGCCGTCCTCGCGATCGTGGGGTCCGGAGCCGCAGCGCCCGCCGCGGAGCAGCCGGCTGCACCCGAGCAGCCGAGCGAGCAGCCGAGCGAGCAGCCGGCGGACGAGCAGCCCGCGTCGCAGGACGCCTCCGGGTACGAGGCTCCCGCGCCGGAGACCGAGCAGGCCCCCGCAGCCGCACAGCCCGCACCTGCCGCGCAGGAGGCGGCCACCGCGCAGCAGGCCGCCGCGCAGCCCGCGTCCGCACCGCCGGCCACCGCGGGCGGGTCCTACCTCACGCCGCTGGTCCGCAAGCTGGCGTCCGAGAAGGGCGTGGACGTCGCGACCCTCACCGGCACCGGCGTCGGCGGGCGGATCCGCAAGGAGGACGTGCTCGAGGCCGCCGCGAAGGCCGAGGAGGCCCGCAAGGCAGCCGAGGCCGCGAAGGCAGCCAAGGCAGCGCCCGCCCCGGCGGCCGCAGCACCGGCGTCCGCGAAGGCGACACCGGCCGCGGTCTCGCCGCTGCGCGGCACGACCGAGAAGGCCAGCCGGCTGCGCCAGATCATCGCCGAGCGCATGGTCGAGGCCCTGCACTCGCAGGCGCAGCTCACCACGGTCGTCGAGGTCGACGTCACCAAGATCGCCCGGCTGCGCGCCCGTGCGAAGGACGACTTCAAGGCGCGCGAGGGCGTCAACCTCACGTTCCTGCCGTTCTTCGTGCAGGCCGCGATCGAGGCGCTCAAGGCGTACCCCAAGGTCAACGGGGTGCTCGAGGGCTCGACGATCACGTACCACGCCCAGGAGAACGTCGGCATCGCGGTCGACACCGAGCGCGGCCTGGTCGTGCCGGTCATCCGCGACGCGGGCGACCTCAACATCGCCGGCATCTCGCGCAAGATCGCCGACCTCGCAACCCGCACCCGGGCCAACAAGGTGACGCCGGACGAGCTGTCCGGTGCCACGTTCACGGTCACCAACACCGGGTCGGGCGGCGCGATCATCGACACCCCCATCGTCCCGGGCGGCACGTCCGCGATCCTCGGCACCGGCTCGATCGTCAAGCGCCCCGTCGTCATCAAGGGTGCGGACGGCGAGGACGTCATCGCCATCCGGTCGATGTGCTACCTGTGCCTGTCCTACGACCACCGCCTGGTCGACGGCGCGGACGCGTCGCGCTACCTCACCGCGGTGAAGAACCGCCTCGAGGAGGGCGCGTTCGAGGCCGAGATCGGCCTCTGACGCACGCACGTCACGCGGGGCCGTCCACCTTCGGGTGGGCGGCCCCGCGTCGTGGCTTCCGCGCCCGCACCGGTCACCGGGCCGCGAGGACGGCGCGCGGCTAGGGTGACCCGCATGCGCGTGCTCGTCGCCGGGTCGTCCGGCCTCGTCGGTTCGTCGCTCGTGCCGCACCTGCGTGAGCGCGGCCACGACGTCGTCCGGCTCGTCCGCCGGGACCCGCGCGGTCCCGAGGAAGCGGCGTGGGACCCGGTGGCGGGCGACATCGACACGGCTGTCGTCGCCTCGTGCGACGCCGTCGTCGACCTGGCGGGCGTCAACGTCGCGTCCCGGCCGCTCACCGCCGCACGCAAGCGGGAGGTCGTCACCTCCCGCGTGCAGACCGCCGGTCTCCTCGCCCGGACGCTCGCGGGCCTCGCCTCGCAGGACCCTGGCCGCGCGCCGCGCGTGCTGCTGCAGGCCTCGGGCATCGGCGCCTACGGGGACCGCGGGGACACGCTCCTGACGGAGGACGAGCCGCTCGGTGACACGTTCTTCGCCGGCGTCGTGCGCCGGTGGGAGGCGGCCACCGTGCCCGCGCAGGACGCGGGCGTCCGCGTCGTGCTCCTGCGCACCGGCATCGTCCTGAGCCCGGACGGTGGTGCGGCCGCCCCGCTGCTGCTGCCGTTGCGCGCCGGCGTCGCGACCCGGCTCGGGTCGGGACGGCAGTTCTGGAGCTGGATCAGCCTGCTCGACGAGGTACGCGCGATCGAGCACCTGCTGACGGCACCCGTGCACGGCCCGGCGAACCTCGTCGCGCGCGCGGACCGGCACGCCGACCTCGTGCAGGCGCTGCGGCTGGCATGGGGCGCCCGGGTGACCGTCCCCGTCCCGGCTCCCGCGCTGCGCCTCGCGCTGCGCGACTTCTCCTCCGAGGCGCTCGGGTCGATCAACGCGGACCCGGCGGTGCTGCGAGAGTCCGGGTTTATCCCGCTGCACGGGACGGCCACGGACGTGGCGCACTGGCTCAGGGCGTCGGGCCGCCGGGCTCCCTGACGTCCCAGACGCGCCACCCGGCGTCGGTCCAGCGCAGCACCAGCGCGACGGTGCTCGGCTCCGTCGCGGCAACCTGGGTCCGCTCCCCCGTCGCCGCGACCCGCACGTGCGCGCTCGTCGTCGACGTCACCTCGACCGTCACGTCACCGTCGGGCGTCGTGCCGGTCGCGGCAGCCGCGGTCACGTCCGTCGTGAGCCCCTCGCTGCGTGCACCCGCGAGCCGGCCGACGAGCGCGTCGTCCGCCGCGAGCGCCGGGGACCCCGGGACCTCGACCGCCGCGACCCCGACCGCGTCGGCGTCCGCGAGGGCCGCGGTCCGCAGCCGTGTCAGCGCCACCGCGGCACCCGCCGGGTCCTGCCGGTCGGTCAGCCGGGCGGCCTCGTCCGCAGCGCCCTGCGGGGGTGCAGGGGCGGGGCTCGGCCCGGTCGTGCCCCCGGCGACCGTCGTCGGCGCCGTCGCGGACGGGTCGGGGGCGTCGGGCAGCGCCCGGACGACCAGGGCGGCCGCACCGACGACCAGCACAGCGGCGACGCCGCCCACGACGGGCCACCACCGACGACGGGACGGCTCGCGGCGCGGGCGACGGGCAGGGAGCGTCGGCGCCGCAGCCGTGCGCGGTGCACCGCTGCGTCCCGTCTCCAGCGCCACCTGAGCGCCCGCGAGCTCGTCGGCGTCGGGCACCTGCACCGGCTCGGCCACCGCGACCGCGAAGACGGCGTCGACGAGCTCGTCCGGTGCGGCGCGTCCCCGCAGCAGCGCCTCGAGCGCGTCGCGCAGGCGCACGGCGTCCTCGATCCCGGCGGCCAGGTGCGCGTCGAGCGGCGGCATGAGCCCCAGCAGCGTCGCGACGAGGCGGTGCACGTCGCCCGTAGCGGTGCCGACCCCGCGCAGCGCGCCCCGCAGGTCGACCAGCACGGGCACCCCACCGGGACGCAGCACCACCCGGTCGGCGCCGACGGCGCCGTGCGCGAGGCCCTGCGCGTGCAGGGCCTCGAGCGCCTGAGCGACCGGCACCGCGACCGTGACGACCTCGCCGTCGGCGAGCGGCGGACGGGCGGCACGCACGGCCGCGAGCGTCGGGCCCGGCACGTGCTCGCAGACCAGGGCGACGCGCCCCGGCCCGAGCGGCTCGACGGCCAGGACGCGGGCGAGGTGCGGGTGGTCGAGGCCGGTGAGCGCACCGGCGCGCGCGGCGAGGGTGCCGTCCACCGGGACGTCGGCGACGAGCACCTCGAGCCACGGCCCGGCCTCGCCGTCGACCGGCCGCGCCACCCACCACGACCCGTCCGTCCCGACGGCCGAGGCGACGCGCGTGCCGTGGGCCTGCAGGAGGCGGGTCACGTCGTCCGGTGGCGGGGCGGCGGTGTGCACGCCGTCATCCAACACCGCAGGACGGGTCGCGCGGGCGCGCCGTCCACAGGCACTCAGTCGAGGAGCTGCGCGACCCCGGTCTCGGCGGCGACGCGGGCGGCGTCGAGCACGCGCGCGGTCGCCACGGCGTCCGCCGGGTCGACCGGCACGGCTCCGTCGGCGAGCACCCAGCGCTGCACGGCCCGGTAGAGGTCGGCGTGCCCGCCCGGGGCGCGGGGCACGGCGGTGCGCTCGGCGCCACGCACCAGCCAGCCCTCGTGGGCCGCGCCGCCGGCGTCGCCCGTGACGGGCTCGTCGTCGAGGACGGAGAACGGCGACGGCTCCCCCTCGTAGCTCGTCACCAGGTAGGCGCCACGCTCACCGAGGACGCGTGTGCGCGGGCCCGGGGCCCCGACGAGGCCACCGGCCCACAGGTGCGACACCACGTGGTGACCGTCGCCGTCGGGCGCGTGCTCGAGCGCGAGGAACACGTCGTCGAGCGCCGGCGTCGTCAGGGCGCGCAGCTCGGCGTGCACACGCCGCACGGGCCCGAAGAGGTCGACGGCGGAGTCGACGAGGTGCGCACCGAGGTCGAGCAGCAGCCCGCCGGCGACCGGGTCCTGCTCCTTCCACCGCTGCTGCGGCTCGGGCCGGAACCTCTCCCAGCGCCGCTCGAAGCGGTGCACCCGGCCCAGCGTCCCGGCGGCGAGCAGGCCGCGCAGCGTGAGCTGCTCGGGGTCCCAGCGGCGGTTCTGGAACACCGTGAGCCGGCCCCCGCGCTCGGACGCCAGGCGCACCAGCGCCGCGGCCTGGACGCGTGTCGTCGCGAGCGGCTTGTCCACCAGCACGGGCACGTCGGCCTCGAGCGCTGCGCGCACGTGCGCGGCGTGGTCACCCGTGGGGCTCGCGACGACGACGAGGTCGAGGTCGTGGGGGTCCGCGAGCAGCGCGTCCACGTCGGGCACGACGCGCGCGTCCGGCCAGTCGGCCGCGACCTGGTCCCCGCGGGCGCGTGTGACGACCGCGACGACCCGCTGCCCCGTCTCGCGCGCGAGACGGGCGTGGATCCCCCGACCAGCTCCGCCGTACCCGACCAGACCGATGCGCAGCGGCTCCATGCCGCCACTCTAGGAGGGTGTCAGCCGGTGGTCGCCTGCGCGGCGGGCGCGGCGTGGGCGCCGTGCTCCGGACGCCGCGACAACGGGCTCGGCCACCACGTCCGCGGGCCCAGGTCGTGCACGAGCCCGGGCACGAGCAGGCTGCGCACCACGAAGGTGTCGATCAGCACGCCGAGCGCCACGATGAACGCGAGCTGCGCCAGGAAGAGCAGCGGGATGACCGCCAGGGCCGCGAACGTCGTCGCGAGCACCAGGCCGGCGGACGTGATGACCCCGCCCGTGACCGCCAGGCCCCGGGTGACGCCCTGGCGTGTCCCGACGACCAGCGACTCCTCCCGCACGCGGGTCATGAGGAAGATCGAGTAGTCGACGCCGAGGGCGACGAGGAACACGAACCCGTACAGCGGCACGACCGGGTCGGCGTCGGGCCAGTCCAGCACGTGGTCGAAGACCAGCGCGGAGATGCCGATCGTCGCGCCGAACGACAGCACGTTCGCGCCCATGAGCAGCAGACCCGCCACCACCGAGCGCAGCAGCAGCGTGAGGATGAGCAGGATCACGACCAGGACGACCGGCACGATCACGCGCAGGTCGCGCTCGCTGGCGATCTGCGTGTCGAGCGTCTCGGCGGCGGGTCCGCCGACGAGGGCGTCCGGTGCCACGGCCGCGACGGCCTCGCGCAGGTCGGCGACGGTGTCGACCGCCTCCTGGCTGTCGGAGGGTGCGTCGGTGACGACGTCGACCCGGACCCGGCCGTCGACGACGACCGGCGGGGCCCCGGCGCCGCCGGGTGCACCTGCGGGTGCACCGGTGTACGGGGCGGCCGACGCGACACCCTCGACGCCCTCCGCTGCCGCGACGACCGCGTCGGCGTCCCCCTCGGGCACGACGACGACGGCCGGCTGGACGGCCCCGGCAGGGAAGTGCTCGGCGAGCACCTCCTCCCCCGCGACCGAGTCGACGGCCGTGAGGAACACGTCGGTCTGGCTCGTGCCGCCGGCGCGGAACGTCGGCACGAACACCGCCGCGAGCAGCAGGGCCGCCGCACTGAGGATCCAGACGGGGCGCGCGCGACGCGCGACGAACCGTGCCCAGCGGGCCCACAGGCCGGTGCCCTCGGCGACGTCGGCCGCAGCGGGCGCGACGGCGCCCGCGTGCTCGCCGTGCGTGGCCGCCCCGGTCACGGGCGTCACGACGTGCCGCGGCGCGCGCGGCCAGAAGAGCGCCCGCGAGCGCCGACCGGCCACCAGGAGGATCGCCGGGAGCAGCGTAAGGGCGGCGAGCAGCGCGGCACCGATGCCGATGGCGGCCACGGGACCCAGGCTGCGGTTCGACGCGAGGTCGGACAGCAGGAGGCAGAGCAGACCCGCCACCACGGTGCCGGCGCTCGCCGCGATGGGCTCGAGCGACTGGCGCCAGGCGACGCGCATGGCGTCGGCGGGGTGGTCGACGTGCCGCAGCTCCTCGCGGTAGCGCGCGACCAGCAGCAACGAGTAGTCGACCGCGGCGCCCACGACGAGGATCGAGAGGATGCCCTGGGCCTGGCCGTTGAGGACGAGGACGCCGGCGTCGGCGAGCTCGTAGACGACGAGACCGGCCAGCGCGAGCGCGAAGACGGCCGTGAAGATGACGACCAGCGGCAGGATCGGCGAGCGGTAGACGACGACGAGGATGAGCAGCACGGCACCGAGCGCGACGAGCAGCAGCAGTCCGTCGATGCCGGCGAACGCGGTGCCGAGGTCGGCGATGAACCCGGCGGGGCCGGTGACCCAGGCCTCCAGCCCGAGGTCGCCGGACGACGACGCGGTGGCGTCGAGGTCGTCGGCGAGCGCTGCGCGCAGGTCGGTGACGAGGAGGGTGGTGAGCGACTCCTCCTCGACGAGGATCTCGGCGGACTCCGCGTCGAAGGGCACCGCGAGGAGGATCGCGGCGCCGTCCTGCGAGGGGACGGCAGCGACGTCGCCGACGAGGTGGTCGGCCCACGTGCCGTCCCCCACCGGCAGGTCCGGGATGTCGGCGGCGAACGCGGCGGCGGCCTCGATCTGCGCGGGGGTGACGTCACCCCCGTCGGCAGGGGCCAGGACGACGAGCGCGGGTAGGGTCTGCGTGTCGACGAACTCGCGGGAGGCCTCGGCCGCCAGCGTGGACTGCGCCGACGACGGCAGGAACGCCGCGGAGTCGTTGGTCTGGACCTGGGACAGCTTGCCCTGGGCCGCGCCGCCCACGGACGCCAGTCCCATCCAGACGACGAGCACGACGGCGACGGCGACCGCACGGGCCACGGGATTCCTCAGCATGCTGAGTATCATGGACGAGCGTCGGCGGCACGGCAACCCAGGAGGACGACGCGTGAGCACGGAGCAGGCCCCGCCTCCGGACCACTGGCCCGTGGGCCGGCTGCTGTCCGCGGTGGCCCGTCGGATCGAGCGCGCCTGGGACTCCCACCTCGCGTCGTGGGAGCTCAACCACGCGAGCATGCCCGTCCTCGTCCACGTCACCGCGCACCCGATGTCGCAGCGCCAGCTCGCGGACGCGTGCGGCGTCACCGAGCAGACGATGAGCCGCGTCGTCGCCCGCCTCGAGCGCACGGGCTACGTCACCCGACGCCCGCACGACCGGGACCGCCGCCGGCACGTCATCGCGATCACGCCAGCCGGCACGGCCGCGCTCCTGGCGTGCGCGGACCCCCACCCCGCTCAGGACGCCGTCCTCGGCCACCTCCCGCCGGAGCGCCGCGCGCTGCTCGAGGACCTGCTGCGCGAGGTGATCGAGCCCTTGAACCTGCTCCCGGAGCCGGCGCGCGCGCCGGACGACGCCGGCCGTCCACCGACCACGAGGGCCTAACCTGACGACCATGCACGTCGAACCGCTCGAGCTCGGCACCCGGCTGCAGCCGTACGAGCCCACCTGGGAGCTGCAGCGCGAGGTCCACGCCGCGGTGGCCGCGGGCGAGCGCGAGGACACCCTGCTGCTCGTGGAGCACGAACCCGTCTACACCGCGGGACGGCGGACCGCCCGTGCCGACCGTCCCGTCGACGGGACGCCCGTCGTCGACGTCGACCGCGGAGGCCGCATCACGTGGCACGGTCCCGGACAGCTCGTCGGGTACCCGATCGTCCGCCTGGCCGAGCCCGTCGACGTCGTGCGGTACGTCCGCGCCCTCGAGGAGGCGCTCATCCGCGCGTGCGCGGACCTGGGCGTCACCACCGAGCGCGTCGAGGGCCGCAGCGGGGTCTGGCTGCCGGCGGACCCTGTCGACCCGGCCCATCGGGCGGGACGACGCGCCCGCAAGGTCGCGGCGATCGGCGTCCGCGTCGCGCGGGGCACGACCATGCACGGCTTCGCCCTGAACTGCACCGCGTCGCTCGACTGGTACTCCCGCATCGTGCCCTGCGGCATCGACGACGCCGACGTCACGACGCTGTCCGCCGAGGCGGGCCGGGACGTCACGATCGCCGAGGCGACGCCCCTGGTCGTCGCGCACCTGCAGGACACGCTCGGCCCGCTGCTCGCGGCCCGTCACGCGGCGACCGCCCGGCACTGACGGCCGCGGCCTGGTCATGCCGTCGAGCTGGACGGCCTGCGCGCGCTAGACGCCCTGCGCGCGCTAGACGCCCTGCTCGACCGAGCGCAGGGCCCGCACGATCTCCTGCGACCACGTCCGCACGGCCTCGAGGTCGCGGAAGTCCCCCGTCTCGGCGCGGGTCAGGGCCACGAGCGCGCGCTCGGAGATGTTGAGCCCGTCCCGGTCCAGCCGGCCGGCGAACACCGCGACGTCACGCGCACCGACCGTCCGCGCGATGTCGGTCACGTCGTCCGGCGTCGTCGCGGGCACCGGCGGGTCACCGACCGGGCCGGACCAGAACAGCCAGACGGGCCGCTGCCGCAGCTGACCGGCCTGCCGGTCGACCAGGTCGCGCAGCCCGAGCGCCAGGCGTCCCACGTACACGGCGGAGCCCAGCACGGCGGCGTCGTACGGCTCGACGTGCTCGACGTCGTCCGGGTCGATCTCGTCGACGTCGTGCCCGGCCGCGCGCAGCTGCGCCGCGACCTCGGTCCCCATCTCGCGCGTCGCACCATGCCGCGACGCGACCGTCACCAGGACGCGCATCGTGCCACCCCCTCGAGTGCCGGTCGTCGCGGAGTCGTCGACCCGCCGGGTCCGAGCGGCTCCTCCCAGCGTGCCGCGCGGCCCGCCGCACCGCGCGGGACAGAGGTCCCCGTCACACCCGCCGGGCAGCGCCGGGGCGGGACCGGCGGGCTAGTGTGGCCGGGTGACGATCGCACCCGAGGGACGACGGATGCTCCGGGTGGAGGCGCGCAACGCCGCCACCCCGATCGAGAAGAAGCCGGAGTGGATCCGCACGCGCGCGACCACCGGCCCGGAGTACAGCGAGCTCAAGAGCCTCGTGCGCCGCGAGGGGCTGCACACCGTGTGCGAGGAGGCGGGCTGCCCCAACATCTTCGAGTGCTGGGAGGACCGCGAGGCCACCTTCCTCATCGGTGGTGACCAGTGCACGCGCCGCTGCGACTTCTGCCAGATCGACACCGGCAAGCCGGCGGACCTCGACACCGACGAGCCGCGCCGTGTCGCGGAGTCCGTCCAGGCGATGGGCCTGAAGTACTCGACGATCACGGGCGTCGCCCGCGACGACCTGCCCGACGGCGGCGCGTGGCTGTACGCCGAGACGGTCCGCCAGATCCACGCCCTGAACCCGGGCACGGGCGTCGAGCTGCTGATCCCCGACTTCAACGCGGTCCCCGAGCTGCTCGACGCGGTCAACGAGTCCCGCCCCGAGGTGCTGGCGCACAACCTCGAGACCGTGCCGCGGATCTTCAAGCAGATCCGCCCCGCGTTCCGCTACGAGCGCTCCCTGTCGGTGCTGACGCGGGCGCGCGACGCCGGCCTGGTGACCAAGTCCAACCTCATCCTCGGCATGGGCGAGACGACCGAGGAGGTCGTCGAGGCGCTGCACGCCCTGCGGGACGCGGGCTGCGACCTCGTCACCATCAACCAGTACCTGCGACCGTCGGTGCGCCACCACCCGGTCGACCGGTGGGTGCGCCCCGAGGAGTTCGTCGAGCTGTCCGACGAGGCCGAGCGCATCGGCTTCCTCGGTGTCATGTCGGGTCCGCTGGTGCGCTCCTCGTACCGCGCGGGGCGGCTGTGGGGCCAGGCGATGCGTCGCCGCGGCCTGCCGATCCCCGACGCGCTCGCGCACCTGGGCGAGCCGGCGACGTCACGCCAGGAGGCGTCGTCGCTGCTCGCCCGCAGCGCCGCGCTCTGACACCCCCGCTCGCGCACCCGGGCGGGACCCGGGCCGTGGGAGGCCCGCCGCGCCGGTAGACTCCCGGGTCATGGCACGCGAGCGCTCCACGTCCCCGCAGGGCTCGGCACCGGGCACGGCGCCGAGCGGCGGGAAGGTCCGCAAGACCCGCTGGTACCACCAGGTCTGGCAGGCCTACCAGGTGACCCGGCAGTCCGACCCGGCGGTCACCTGGATCATCCTCGGCGTGTTCGTCGGCATCGTCGCCCTGGGCGTCGTCGTCGGCCTGCTCCTCGACCAGCTGGTGTACGTGCTGGTGCTGAGCGTGCCGTTCGCCGTGCTCGGCGGCATGTTCGTGCTCGCACGCCGGGCGGAGACCGCCGCGTACACCCGCATCGAGGGGCAGCCGGGGGCGTCGCTCGCGGCGCTGGGCACCCTGCGGCGTGGCTGGACCTTCACGCAGGAGCCGGTCGCCGCCGACCCCCGGACCCAGGACCTCGTGTTCCGGGGCGTGGGTCGCCCCGGTGTCGTGCTGGTCGGCGAGGGTCCCCCGCACCGCATCGGCAAGCTGCTCGAGGCCGAGCGCAAGCGCACGGCCCGCGTCGTGTCCGGTGCCCCCATCCACCTCATCCAGGTCGGCGACGGCGAGGGCCAGGTCGAGCTGCGCCGGCTCCCCCGCGCGGTGACCAAGCTCAAGCCGCAGCTCACCAAGGACGAGGTGGCCGTCGTGCTGCGCCGCGTCACGTCGCTCGGCGTGGCCAAGCTGCCCGTCCCCAAGGGCGTCGACCCGATGCGCGCGCGTCCCGACCGCAAGGGGATGCGCGGGCGCTGACGCCCGCACGGGCCGGGTCCGGCCGTCAGCGGCGGACGAGCACCGTCCCGGCCGCGCGGTCGTGCATCCCGCGCCCGTCGCCGTCCCACACCACGGCGGGCAGGACCAGGCACAGCAGGAACGTGCGCAGCAGGGCCGCGACGGGACCCGGGGCGCCAGGTGCGAGCGTCGGCGCCGCGACGCGCGGGACGCCCGCGGCGCGGACGACGCGTCGCACCTGGAGCCCGAGCAGCCGGTGGCCCAGCGTGTGGCCGAGGGTGGCGACGAGCACGACGTTCTCGACCGCGAAGACGGCCAGGGTGCCCAGGGGGTCGCCGCGCAGCAGGAACGGCCCGTCGGCGCGCTCGGGCAGCAGCACGGCCGCGATCGCGAGGCACGCCACCCAGTCGACGGTCAGCGCCAGGACCCGGCGACCCAGCCGTGCCATCGACCCGCGTCCCGCGTCGGGCAGACCGAGACGCGCGCCGTGGCCGGTCCCGTCGCCGTCTCGGCCGCCGGGACCGCCCTCGAGCCACGATCCCACCGAGTCGCGCGACGCCATGCCCTCAGCCTACGGCGGCCGTCGTCGTCACCCGGCGCGCCGGTTCGTTCGCGCGATCGTTACATCCCACCCGGCTCCGTAACGTCCCGGAAACATCGGGGCCACGGCAGGGAAACCCTGCCCTCCTAGCCTCAGCCGTGCCCGGGACGACCGGGCGTCATCGACCGAGGAGCAGCGGATGTTCACGAAGCCGGAGGAAGTCCTGGCGTACATCAGGAGCGAGGACGTCAAGTTCGTCGACGTGCGGTTCTGTGACCTGCCGGGTGTGATGCAGCACTTCAACGTGCCGGCCCCCTCGCTGGACATGGACTTCTTCACCGACGGCCAGATGTTCGACGGGTCCTCGATCCGCGGCTTCCAGGCGATCCACGAGTCGGACATGAAGCTGATGGCCGACGTGACGACGGCGTACATCGACCCGTTCCGCGTCGAGAAGACCCTCAACATCAACTTCCACATCGTGGACCCGTACACCGACGAGCCCTACAGCCGCGACCCGCGCCAGGTCGCCGCGAAGGCCGAGGCGTACCTGAAGTCGACCGGCATCGCGGACACCGCGTTCTTCGCGCCCGAGGCCGAGTTCTACATCTTCGACGACATCCGGTTCCAGACCCGACAGGACGCGTCGTTCTACTACATCGACTCCATCGAGGCGGCGTGGAACACCGGCCGCAAGGAGGAGGGTGGCAACCTCGGCCACAAGACGCCCTACAAGGGCGGCTACTTCCCCGTGTCGCCGGTCGACCACTTCTCGGACCTGCGCGACCAGATCTCGCTGATGCTCGACGACCTCGGCCTGCAGGTCGAGCGCGCGCACCACGAGGTGGGGACCGCCGGCCAGGCCGAGATCAACTACCGCTTCGACACGCTCGCCAAGTCGGCGGACAAGGTCATGCTGTTCAAGTACGTCGTGAAGAACGTCGCGCACGAGAACGGGCGCACGGCGACCTTCATGCCGAAGCCCCTGTTCGGTGACAACGGCTCGGGCATGCACGTCCACCAGTCCCTGTGGAAGGACGGCGTGCCGCTGTTCTTCGACGAGAAGGGCTACGGCGGCCTGTCCGACATGGCCCGCTGGTACATCGGCGGCCTGCTCAAGCACGCGCCGTCGCTGCTCGCGTTCACCAACCCGACGGTGAACTCGTACCACCGGCTCGTGCCCGGCTACGAGGCCCCGGTCAACCTGGTCTACTCGGCGCGCAACCGCTCCGCGTGCATCCGCATCCCGGTGACCGGCTCGAACCCCAAGGCCAAGCGCATCGAGTTCCGCGTGCCGGACCCGTCGTCGAACCCGTACCTCGCGTTCGCGGCCATGCTCATGGCCGGCCTCGACGGCATCCAGAACCGCATCGAGCCGCCGGACCCGGTCGACAAGGACCTGTACGAGCTGCCCCCCGAGGAGCACGCCCTCATCCAGCAGGTCCCGGGCTCGCTGTCCGAGGTGCTCGACAACCTCGAGCGCGACCACGACTTCCTGACGGCCGGCAACGTCTTCACGCCGGACCTCATCCAGACGTGGATCGACTACAAGCGCTCGGCAGAGGTCGACCCGATCCGGCTGCGCCCGCACCCGCACGAGTTCGAGCTCTACTACGACGTCTGATCGGCTGCTCCCGATCAGTTCGGCACCGAGGGGCGTCCCGTCAGGGGCGCCCCTCGTGGCGTTCCCGGAACCGCCGCGTGCAGGCGGTGCACGTGGGTGTAGGCGTTCAGCGTCTCGCCGCGGTTGAACCCCACGACGGTGACCCCGAGCTCGTCCCCCAGCTCCACGGCCAGGGCCGACGGCGCCGAGACGGCCGAGACCACCGGGACGCCCGCCATCGCCGCCTTCTGCACCAGCTCGAACGAGACCCGGCCGGACAGCTGGAGCACAGACCCTCGCAACGGCAGCAGGCCCTCGCGCAGCGCCCACCCGACGACCTTGTCCACCGCGTTGTGCCGGCCGACGTCCTCGCGCAGGCACGCGAGCCGCGGCTCACCGGTCGGCGACGGGAGGAACAGCGCCGCCGCGTGCACGCCACCGGTCCGGCCGAACACGACCTGCTGCTCCCGCAGCCGGTCCGGGAGCGCGAGCAGGTGGTCCAGCCGCACCCCGGCGTCGTCGGCGGTCAGGTCGTGGGCGCCGTCCTTGCGCACGGCGTCGATCGACGCGGTGCCGCACACCCCGCAGCTGCTCGACGTGTAGACGTACCGCTCCAGCGACCTCGCGGGGAGGGCGACGCCGGGTGCGAGGTGGACGTCCACGACGTTGAGGTCCCGCTCCCCCGTCGGGGTCACGCCACCGCGGTACCCGATCGACGCGATGTCCTGCGCGGCGCGGACCACGCCCTCGGAGACGAGGAACCCGGCGACGAGGTCGACGTCGTTGCCCGGGGTGCGCATCGTGACCGTGAACGCCTCGCCGTGGATGCGGATCTCGAGCGGCTCCTCCCCCGCGAGCACGTCGGCGCGCTCGCCGACCGGGCCCGACGCGGCCATCCGCTGCACCCGCCACCGCTTCGTCACGCGCATGGGCACACCCTCTCGTGCCCGCCCTAGCATGGCGACATGGCAACGACGCCGTCGGACGACCTCGACCAGCCCGCCGTCACGGTGGGCCGGCCCAAGCGCACGGCCGCGGGGGTGCCCGGGGTGACCACGGCGATGCGGCACGCGCTGCGCGAGATGGGCCCGGTGCGGACCGCCCGCGGTCTGCTGCGGATGAACCAGCCCGAGGGCTTCGACTGCATGAGCTGCGCCTGGCCGGACCCGAGCGTCCCGGACCGCAGCCACGCCGAGTTCTGCGAGAACGGAGCCAAGGCGCTCGCATCCGAGGCCACCCGCAAGCGCGTGCGGCCCGAGCTGTTCGCGGAGCACACCATCGACGAGCTGTTCGCCCGGGACGACTACTGGCTCAACCGCCAGGGCCGCCTGACGACGCCGATGATCCGCGAGGACGGTGAGGACCACTACCGCCCGATCTCGTGGGACGACGCGTTCGCGCGCATCGCCCGCGAGCTGCGCAGCCTCGACAGCCCCGACCAGGCCGCCTTCTACACGTCGGGTCGCACGTCCAACGAGGCCGCGTTCCTCTACCAGCTGATGGTGCGTGGCCTGGGCACCAACAACCTGCCGGACTGCTCGAACATGTGCCACGAGTCGTCGGGCGAGGCGCTGGGCAAGACCATCGGCATCGGCAAGGGCTCGGTGACCCTGCACGACGTCGAGACGGCGAAGCTCATCATCATCGCCGGCCAGAACCCCGGCACCAACCACCCCCGGATGCTCACGTCACTCGAGAAGGCCAAGGAGCAGGGCGCCGTCATCGTGGCCGTCAACCCGCTGCCCGAGGCGGGGCTCACGCACTACCGCAACCCGCAGAGCGTGCACGGCATGGTCGGGCGGGGCACGCGCATCGCCGACGTCCACCTCCAGGTGCGCCTCGGTGGCGACCTCGGCGTCTTCCTGGGGCTGGGCAAGGTGCTGCTCGAGGCCGAGGAGTCCGGTCGGCGCACCATCGGGATGACGTCGGTGCTCGACCACGCCTTCCTGGAGCGTCACACCGTGGACCTCGACGACTACCTCGACGGGCTCCGGGCCACCTCGTGGGACGACATCGAGACCGCGACGGGCCTGACGCAGGCTGCGCTGCGTGAGGTCGGCGAGCTGCTGCTGGACTCGGACCGCACGATCGTCGCGTGGGCGATGGGCCTGACCCAGCACAAGCACTCGGTGGCGACGATCAAGGAGATCGTCAACCTCGTCCTGCTCCAGGGCAACCTCGGCCGGCCCGGGGCGGGTCTGCTGCCCGTCCGCGGGCACTCGAACGTCCAGGGCGACCGCACGATGGGGATCTTCGAGAAGATGCCGCAGCCGTTCCTCGACCGCCTCGAGGCGGAGTTCTCGTTCGCGAGCCCGCGCGACCCGGGCCACGACACCGTGGACACGATCCGTGCGATGCGGGACGGCCGGGTGCGGTTCTTCATGGGCATGGGCGGCAACTTCCTCAAGGCCGCACCCGACACCGCGGTCACCGACGCGGCACTGCGCTCGTGCGCGATGACCGTGCAGGTCAGCACGAAGCTCAACCACTCGCACCTCGCGCCCGGCCGGACCGCGCTGATCCTGCCGACGCTCGGACGCTCCGACCTCGACGTCCAGGCGACCGGCCGGCAACGGGTCACCGTCGAGGACTCGATGTCGATGGTGCACGCCTCCTCCGGGCGCCTCACACCACCGTCGGACGACCTGCTCTCCGAGATCGCCATCGTCTGCCGGCTCGCCCGTGCGCTCTTCCACGACGAGCACGGCCGGCCGCGTCCCGGTGCACCCCGGGCGGACTGGCAGGCGATGGAGGACGACTACCGGGTGATCCGCCGGCACATCGAGGCCGTCGTCCCCGGGTTCGTCGACTACGAGCGCCGGATCGACGAGCCCGGTGGCTTCCGGCTGCCCCACGGCCCGCACGACGTCCGCACCTTCGAGACGACGAGCACCAAGGCGCACTTCACCAGGACGACCCTGTGGTGGCCGCAGGTGCCGCCCGGACGTCTCCTGCTGCAGACCCTGCGGTCGCACGACCAGTACAACACCACCGTCTACGGCCCCGACGACCGCTACCGCGGGATCTCCGGCGGGCGGCGGGTGGTGATGGTCAACGCGGGCGACCTCGCCGCACTCGGGTTCGCCGACGGCGAGGTGGTGGACCTCGTCTCGGAGTTCACCGACGGCGTCGAGCGGCGTGCCGCCGGGTTCCGCGTCGTCGCGTACGACACCGCGCAGGGCTGCGCCGCGGCGTACTTCCCGGAGACCAACGTCCTGGTCCCCCTCGACTCCACCGCGGACGGCTCCCAGACACCGACCAGCAAGTCCGTGGTCGTCCGGTTGGAACGGGCCGCAGCGCAGTGAGCCGGCCGGGCCCGTGACGGACCCGGCCGCGCGTCAGGCCGGTGACGGCGGCCGCGCGACGACCTCGACGACCACGAGCAGCACGAGGGCGACGATCGCGACGCCGAGGACGTACCCGCCGCTGAGGTACGCGGGCGCGACAAGCGCGACCGCGGCGCCCGCGAGGATCACGATGCGCGCGAGCCGGCGCTGCTGACCCAACCACGCGCCGACGGGTCCGGTCGTGACACCACGACGCTCCCCCGCGTCCCGCAGCCACGCACCGCCGCGGGCGAGGGCGGCGCGCGTCGCACGTGCCGACGCCGAGCCGCCACCGAGGTAGGCGGCGACCGCGACGACCAGGCCGAGCGCGAGGCCCGCGCGCACGGACACGCGCAGCAGCGCGACGACGTGGTCGTACACCGCCGCCGCGGCGTCGGGACGCTGCACCGCGTCCGGCAGCGCCCCGAGGTACGCCTGCCGACCGATCGCCAGGCCGATCCCGAGCAGCAGCATGCCGCCGGCGAACGCCAGACCGACCGTCATCAGGGCGCGCGCTCGGCGCCGCGCGAGCAGCACGGCGGCCACGAGCAGCGCGATGACGAGCCACGGGAGCCACGTGCCGAGGACGTCGAGCAGCCGGTACCCCGACTGGAGCTGGACGAGGTCGGGGCTGCTCGCCAGAGGGAACGTCGGGTTCACGGCGGGGAGCCGGGCGGCCACCGTGAAGCCGCGGTCCACCAGGCGCTCCTGCACCTGCTCGACCACCGGTCCGAGCTGCACGCTGAGCGTGCCGTCGGCGTCGAGGTCGGCGATCGCGTCCTCGTCGCCGCGCAGCACCGCGACGAGCTGTTCGTGGACGGTGCGATGGGCCGTCGCCCAGACCGCCGAGAAGCCGTCCGACGCGACCACCTGCCCGACCGTCGACCGCACGCGGCCCGTCACGGCACCGACGAGCGGCTCCTGCAGCGACTCCACGAGCCCCGCGACGCGCGGCGGCAGCCCGAGGCCGGCCACGGCCGTCGTCAGGTCACCCGCGAGCCCCTCGACGTCGAGACCCTCGACGATCGCCGTCGTCGTGCGGTTCGTCACGGCCTGCTGCACCACGGGGTCGTCGGCGATCGGCGCGACGGTCGCCAGGTAGCGGTCCGTGTCGGTGACCAGGCTCCGAGCCCACGACGTGACGGCAGCGACGGGCGTCAGCAGCGTGGCGACGACGACGAGCGCCACCACCCCCGCGGCGCGTCCCCGGCCGCGGTGCGAGGTGCGGGCCGTGGCCTGCGGGGGCGCGGGTCCCGTGCCCACGACGGCGCCCGGCGGCGCCGTCCGGGTGGCCAGCGTCTCCCGGAGACGGGCGTTCTCGGCCTCGAGCGCGTCGAGCCGCGCCCGCAGGTCCTCGTCCGTCGGCGCCATCCCGTCGTCGCGCGTCCCACTGACCATCGACTCGCCTCCCCGGTCGGTCAGCCGACGCCCGCCCCGGCGCGGACGCGCCGGACCCGCAACGCCTTCAGGTCGTAGCCCTGGCTGACGTCGTTCCAGCGCACCCGCGGCGGGCCGGCCGCCGCCAGGTCGTCGCGCAGCAGCAGGGCGGAGACGAAGATCTCCGCCTCCATCGACGCGAGCGGCGCACCGGGGCACCGGTGGTGGCCGTCGCCGAACGCGAGCACCACACGCCCGGCCGCACGCGTCATCGGGCGCTCCGGGCACACCGCGAGCGGATCGGCCCCGACCACGGACTCGTCGGCGTTCACGGCCCGGAGGTCGATGTCGAGCATCGCGCCCACCGGCACCTCGACCGGCCCGTCCGGACCGTCGAGCGTGAGGGGCGCCGTGGTGCGGCGCAGCAGGTGCCCGACGACGGGCTCGAGGCGCAGGACCTCCTCGATGATCGCGACGCGGGCGTCCCGGTCGGACGCCCGGTACCGGGCCAGCAGCGCGTCGTCGTCGAGGAGGTGCCAGACCGCGACGGTCATGAGCTCACGCGTCGTCGCCATGCCGGCGGCGGCGAACGTCACGCACTCGGTGAGGATGTCGAGGTCGGTCCAGCCGTCGTCGAGCAGTCGGCTGATGAGGTCGGCCTGGGGGTGGCGACGCCGCGCCCGGATCGCCGGCTTCACGTCCAGGACGAAGAACCGCAGGACCGCCGTGCCCCGCAGCGTCGCGCGCCAGCGCGCCAGGACGGAGCCCCCCGCGGGCGCCTGCTCGAAGAACTCGTCGAGGCGTCGGTGCATGCGCGGCGACGCACCGTGGTCGAGTCCGATGACCCGCGACGTGACCTCGACGGCCATCTGCATGGTCAGCCTCGACAGGTCGGTCCAACGGTCGGCACGGACCTCGGCGACGAGCCGCTCGGCCGTCGCCTCCATCCACTCGCGGTACCCCTCGACGACGCGCGGTGCGAACAGGCGGGCCGACGCACGGCGCTGCGCGTGGTGCTCGTCACCCTCGAGGTACAGGATCGGCGGCCGGAACTGGACGGGGCCGTGGCCCAGGTCCTCCGCACCGAAACCCGCCTGACGGGTGGCCCCGGGATGGCGCAGCACCGCGCGAGCGAGCGCGTACGAACGGATGCGCACGCGGGGCCGCTCCCCGGTGACGTGCTCGAGGTCGGGGCTCCGCCCGTCGTCGGGCTGCGCGAGCTTGCGCGCCGGACAGCCGCCCGTCCCGTTGCGCGTCTGCCCGTCCGCGATGGCCGTCACTCGATCGACTGTAGGGGTTCACCCGTCCGGCCGACCAGCCCCCGGGGCTGCAGGGATCAGCCGTAGAAGACGCGTTCGACGACGGCCCGCGCGCGCCGCGCCGTGCGCAGGTACGTCTCCTCGAGCATCGCGCCCGACCCGGCCGGGTGGCCCAGGACGCGCATCACCCCCGCGAGCGCGCCCCGGTCGTGCGGCAGCACGTCGGCGTGGGCACCCTCGGCGCGGCCCGTCCAGAGCACGTTCGCGTCCCGCACGCGCGAGGCCAGCTCCCACGCCTCCCGCAGCACCGTCGCGTCGGCGGCGTCGAGCAGACCGGCGTCGCGCGCCGCGGCGAGCGCGTCGAGCGTCGAGGTCGTGCGCAGCCCCGGCACGGCGTGCGCGTGCTGGAGCTGCAGCAGCTGCGCGGTCCACTCGACGTCGCTGATGCCGCCGCGGCCGAGCTTGAGGTGGCGGTTCGGGTCGACCCCGCGGGGCAGCCGCTCCGCCTCGACGCGGGCCTTGATGCGGCGGACCTCCCGCACGGTCGCCGCGTCGAGCCCTCCCTGCGGGTAGCGCAACGGGTCGACGAGCGCGATGAACCGCGCCCCCAGCGCCTCGTCGCCGGCGACGGGCCGGGCGCGCAGCAGCGCCTGGCTCTCCCACGGCGAGGACCACCGCTGGTAGTACTCGACGTGCGCGTCGAACGAGCGCGCGAGCGGACCGTTGCGCCCCTCCGGCCGCAGGTCGGCGTCCACGCTGAGCGTCGGCTCGGGCCCCACGGTCCCCAGCAGCTGACGCAGGCGCGACGCCACGGCGACGGCGAAGTCCTGCGCGACCTTGCCGTCCGCGCCGGGCAGCGGGTCGTGCACGAACAGCACGTCGGCGTCCGAGGAGTACGCCATCTCGCGGCCGCCGAGGCGTCCCATGGCGACGACGAGCATGCGCGTCGGGCTCTGCTCCAGGCCCGCGTCCGCGCGCGCCTGCGTCTCCGCGACCCGCAGCGTGCCCGCGAGCACGGCGTCGGCGGTGATGGTCAGGCTCTGCGCCGCCCGCACGCCCGTCGTCACGCCCAGGACGTCGGCCACCGCCGTCCGCGCCAGCTCGCGGCGGCGCAGGGCGCGCAGCGCGGTGACCGCAGGCACCGGCTCGACGGCCCGGCGCAGGACCGCGTCCGCCTCGGCGGCGAGACGCTCGCTCGACCGGGGCGCGAGCTCGGCGTCGTCGTCGAGCCACGTCACCGACTCCGGTGAGCGGCTCAGCGCGTCGGCGACGTACCGCGAGGTGGACAGCACCTGGGCGAGCCGGTGCGCGGCGGTCCCGGAGTCGCGCAGCAGCTTGAGGTACCAGTGCGTGGTGCCGAGCTGGTCGGACAGGCGCCGGAACGCCAGCAGGCCGCCGTCGGGATCGGCACCGTCGGCGAACCACCCGAGCATCACGGGCAGCAGCTGGCGCTGGATCGACGCCCGGCGCGAGACCCCGTCGGTGAGCGCCGCGATGTGCCGCACGGCCCCCGCCGGGTCGCGGTACCCGATCGCCGCGAGGCGCGCCCGTGCCGCTTCGGGAGCGAGGCTCGCCTCGGCCGTCGACAGGCGCGCGGTCGCGGGCAGGAGCGGCCGGTAGAAGAGCTCCTCGTGCAGCCGGCGCACGTCGCGCCGCGTGGTGCGCCAGCGGTCCAGCAGCCCGTCGGGGCCCTCGACGCGCATCCCCATGGTGCGCGACAGGCGCCGCAGGTCGGCCTCCGAGGTCGGGACCAGGTGGGTGCGCTGCAGGCGGTGCAGCTGGATGCGGTGCTCCATCATCCGCATCCACCGGTAGCAGACCGCGAGCTGCGCGGCGTGCTCGCGACCGACGTACCCGCCGGCGGCCAGCGCCGCCAGGGCGGTGAGCGTGCTGGGGCTGCGGATCGTCTCGTCGGCACGCCCGTGCACGAGCTGCAGCAGCTGCACGGTGAACTCGACGTCCCGCAGGCCGCCGACGCCGAGCTTGAGCTGGCGGTCCGCCTCGGCGCGCGGCACGTGCGCCTCGACGCGGCGGCGCATCGCCTGGGAGTCCTCGACGAAGTTCTCGCGCTGCACGGCGGACCACACCAGCGGGTTGACGGTCTCGACGTACGCGCTGCCCAGCTCGCGGTCCCCGGCCAGCGGACGGGCCTTGAGGAGCGCCTGGAACTCCCACGTCTTGGCCCAGCGCTCGTAGTACGCCGCGTGGCTGGCCAGCGTCCGCACGAGCGGGCCGTCCTTGCCCTCGGGGCGCAGCGCCGCGTCCACGGGCCACAGCGCCGGCTCGCCCGCGGGGGCCGAGCACGCGCGCGCCAGACCGGCCGCGAGCCGCGCGCCGGCGGCCATCGCCTCGTCCTCGGCGATGCCCTCGACGGGCTCGGCCACGTAGACGACGTCGACGTCCGAGACGTAGTTGAGCTCCCGGCCACCCGCCTTGCCCATGCCGATGACCGCGAGGCGCACGCCGCGACCCTCGTCCTCGAGGTCGGCGCGCGCGACCGCGAGCGCGGACTCGAGCGCGGCGGCCGCGAGGTCGGCGAGCGCCGCCGCGACGCCCGGCAGCCGGCTGAGGGGGTCGTCGGCGGTCAGGTCCGTCGCGGCGATGCGCAGCAGCCGCGTCCGGTACGCGCGGCGCATCGCGTCGACACCGTCGGTACCGGTCAGCCCGGCCACGGGCACGTCGGCGTCGGGGTCGGCGTCGACCGCACGCAGCAGCTCGGCGCGCACGTCCCCGGCCGGGACGCCCGTACCGGGGGTGGGGTCGGCCACGACACGCAGGTTCGACGGGTGCGCCGCGAGGGTGTTGCCGATGGCGAGCGAGGCACCGGTCACGGCGAGCAGGCGGGCACGCCCGCAGGCGTCCCCGTCGGCGAGCACGTCCCGGAGCAGCGCGGACAGGGTGGGGTCCCGGTGGACCGAGGTGGCGATCTTCGCCACCGCGAGCAGTGCCTCGTCCGGGTCGCCGACGTCCCCCAGCGCGGCGATCACGTGCTCGACGACGTCCCGGTCGACGGTCGTCAGCGCCCGGTCCGTGAGCAGCCGCTCGGCGCGCGGCACGTCCGCGACACCGACGCGCGACAGCCGCGCCGCCAGCGACGCCCCACGGCCCGTGGACGTCGACACGGCGTCAGATGAGCGGCAGGAACCGCTGCAGCTCGTACGGCGTCACCTGCGCGCGGTACTCGGCCCACTCCTGGCGCTTGTTGCGCAGGAAGTAGTCGAAGACGTGCTCGCCCAGCGTCTCGGCGACGAGCTCGGAGCGCTCCATGACCCCGATCGCGGCCTCCAGCGACGTCGGCAGCGGCTCGATGCCGAGCGCCTTGCGCTCGGGATCCGTGAGCTCCCACACGTCGTCGTCGGCACCCTCGGGCAGCTCGTACTCCTCCTCGATGCCTTTGAGACCCGCGGCCAGCAGCAGCGCGAACGCGAGGTAGGGGTTCGTCGCGGAGTCGACGCCGCGGTACTCGACGCGGCTGGAGTTGCCCTTGCCGGGCTTGTACATCGGCACGCGCACGAGCGCCGAGCGGTTGTTGTGGCCCCAGCAGATGAAGCTCGGGGCCTCGGCGCCGCCCCACAACCGCTTGTAGGAGTTGACGAACTGGTTCGTGACGGCCGTGATCTCGGCGGCGTGGGTCAGCAGGCCGGCGATGAACGAGCGTGCGACCTTCGACAGCTCGAGCGGGGCGCCGGGCTCGTGGAACGCGTTGCGGTCGCCCTCGAACAGCGACACGTGGGTGTGCATGCCCGACCCGGGCTGGTCGGCGAGCGGCTTGGGCATGAAGGAGGCGAAGACGCCCTGCTCGAGCGCGACCTCCTTGACGACCGTGCGGAACGTCATGATGTTGTCGGCCGTCGTCAGCGCGTCGGCGTAGCGCAGGTCGATCTCGTTCTGGCCCGGCCCGGCCTCGTGGTGGGAGAACTCCACCGAGATGCCCATCGACTCGAGCATCGTGATCGCGGCGCGCCGGAAGTCGTGCGCGGTGCCGCGCGGCACGTGGTCGAAGTAGCCGCCCTGGTCGACCGGCACGAGCGGGCGCGAGGGGTCCGCGGGCGCGTCGAACAGGTAGAACTCGACCTCGGGGTGCGTGTAGAAGGTGAAGCCGCGGTCGCTCGCGCGGTCCAGGGCACGCTTCAGCACGTACCGGGAGTCGGCGAGCGACGGCTCGCCGTCGGGCGTCAGCAGGTCGCAGAACATGCGTGCGGTGCCGTGCCGCTCCCCCCGCCAGGGCAGGATCTGGAACGTCGAGGGGTCGGGCTTGGCGATCATGTCCGCCTCGTACACGCGCGTCAGTCCCTCGATCGCGCTGCCGTCGAACCCGATGCCCTCACTGAACGCCTGCTCGAGCTCCGCCGGTGCGACCGCCACCGACTTGAGCATCCCGAGCACGTCCGTGAACCACAGACGGATGAAGCGGATGTCCCGCTCCTCGACGGTCCGGAGCACGAACTCCTGCTGCCTGTCCATGGCGTACATCCTGCCTGATGAACGGGCATGTCGGGGCGACCGTCCACCGCACGGCGGAGCGCGGCGTCTGTGCGCACCCTCACAGCGGCCCGCGGCACCCCCGCGGCTAGGCTCGGGAGCATGTCGACCAGTGACGCCCCGACACCCCGCCGCGTGCGCGTGCACCACCTCCAGGCCGCCAAGGAACGCGGCGAGCGGCTGACGATGCTGACCGCCTACGACGCGATGACGGCACGCCTCTTCGACGAGGCCGGCATCGACATGCTGCTGGTCGGTGACTCGATCGGGAACACGATGCACGGGTACGCCACGACGCTGCCCGTGACGCTCGACGAGATCGTCGTCGCCGCACGCGCGGTCGCGGGCGCCGTGCGGCGGGCGTTCGTCGTCGCCGACCTGCCCTTCGGCACCTACGAGGCGGGGCCGGAGCAGGCGCTCGCGAGCGCCGTGCGCGTCATGAAGGAGACCGGTGTCTCCGCCGTCAAGCTCGAGGGCGGGCAGCGCTCGGTGCCGCAGATCCGCGCGCTCACGCAGGCCGGCATCCCGGTCGTCGCCCACCTGGGCTACACGCCGCAGTCGGAGAACGCGCTCGGCGGCCCGCGCGTCCAGGGGCGCGGCCAGGCCGCCGAGCAGGTGAGCGAGGACGCCTTCGCCGTGACGGAGGCCGGCGCCGTCGCGATCGTCCTGGAGATGGTGCCCGCGCCCGTCGCGGCGCGGATCACGGAGGTCGTGCGGGTACCCACCATCGGGATCGGCGCCGGACCTGCGTGCGACGGCCAGGTGCTCGTGTGGGTCGACATGGCCGGCATGGGCGACTGGTCCCCGCGCTTCGCCAAGCGCTTCGGGGAGGTCGGCGCGGCCCTGTCGGCCGCCGCCCGCTCCTACGCCGACGAGGTCCGCACCGGGACGTTCCCCGACGCGGCGCACACCTTCGACTGAGCCCCGCGTGCCCGGCCGCGGCGGCGCGGCCGGGCCTCCGGCGTCAGGACTCGTCCTGCTGGTCCCACTCCTCGTTGCGCGCCCGCGCGATGTCCAGGGCGTGCTGCGCCTCCTCGCGCGTCGCGTACGGACCCATGAGCTGCGACCAGTCGCTGTTGCGCCCCTCCTCCACCTCGCGCGTCCGTGTGTTGTAGAAGTACTCCGCCACGTCGGCTCCTCTCGTCCGGCAGGCCGGGCAGCGCTGCCGCTACGTAGACTGCCAGCCATGCCGCAGGTCCACTCGTCGCGCACCGCGCTCCTCCCCGGGCAGGTCAGCCCGCGACGCCCGGTCCCCGACCACATCCCGCGCCCCGAGTACGTCGACAGACCGATGCCGGCGCCGTGGCGCGGCGCCGACGTCAACGACGACGCGACGGTCGAGCGCATCCGCGTCGCCGCCCGGCTCGCGGCGCAGGCGCTGGCGGAGGTGGGCCGGCACGTCGCGCCGGGCGTGACGACCGACGAGCTCGACGCGATCGGGCACGCGTTCCTGCTCGACCACGACGCGTACCCCTCGACGCTGGGGTACCGCGGCTTCCCCAAGTCGTTGTGCACGTCGCTCAACGAGGTCATCTGCCACGGCATCCCGGACTCGACGGTGATCCAGGACGGCGACATCGTCAACGTCGACATCACCGCCTACGTGGGCGGTGTGCACGGCGACACGAACGCCACGTTCCTCGCAGGTGACGTCGACGAGGAGTCGCGCCTGCTGGTGGAGCGCACGCGGGAGGCGCTGGAGCGCGGCATCACGGCGGTCCGGCCGGGCCGCGAGATCAACGTCATCGGGCGCGTCATCGAGAGGTACGCGGCGCGCTTCGGCTACGGCGTGGTGCGCGACTTCACCGGCCACGGCGTCGGCCCGGCCTTCCACACCGGTCTCGTCGTGCCGCACTACGACGCCGCACCCGAGTACGCCACGGTCATCGAGCCCGGCATGGTGTTCACGATCGAGCCGATGCTCGACCTGGGCACCGCGGACTGGGACATGTGGGACGACGGGTGGACGGTCGTCACGGCCGACCGGCGACGGTCCGCGCAGTTCGAGCACACCCTGCTGGTCACCGACACCGGGGCGGAGATCCTGACACTGCCATGAGCAAGGACGCGAGGCACTCGACCATGGACACGACGGCTTTCGGCATCGACATCGGCGGCTCCGGCATCAAGGGTGCCCCGGTGGACCTGGGCACGGGAGAGCTGGCGGGCGACCGCGTGCGCATCCCGACCCCGCAGCCCGCCACCCCGCAGGCCGTGGCCCGCACGGTCGCCGAGGTCGTCGACTCGTTCGACCTCGACAGGGGCGTGCCGATCGGCGTGACGTTCCCCGCCGTGATCCTGCACGGCGTCGCGCAGTCCGCCGCGAACGTCGACGCCTCGTGGATCGGCACCGACGTCGCGGCGACGATCGGGGAGGCGACCGGCAGGCGCGTGCTCGCGGTCAACGACGCCGACGCCGCGGGGTTCGCCGAGGTGGCCTACGGGGCCGCCAAGGACGTCCCCGGCGTCGTCCTGGTCGTCACGCTGGGCACCGGCATCGGGTCGGCCCTCGTCGTCGACGGCGCGCTCGTGCCGAACACCGAGCTGGGGCACCTGGAGATCGACGGGCACGACGCCGAGTCGCGTGCGTCGGACGCCGCGCGGGACCGCGAGGACCTGTCGTGGGAGCAGTGGGCGGAACGCCTGCAGCGGTACTTCTCCGTCGTCGAGAACCTGTTCTGGCCGGACCTGATCGTCGTCGGCGGGGGCGTGAGCAAGAAGCACCAGCACTTCCTGCCGCTGCTGGACCTGCGCACGCCGATCGTCCCGGCGGGCCTGCGCAACGCCGCGGGCATCGTCGGCGCCGCGCGCCTCGCGGCGACGCACGGGCACTGACCGCCCACCGAGGACACCTCGTGAGATCCCCCGCCCGTCGCCGGGACAGCGAACCTACGGTGCCGTAGGGTACGAGCATCCGCACGACGAGCGACCGCTCACCCCCACGGCTGGGAAGTCGAACGAGCCCTGGAGGTCACGTGGCTCCTGCATCCGTACCTGCGCCCCCTGCGACCGAGACGCGCCCCCGCCAGGCGGCTGCGACCGGGAGCTATCACGAGCTGTCCGCACAGGTGCGCGAGGCAGGACTGCTGGACCGGACACCCGGCTTCTACATCTCCCTGCTCGTCGGCCTGACCGCCGTGCTGGGCGGTCTGGTCACCGCGTTCGTGCTGATCGGCCACTCCTGGTGGCAGCTGGCCGTCGCCGCCGGGCTCGGACTGGTGCTCACGCAGTTCGCGTTCGTCGCGCACGAGGCGTCGCACCGCCAGGTGCTGCTGACGGGCCCCGCGAACGACCGCCTGGGCCGCGTCCTGGCCAACGGCGTCGTCGGCATCAGCCACTCGTGGTGGATGACCAAGCACACGCGTCACCACGCCAACCCCAACCGCGTCGGCAAGGACCCCGACATCGAGTGGGACACCGTCTCCTTCCTCGAGGAGGACGCCGCGAAGCAGCGCGGGCTGATGGCGGCGATCACGCGCAAGCAGGGGTGGCTGTTCTTCCCGCTGCTGACGCTCGAGGGCGTCAACCTGCACTTCCTGGCGTTCAAGAGCCTCATCGCCGCCCCCAAGTCCCGGCTGCGCACGCTCGAGCTCGTCATCCTCACGGCCCGCCTGAGCATCTACGTGGCACTCGTCGTGTGGGCGCTCCCGCTCGGCATGGCGGCCGCGTTCCTCGCCGTCCAGCTCGCCGTGTTCGGCGTGTACATGGGGGCGTCCTTCGCCCCCAACCACAAGGGCATGGCGATCATCCCCGCGGACAGCCGCCTGGACTTCCTGTCCAAGCAGGTGCTCACGTCGCGCAACATCGGCGGCGGCACGTTCATCACCCAGCTCATGGGCGGGCTCGACGCGCAGATCGAGCACCACCTGTTCCCGAGCATGCCGCGGCCGCACCTGGCCCGCGCCCGCAAGATGGTGCGCGCGCACTGCGAGAGCATCGGCATGCCGTACACGGAGACGTCGCTGGTGCGGTCGTACGCGCTCGTCGTCCAGTACCTCAACCGCGTCGGCCTGTCCGCGCGCGACCCCTTCGACTGCCCCATGGTCCAGCGGTACCGCTCGCGCTCGACCCGCTGACCCCTCGCGGCGTCCGCTGAGCGGCGCCGCACAGGATCTGCACAGGTCCCGCCGGGAAACCGACCGTGGACGAGGCCCGTCCCCCGCACCGTCGCGGTGGGATGGGCCTCGTGCTTCGTGACCTGCGCTCGTACCCGCGCCCCGACCTGCCGCGGGCGCCGGCGCGCGAGCTCACGGTCGTCGAGGAACGCATCGACGCGTGGGCCCGCGCCCGCCTGGCCCGCATGCCGCGCAGCCCTGCGCGGGTGGTCGTCGTCGAGCTGGTCGTCTTCGTCCTCAAGCAGGGCTGGGCATGCCTCTTCGGTGCCCTCCTCCTCGCGGTGCTGCTCGCCGCGAGGTTCTGGTACCCGGACGACGCGGTGCTCGCCCGCAACGACGCGCTGACCCTCGCGGCGCTCACCCTCCAGGTGCTCATGCTGGCGACCCGCCTCGAGACGGTCCGCGAGATGCGCGTCGTCCTGCTGTTCCACGTCGTCGGCACCGTGATGGAGCTGTTCAAGACCGACGTCGGCTCCTGGTCGTACGCCGCGGACGGGGTGCTGCGCGTCGGCGCGGTCCCCCTGTTCTCGGGCTTCATGTACGCCGCCGTGGGCTCGTACCTGGTGCGTGTGTTCCGGATCTTCGACCTGCGCTTCGACCGCTACCCGGCCCGCTGGGTCACCGCCGTGCTGGCCGCCGCGATCTACGTCAACTTCTTCACGCACCACTGGGTTGCCGACGCACGCTGGCTGCTGCTCGCCGGCGTGGTGGCGGTCTACGGGCGCACCGTCATGCACTTCCGGGTGCACGCGCGCCGGCTGCGGATGCCGGTGCTGCTCGCGTTCACCCTCGTCGCGTCGTTCATCTGGGCGGCGGAGAACGTCGCGACGTTCGCCGGCGCGTGGCTCTACCCGTCGCAGGTGGACGGCTGGCACGTCGTGGGCGGGACCAAGCTCGTGTCGTGGTTCCTGCTCATGATCGTCTCGGTGGTGCTCGTGGCCTGGGTCTACCCGCCGCGGCCGCCGGGGCGCGCCGACGACGTCAGGCGGTGACGGCGGGCGCGGGCAGCGCGGACTTCTGCGGCTTGCCGCTGGGGGCGAGCGGCACGTGGTCGACGACGGTCACCGTCCGGGGCACCGCGACCGTGCCCAGCGCGCGCGCGACGCGGTCGCGCAGCGCGTCGGCGTCCGGGACCGATCCGTGCGCCGCGACGACCCACGCGTGCACGGCCTCCCCCGTGTCGTCGTCGGGGCGGCCCGCGACGTACGCCTCGGCCACCGCCGGGTCCTGCGCGAGGACCCGCTCGACGGCGCCGGCGTGCACGAGCTGCGCGTCGACGATGACGACGTCCCGCGCACGGCCGCGCAGGTGCACGTACCCGTCGGTGTCGACCTCCCCGAGGTCACGCGTGCGCACCCAGCCGTCGACGAAGACCTCGGCCGTCTCGGTCGGGTCGTCCCAGTAGCCCGACGCCTGCCCGGGCGTGCGGACCCACAGCTCGCCGTCGCGCACCTGCACGTCGACGGTCGTGGGCGGTCGTCCGACCGACGCGCGCACCGCGGGGGTCGCGAGCATCTCGTCGGGCGTGACCATCGCGATCATCCCGGTCTCGGTCTGCCCGTACCCGTGGAAGACGACCGGCCCCAGCACCTCGAGCGCCTCGGCGAGCCGCGCGGGTGCCAGGGGCGACCCGGACACGAGCAGCGCCCGCAGGGTCGACAGGTCGGCGGGGTGCTCGCGCTGCGCGCGCACGAGCTGGTGGAGCCGACCGACGGTGATCACGCTCGCGGTCGCGCGGTGCCGCGTGATCGCGTCGGGGAACCCCGGGGGCCGGGCCGCCACGAGCACGCCGCCCGCCGCGAGCGTCAGGACGGCGTACTCGAGCACCACCTGGCTGCTCAGCGACCCGACGACGAGGTAGCGCTGCAGCCGGGGTGCGAGCGCGGCGACGGCGGGTGGCCACTGTGCGGGATGCGCGGCCCAGGTGGCGGTCAGGGAGGCGTACGTCTGGACGCAGCCCTTGGGCCGGCCGCTCGTCCCGCTGGTCCAGGTGACGCGGGCGACGTCGGGGTGCCGGCCGGCCGCGACGGGCGGGCCGTCCGCGGGTGTGGTCAGCAGGTGCGCGAGGCGGTCGTCGTCGACGACGAGGGCGATGTCGGCGCGCGCGAGCAGGTCGGTGCGCTGCGCCGGTGCCAGGCCGGGCGGCAGCCCGCACACGCGGGCCCCCACCGTGAAGGCGGCGAGGGTCGCGGCGAACGCCTCGGGTGACACCCCCAGGTCGAGCGCGACGCCGACGCCCGGACCGACCCCGGTCGCACGCAGCCCCGCCACGGTGCGCGCGACGGCGTCCGCCATCTCACCGGCGCTCACGACCCGGTCGCCGTCCTCGAAGACCGGCCGGGCCGGATCGCGCGTCAGCAGGTCGAGCACCGGCTGCGGCCAGACCGCCGGACGTCCCCGGCCGGTCGTCACGTCGTGCGTCACGTCGTCGTGCGTCATGCCGCGGACGTTAGGTGACCTATCTCACATAGTTCTGAAATCAACTACCTACTGTCGACCCCATGACCGTCCGTGCCGCGCCGACGACCCACGTCGACCTCGCCTCCCCCCTGCGCCCCTGCCACCTCGTGGCGGCCGCGGGCCCGGTCGACGTCGTCGTCCCGCCCGAGGCACGGACGCGCACCGGCGCGGTACGGACCTTCCTCGACGTCGCACTCGCCGAGGACCGCGCGGTGTACGGCGCCACCACGGGGTTCGGTGCCCTGGTCGGCTTCCGCGGCCGCGCCGACTCCCGCGACCAGGCCGACAACACGCTCGCGCACCTCGGCGCCGGGCAGGGGCCGGCGCTGGACCCCGGTCTCGTGCGCGCCGCCGTGCTGGTGCGGGCGCGCTCGTTGGCGCAGGGGGCGTCAGGGGTCGGGCCGCACGTGCTCGACGCGCTCGCGGCGATGCTCGGCACGACGTTCGCGCCCGTCGTGCCGCGCTGGGGGTCGGTCGGCGCCAGCGGTGACCTCGTGCCGCTCGCCGCCGTCGCCGGCGCGCTGCGCGGCCACGGCGAGGCCGAGGTCGACGGGCACCGGATGCCTGCGCACGACGCGTTGGCCGCGGCAGGCCTGACGCCCCTCGCGCTCGACGGCCGCGACGCCCTCGCGCTGGTGAACGGCACGTCGCTGACGACGGCCGCTCTGGCGCTCGCGCTCCACGGCGTGCGCCGCGCGCACGACGCGCTCGTGCGGCTGACGTGCCTGCTGACCGACCTGCTCGGCTGCGACCCGCAGTTCACCGACGCCGACCTGCTCGACCGGTACGGCCACCCCGGCGCGGCCGTCGTCGGCGCGCGCATGCGTGCGCTGCTCGCGGGCACGGTGCCGTCGGGGACCCGGGCGCTGCAGGAGGCGTACTCGATCCGCTGCACGCCCCAGCTGCTGGGGGCCGCGCACGACGCGCTGCGGTACGTCGAGGACGTCGTCACCGCTGACCTCGCGGGCGTCAGCGACAACCCCCTGCTGTTCCCCGAGCACGACAAGGTCGTGCACGGCGGCAACTTCTTCGGTCAGCCCGCCGCGTTCGCGGCCGACCTGCTGGCGCTCGTCGCCGCGCAGCTCGGCAACCTCGCCGAGCGCCAGCTCGACCTGCTCGTCGACCCGGTCCGCAACGGCGGGCTGCCCCCGATGCTCGCCGCGGGACCCGGCCGGCAGCACGGGCTGCAGGGCGTGCAGCTCGCGTCGACCGCCCTGGTCGCCGAGCTCCGCCGCGACGCGGCCCCGGCGAGCATGCAGTCGCTGCCGACCAACCTGCACACCCAGGACGTCGTGCCGTTCGGCACGCAGGCCGCGCTGCGCTCGCTGGACGGCGCAGGGATCCTGCGCCTGCTCGTGGGCTCGCTCGCGCTGGGACTGCGGCAGGCCGCCCACGTCGGCGCCCGTGCACCCACCGCGCCCGCGTCGGCGGAGCTGCTCGACGCGCTCCGCGCCGCCGTCCGTCCTGTCGACCCCGACCGCCCGCTCGAGCAGGACGTCCGCACCGCCGCGGACGTCGTCCTACGCACCGCACCGGAGGACCTGTCGTGACCCTCGACCACCTCATCATCGGAGCCGGCCCCGCGGGCCTGCAGCTCGGCGCACTGCTGGAGGCCGACGGGCGGCGCGACTACCTCGTCGTCGACCGCGCCGACGTCCCCGGGTCGTTCTTCGAGCGGTACCCGCGCCACCGCCGCCTCATCTCGATCAACAAGCCACGCACCGGCAGCGACGACCCCGAGGTGAACCTGCGGCTCGACTGGAACTCCCTGCTGAGCGACGACCCCGACCTGCGGTTCACGCGGTACACCGACCGGTACTTCCCCGACGCCGACGTGATGGTCCGCTACCTCGCGGACTTCGCGGAGCGGTCCAAGGTGCGCGTGCGGTACGGCGCGGCCGTCACCCGCGTCTCGCGCCGCGACGACGTCTTCGAGGTCGAGGTGGGAGGCGAGACGCTGACGGCCCGCACGGTCGTCGTCGCGACGGGCGTCAGCCGCCCGAACCGCCCGGCGATCCCGGGGTTCGAGCTCGCCGAGGGGTACGACACCATGTCGGTCGACCCCGCGGACTACCTCGACCAGCGTGTGCTGATCATCGGCAAGGGCAACTCGGCGTTCGAGACCGCCGACGCCCTCATGGAGACGACGACGGTGATCCACGTCGCCGGGCCCGACTCGGTGCACCTGGCGTGGCGCACGCACTACGTGGGCCACCTGCGCGCGGTGAACAACAACTTCCTCGACAGCTACCAGCTGAAGTCCGCCAACGCGGTGCTCGACGGCACGGTCGAGCGCATCGAGCGCGACGACGACGGACTGGCGGTCACGTTCCGGTTCGCGCGCGCCGAGGAGTCCCGCGTGCTGCACTACGACCGCGTGCTCGCGTGCACGGGGTTCGCGTTCGACGCGTCGGTGTTCGACGCGTCGTGCCGGCCGGCGCTCGCGATCAACGACCGGTTCCCCGCGCAGACGGACGAGTGGGAGTCGGTCGACGTCCCCGGCCTGTTCTTCGCCGGGACGCTCACCCAGCAGCGCGACTTCCGGCACTCCACCAGCGGGTTCGTGCACGGCTTCCGGTATGGCGTGCGTGCCCTGCACCGCGTCCTCGAGCGCCGGTACGCGGACGCGCCGTGGCCGTCGGTGCCCGTGGACCCGACACCCGAGGCGATCACCGCGGCCGTCGTCGAGCGGGTCAACCGCACGTCCGCCCTGTGGCAGCAGTTCGGGGTCCTCGCGGACGTGGTCACCGTCACCGGGGCGCAGGCGCGGTTCCACGAGGAGGTCCCCGTCGACTACCACGCGCGCGTCGGCCTGGGCGCCGACGGGCACGACGACGACGCGTTCGTCGTCACCCTCGAGTACGGCCCCGACCACGACAAGGTCGATCCGTTCGACATCACCATCAGCCGCATCGCGCAGGACACCCCCGGCGTCGCGCACGACGCCGCGTACCTGCACCCCGTGGTGCGGCACCACCGCCGCGGCGAGCACGTCGCGACCCACCACGTCGCAGAGAACCTGGAGAACCGGTGGGACCGTCCCGACGCGCACGTCGCACCGCTCGAGGCCTTCGTGGCCGGAGCCCTGGCGGGGCGCTGACGTGCCACGGCCACGGGAGGCCGAGCGCGGTGCGCGCGAGGTCCTCGACCCCGTCCACTACGACTTCCTCGCGGGCGGCGCGGGCGACGAGCGCACGCTGACGGGCAACACCGACGCGTTCGCCCGGCGGCGGCTGCGCCCGCGCGTCCTGCGGGGGGCGGGGACGCGCGACCTGTCGACCGACCTGCCCGGTGCGCGGCTCGCCGCACCCGTCGTCGTCGCGCCCACCGCGTTCCACCGCCTCGCGCACCCCGAGGGCGAGGTCGCGACGGCGCGGGGCGTGGCCGCAGCCGGCGGGCTGCTGACCGTCAGCATGATGGCGACGACGGCGGTCGAGGAGATCGCCGCCACCGGCGCGGCGCTGTGGTTCCAGCTCTACGTGCAGCCCGACCGCGGGTTCACGGCCGCCGTGGTCGCGCGCGCCGAGGCCGCCGGCTGCCGGGCGCTCGTCCTGACGGTCGACTCCCCCGTCCGCGGCAGGCACCCGCGGGACGAGCGCCACGGCTTCACGACGCTGCCGGACGGGCTGGTCTGCGAGAACATGCGCGGCCCGGACGGGCGCGCCCGCGACCTCGTCACCGACCCCGACCTGGGCTGGGACGCGGTCGACTGGCTGCGCGGGACGACGTCGCTGCCCGTGCTGGTCAAGGGTGTGCTGCACCCCGCCGACGCCCGGCTGGCCGTCGAGCACGGCGTCGACGGGATCGTCGTGTCGAACCACGGCGGGCGGCAGCTCGACGGCGCGATCAGCACCCTGGACGCGCTGCCCGCGGTCGTCGACGCCGTCGCGGGCCGCGTGCCGGTGCTCCTCGACGGCGGCGTGCGCCGGGGCGTGGACGTGCTCGTCGCGCTCGCGCTCGGGGCCGCCGCCGTCATGGTCGGACGCCCGGTGCTGTGGGGGCTCGCGCAGGCCGGTGCGGACGGCGTCCGGGCCGTGCTCGACGACCTGACCGCCGAGCTCGCCCACGCGATGGCGCTGGTCGGCGCGCACCGGCCCACCGACCTGACCCCCGACCTCGTGGTGGTCCCGTGAACCCCGGCGTGGCGGCACTCGGCGCCGTCGCCCTCGCCGTGGTCTGGAGCCTGCCGCGCTGGCTGCCGCCCGCCGTGGTGCGGCTGCGCGAGCGCGTGTTCACGGCCGTCAACGGCACCGAGGGCATCCCCGTGCCCGGTCCGCTGGTGGGCCCCGAGCACTTCGAGCGCGTGTACGCGCACCCCGCCGCCGACGGGCGCAGCGCCGGGGCGGGCCTGTCCGACCTGTTCTGGTACTGGCTGGCCCCCGGGGCGCACATGCACCAGGAGCACCTGGAACCCGGCGAGCGGTACCGCACGGTCGCCCGCACGACCCGTCAGGTGCTCGCGGTCCGTCACGAGCGCAGCGACGCGCTCGCGACGGCCGCGGTGCGCCGTGCGCTCGACCGGCTGCCCGTGGACCGGCCGAGCCTCGTCCGGCTGCGCGACCTGCTCATGCCGGTGTGGGCGGAGGTGTACCACGAGCTGGTGTTCGCCGAGCCCTGCCCCCGCGACGCGCGCGACCTCGTCGTCGCCAACGCCGACGACGTCGTCACCGCCCTCAAGGGCACGGGTCTGCGCCACCTCGACCGCCGCGACCGCCTCACGCGGTACCTGCGCTCCCGCGTCGAGGACGGCACCTGCCCGGTGGTGCTGCCACCCCCGTTCACCGCGCAGGAGACGGCCTGGTACCTGCAGGGCGCGTTCTTCAACACCGCGGTGGTGCAGATGTCCGAGGCCGCCGCGCACGTCCTGCTGTCCGCCGCCGCGTACCCGCCGGCCCGCGACCAGGTCGACGACGACGACGCGCTCGACCGGATCGTCGACGAGACGCTGCGCGTGCACCCGCTGTTCGGCATCGCGCACCGCATCACGTCCGCGCCGATCGTCGTCGACGAGGTCGTCACCCTGCCGGCCGGCTCGGTGCTGCTCTTCAACTACCTCGCGTACCAGCGCACGGGGGCCGCGGCCGACGACACGTTCGACCCCGACCGGTGGCGCACGCTGCGCCACCACGACGCGCACTTCCTGCCGTTCGGCGTGACCGCCAACCGGGCCTGCCCCGCACGCGGGTCGGCGCCGGTCATGCTGCGTGCCGTGCTGCGCGAGGTGCTGCGCCGGTACGACGTCACGTCGACCGCCGCGCACACGCGCTCGATGCCGAACCGCGGCCCGGCCTACCTCACGCCCGTCGGCGTCGCCGGTCCCGGACGCGCCCGCCTGGCCGCCCTGCGCTGGCGGGACCGGTGGGCCGACGTCGGCCGGTCCGTGCAACAGCTGGTCCTGGGCACCGCCATGGTGCTCGACGCCCGCCGCCTCAAGCCGTGCACCACCTACTTCGCGGAGGTCCGCGTATGACACCCGTCGAGCTCGCACCGCGGTTCTTCCTCGCGGTCGTCGTCATCCTGCTGGTCTGCCGCGGCGTGTCGTGGCTCATGGGCCGCGCCGGCCAACCCCCCGTCGTGGGCGAGATGGTCGCCGGCGTGCTCCTGGGCCCCTCGCTGCTGGGTCTGGTGCTCCCCGGGGTGCAGGAGGCGCTCTTCCCCGCCGAGCTGCGCCCCGTGCTGTTCGTCGTCGGCCAGATCGGTCTGGTGCTCCTGATGTTCCACGCCGGCTACGCGTTCAGCACGCAGCACGCGGGCGGTCTCGCCCGCACCGCGGCCGCCGTGTCGCTCGCGGGCGTGACGGCCCCGCTGCTGCTCGGCGTGGCGCTCGTCCTGCTCGCGGCCGACCACGTCCCGCTGCGGCCCGACGGGGTCCCGGTCGGTGTGGTCGCGGCCTTCGTGGGCGTGGCGCTGGCCATCACGGCGTTCCCGATGCTCGCGCGCATCATCACCGAGCGCGGGCAGGCGGGCACCCGGCACGGGGCGATCGCGCTGGCCAGCGGGGCGGTCGACGACGTCGTCGCGTGGGTGCTGCTCGCCGTGGTGCTGGCGGTCGCCACGGGCAGCGCCGGTCCCGCGCTCCTGACCGTCGGCGGCGCGGCGGTGTTCGTCGCGCTGATGTGGTTCGTGGCACGACCAGGCATGCACCGGCTGATGACGACCGCGCGCCTCGACGACCACGCGCGCCTGCTCGGCACGGTCACGGTCCTGTTCGCCGCCGCGTGGTTCACTGACGAGATCGGTCTGTACGCGGTCTTCGGCGCGTTCGCGCTCGGTCTCACGGTGCCGCGCCTCCCGCCGGCCGATCGGGTGGTCGGCGGGCTCACGCCCGTCACCGGCGTCCTCGTCCCGCTGTTCTTCACGTACTCGGGCCTCAACACGCAGTTCGGGCTGTTCACCGAGCCGAGCGTGCTGCTGTTCGCCATCGCGTGCGTCGTCGTCGCGATCCTCGGCAAGTTCGGCGCCTGCTGGTTCGCCGCACGGCGACGCGGCGAGCCCCAGGGCGTCGCGCTGCGCGTCGCGTCGCTCATGAACGCGCGCGGGCTCATGCAGCTCATCGCGCTGAACATCGGGCTCGAGGCGGGGATCGTCGGGCCGGCGCTGTTCACGGTGCTCGTGCTCGTGGCGCTCGTGACGACGATCATGACCAGCCCGATGCTCACGTGGGTCGAGCGTCACCACCCGCTGCCCGCAGCCGAGCCGGCGCCCGCCGAGCCCGTCCGTGCGATCCCGTGATACGGAGGGTCTTACTGAAGTCACACCATGTGTGCAAAGGTCGGGACATGTCCGGACGACCGCACCGGCTCCTCGTCGTCGAGGACGACCGGGACCTCAACGACACGCTCACCGAGGTGCTGACCGACGAAGGGTACGTCGTCGACCAGGCCCGTGACGGTCACCGGGGCCTCCACCTGGGCCTCACCCGCCCCTACGACGTCCTCGTCGTCGACCGCCGCCTGCCCGCGGTCGACGGGCTCGACATGCTCGTGCGGCTGCGCTCACGGGCCGTCAGCGCCCGCGCGCTCGTCCTGACGGCGCTGGGCACGGTCGCGGACCGGGTGGCCGGCCTCGACGCCGGCGCCGACGACTACCTCGTCAAGCCCTTCGAGCTCGACGAGCTCAGCGCCCGCATCCGCGCGCTGTGCCGCCGGGTCGACGAGGCCGACACGCACCTGCCGCTCGGCGACGGGTCCCTCGACCTCGTGACCCGGCAGGTCCAGCTCGCGACCGGCCGCCGCGTCGACCTGTCGGCGCGGGAGTACGCGCTGCTGCGGGCGCTCGCGGAGCGTCCGCGCGCCGTGCACACGCGCACCGAGCTGCGCCGCACCGTCTTCGCGGACACCGAGGCCGCGTCGATCGTCGACACCTACGTCTACTACCTGCGCCGCAAGCTCGGCCGGCCGGCCGTCCACACGGTGCACGGCACCGGCTACCGGCTGGGCACCCTGTGAACGCAGCAGGCGCCGAGGAGCGGGTCGTCCGGCGCGCACGCCTGCGGATCGGCGCGCTCGTCGGCCTCGTCATCGCCGCGCTGCTCGGCCTGGTCGGCGCGATCTCCTACGGCGTCATGCTGCACAGCCAGGAGCGCCAGATCGACGGCGAGCTCGCGTGGGGCGTCACCCACGGGACGATCGCCGGGCCGCCCGCGTGCAGCTGGATCATCACGTACGACGGGACGACCGTCGACCACGGGGTCGCGGCACCGCCGCCGGGTTTCCCGCTGCGCGACGCGCTCGTCGAGGTCGCGGCGACGGGGACGACGCAGGACGCGCGCATCGCGCAGGACGGCACGGTCTACCACGTGCGCACCGCCCGGCAGGGCGACGAGGTGGTGCAGGCCGTCTTCGACGCACGCTTCCAGCTCGCCGACCGCCGCCACCTGCTCATCGCGTTCGCGGTCGCCGCCGGCGCCGGGGCGCTCGCGGCCGTCGTCAGCGGCGTCGTCGTCGGCCGCCGCGCCGTCGCCCCGCTCGCGGACGCGCTGCAGCGGCAGCGCCGCTTCGTCGCCGACGCGAGCCACGAGCTGCGCACCCCGATCGCCCAGGTCCACGCCCGGGCCCAGCTGCTCGTGCGCCGCGCCCGGGCGGCCGACGACGACGTGCAGGCGCGCGACCTCGACCGGCTCGTCGCGACGACGCGGCGCCTGGGCGAGATCGTCGACGAGCTCCTGATGTCCGCCCGGCTCGCGTCCGCGCACGACACCGCCGCCACCCGTCCCGACAGCACCGACGTGGACGTCGCCGCGCTCGTGGACGAGGCCGTCACCGCCGACGCCGCCCGCGCCGCCGCCCGGGGCGTCACGATCACCGCCCTGACGGACGACGGCCTCCCCCGCGTCCGGGGCGTCGAGTCGGCGCTGCGCCGCGTCGTCGCCGAGCTGCTCACCAACGCGCTGGCCCACACCCCGCCGGGCGGGCACGTCGCCGTGTGCGCGAGCACGGCCGAGCAGGGGCACACGGTCGAGGTGGTGGTCACCGACACCGGCGAGGGCTTCGACCCCGGCGACACCGAGCGCATCTTCGACCGCTTCCACCGCGGGCCCGGCAACGACGAACGCCGCTTCGGCCTGGGTCTGGCCCTGCTGCGCGAGGTCGTCACGAGCCACGGCGGCACGATCCGCGCGGTGGGGCACCCGGGCGAGGGGGCGACGTTCACGGTCCGGCTGCCGGCGGCGGGGCACCGCGTCGGGGCCGGCGGCGACGCGGGCCGCGTCGAGAGCGCCTCGCGGGCCCCGGCACGCCTGTGACGGCCCCGCCGCCCGGCTGAGGCGGATGAGTCAGCCGGTACGCCGGGTTCTGTCCCCGCGCGCGGTCACCCCCGCGCGGGTGGCGACCATCCATCTACGACGTACGTTGCCGCACGCCTCCAGCGGCCTACCCGGGAGCTCGGGCGGGCAACCCTCGAACGCTCCCTGTCTGGCCTTGCTCCGGGTGGGGTTTGCCGAGCCGCACCGGTCACCCGGTGCGCTGGTGGGCTCTTACTCCACCGTTTCACCCTTACCGCGTCGTCCCGGCGAGCCGGTCCGTCGTGGCGGTCTGTTCTCTGTGGCACTTTCCCGCGGGTCACCCCGGGTGGGCGTTACCCACCACCCTGCCCTACGGAGCCCGGACGTTCCTCGGCAGGACCCGAGGGCCCTGACGCGGCCGCCTGGCTGACTCATCCGCGCTGGTCAGCCTACCCGTGTCACACGTCGACGCGGTACGGCAGGCTCAGCTCGTCCCCGGCGACGCCCCGGATCCCCCAGTGCGTGGGCGGGCTCTCGAGGATCACGACCTCGAGGTCGTCGGCCGCGAGCCCGAGCGCGGGGGCGACGTCGTCGAAGAACGCGGCGATCAGCGCGCGCACCGCGGCGGGGCTGCGGCCGGTGAAGCACACGACCTCGACGACGAGGTACTCCGGGGCGCGGGGGGCGACGACGTCCTCGTCGTCGAGGAGCAGGAACCGGTGGAACCGCTTGTCGTCGGGCAGACCCCACGCCGCGACCAGCGCGGCGTGCACCGCGTCGGACACCTCGCGGCGGCGCGCCTCCCAGGCCGAGCGTCGGCCGTACAGCTTGACCTGCGCCATGTCACACCTCGGGCGTCGTCGGGCGGCGGGACGCACAACGTACCCTCGTGCGGTGCTCGTGCTGCTGCCGCCCTCGGAGGGCAAGACGCCCGCACGCCGCGGCGCTCCCCCGCTGGACCTGACGGCACTGTCGCACCCCGGCCTGACCCCCGTCCGGGAGAAGGTCCTCGACGCGCTCGTCGCCGTGAGCGGCCGCCCCGACGCCTGCGCGGTGCTGGGCGTCTCTCCGGGACTCGCGGACGAGGTCGCTCGGAACACGACCCTGCGCACGGCCCCCGCCACGCGGGCCTCCCGGGTCTACTCGGGCGTGCTCTACGGCGCCGCGGGGCTCGACGCGCTGACCCCGGCCGCCCGCGCCCGGGCGGTCGCGTGGGTCCGGGTCACCTCCGCGCTGTGGGGAGCGCTGACGATCGACGACGTCGTACCCGCCTACCGGCTGTCCATGGGCACCGACCTGCCCGGGATCGGACCGCTGGCCGCGGCCTGGCGCGGGCCGCTGGGCGTCGAGCTGGGGGCCGCCGCGGACGACGAGCTGGTCGTCGACTGCCGGTCCGCGACGTACCGCGCGGCCTGGACTCCCCCACCCGGCGCCCGGTGGGTCGACGTGCGTGTGCTGCGGGAGGTCGACGGGCACCGCGCGGTGGTCTCGCACCACGCCAAGCACACGCGTGGCGTCCTGACGCGGCACCTGGTGACCCGCCGCGGCCGGGCCCCCCGGGACGGCGACGAGCTCGCCCACGTCGCGAGCGCCCTCGTGGGCGAGGCGCTGCACGCCGTGGAGCTCGGACCCGTCCCGCGCCGCGGCCCCCGCACGCTGTCGCTCGTCGTCCTCTGACGCGCAGCCGGTTCCCGGGAACGTCGCGTCGAAGCGTTCGGGACACCTGAGGTCCCGAACGCTTCACGCCGTCACCGGTAGACCGTCACCAGCCCTCGCTGGGCGCGCCGGCCACCGCGATCTCGTCATGGCGGTCCGCGAAGAGCCGCACGATGCTCACCGACGCCGGTGCGACGCGCAGCCGGCTCCACGTCCCGGGGTCGGCGCCCATCGTCACGCCGAGCGCCGCGCGGATCGCGACCGCGTGGGACACCACGACGACGGTGCGAGGACCCCCCGCGCGCAGGCCGTCCAGGCCGCGACGCAGGCGCACCCCGACGTCCGCGATGGACTCCCCGCCGGGCGGGCGCACGCGCCCGTCGGTGTGCCACGGCTCGAGCACCCCGGGCCAGCGCTCGTCGATCTGCTCCGAGGTCAGCCCCTGCCACTGCCCGAAGTCCGCCTCCTTGAAGTCCTCGTCGGTGCGCACGGGCAGGCCGAGCTGCGCGGCCACGATCCCGGCCGTCTCCTGCGTGCGGACCATCGGGGACGCCACGACCTCGCTCGGGTACGCGATGTCACCCCACAGGTCACGGCCGACGCGCTGCACCAGTGCGGCGGCGGCGGCGGCCTGTGCGCGCCCGTGCTCGTCGAGCGAGGGGCCGGGCTCGGAGGACCCCGAGTAGCCGCGTGACACGGTCATCGCGGTCTGACCGTGCCGCACCAGGACGACGGTCGTCGGCTCGTCGTCGTCGAAGCGCGGGGACGTGCCGGAGGGACGCACGGCCCGTCGTCGCGCGGGCGCGGCCGCGGCCGCCGGGCCGTCGGTGCGGAGCTCGTCGTGCGGCACGTCGGTCACCCTGCCCTCCGCCCGCGTCAGGAGTCCGTGAGCCGCACGAGGATGCGTCCGCACTCCTCGCACCGCACGACCGCGTCGACCGCGCGCGCCCGGATGGCCTCGAGGTCCAACGGGTTCAGCTCGAGACGGCAGCCCTCGCACCGGTTGCCCCGCAGGGCCGCCGCACCGCTGCCGCCGAGCTGGCCGCGCAGCCGCTCGTACAGGGCCGTGAGCCCCGAATCCAGGCCGTCGGCGGCGCGCTCGCGCTCGGCGCGCACCCGCCCGGCCTCGGCGTCGATCTCCGCGAACCCGGCGTCGCGCTCCGCGACGACCTGGTCACGGTCGGCGACGAGCGCCGCGCGCGCCTGGTCGAGGCCCTGCAGCGCGCCCTCGTGCGCCTCGAGGCGCTCCATGACCTCGAGCTCGATGTCCTCGAGGTGCGCCTGGCGTGCCGCGAGGCTCGCGAGCTCACTGGTCAGCGCCTGCGCGTCCTTCGCGCCGACCTGGCCGCCGTCAAGGCGCTGCTGGTCGCGCGTGGCGCGGCTGCGGACCTGGGTGACGTCGGCCTCCGCCTTCGTCAGCTCCGTCCGCAGGTCGGAGGCCGCCGTCCGCGACGTGACCAGCGCGGTCTCGAGGTCGGCCAGCCGTGCGTCGAGCTCGACGAGCCGCGCGAGGGCGGGCAGCGTGCGCCGCTTGTGCGCGAGCTGCGCGAGGCGGGTGTCCAGGTCCTGGACGTCGAGGAGTCGGCGCTGATCGGCGGCGGGAGCGCTCGTCACGGGGTTCCTTCCAGGTGGGCAGCCTGCGGCACGTGACCCGTCCACGGGTCGGTGCGCCGCGTGCTGACGCGGGTCTCCACCGTATAGCCCGCGGCCGCCAGGTCCGCCCGCAGCGCGTCCGCCGCGCGCGGCAGCCACAGCCACTCGGACGCGGCGTGCGCGAGGTCGACGAGCGCGGGGCGGGGGGCGCCGCCGGCGGCGTCGAAGGCGGCGCGCTCCTGCTGCTCGGACGCGGGGTGGTGGCGCAGGTCGGCCGTGACGTAGGCGTCGACGTCGGCCGCCCGCACGGCGTCGAACAGCGAGTCCCCGGAGCCGCCGAGCACGGCGACGCGCCGCACGGGCATGTCCGGGTCGCCGGCGAACCGCACGCCCTGGGCCGCGGCGGGCACGGCACGGGCGACGGCGGCGGCGAACTCCCGCAGCGGCAGGGGTGCAGGCAGCGCGCCGACCCGGCCCAGACCGGTGTCGCCCGGCAGCGCCGCGAGCTCCAGCACGTCGAAGGCCGGCTCCTCGTACGGGTGCGCGGCGCGCAGAGCGGCCACCACGCGTCCCCGCAGGCCGCGGGGCGCGACCATCTCGACGCGCGCCTCGGCGACGGTCTCGCGGCGTCCGACCTCGCCGACCGCCGGCATCGCCCCGGCCAGCGGTGTGAACGTCCCCTCCCCGGTCGTCGTCCACGCGCACCGCTCGTACGCCCCGACGTGGCCGGCACCGGCCGCCGTGAGTGCGTCGACGAGCCGGTCGGCGTCGCCGACCGGGACCATGACGACGTGCTTGTCGAGCGCGGGGGCGTCCGCCGGCACGAGGGGCTCGGTGCCGACCAGGCCGATCGCGTCCGCGAGCGCCTCGGCCACGCCCCCGTGGGCCGAGTCGGCGTTGGTGTGCGCCGTGTACAGCCCGCACCCGGCACGCACGAGGCGGTGCAGCAGCGCCCCCTTGTACGTCGTCGCCGCGACGGAGTGCACCGGCTTGAGCAGCAGCGGGTGGTGCGTGAGGAGCAGGTCCGCGTCCCACGCGACGGCCTCGTCCACGACGGTGGCCACGGGGTCGACGGCGAGCAGCACGCGCCGCACGGGTGCCGCCGGGTCGCCGGCGGCCAGCCCGACGCGGTCCCACGTCTCGGCGGTGCGGGGCGGGTAGCGGCGCTCGAGCGCCGCGACGACGTCGCCGAGGGTCGCGGTCACGGGTCCGGTCACGGGTCCGGTCACGGCAGGACGAGCGCCTTGGTGCACGTGCGCTCGTCCATCGCCCGGTACGCGTCCGCGATGTCGTCGAGCCCGAAGGTCTCGTCGAACACCAGGCCCGGCTCGATGGTGCCGGCCCAGACGTCCGGCAGCAGACCCTCGATGTAGCCGCGGACGGGCGCGACCCCGCCGACGACCCCCTTGTTGGTGGAGAACATCGTCTGCACGGGCAGCTCGGGGCCCCCGGCGGGGACGCCGACGAACCCGACGCGTCCTCCCGGGCGCACGGTGGCCAGCGCCTGCGCCATCGACTCCCGTGTGCCGACGCACTCGAGCACGCCGTCCGGCCCGACCCCCCCGAGCAGGTCCAGGACGGCGGCCGCGCCCTCGTCGCCGCGCTCGGCGACCACGTCGGTGGCGCCGAACCGCCGCGCGAGCGCCTGCCGCGCGGGGTTGCGGGACATCGCGACGATCCGCTCGGCCCCGAGCCGGCGCGCGGCGATGATGCCGCACAGGCCGACGGCTCCGTCGCCGACGACCGCCACGCTGGACCCGGCGCGCACGCCTGCGGACACGGCCGCGTGGTGGCCGGTGCCGAGCACGTCGGTCAGCGTGAGCACGTGCGGGAGCAGCGCGGCGTCGGGGTGCTCGGGGGTGACGACGAGCGTGCCGTCGGCCAGCGGCACGCGGACGTACTCCCCCTGGCCACCGTCGGACGCGATGCCCTCGTGGTCCGGCGAGCCCCACCAGGCGCCCTGCTCGCACGACGTGTGCACCCCGTTGCGGCAGTGCACGCACGTGCCGTCGCTGATCGAGAACGGCGCCACGACGAAGTCACCGACGCGGACGCGCCGCACGTCGCCGCCGACCTCCTCGACGACCCCCACGAACTCGTGCCCGATGCGCTGCGGTGCCTTGGGCGGCCGGACACCGCGGTACCCCCACAGGTCGGAGCCGCACACGCACGTCGCGACGACGCGGACGACGGCGTCCGTGGGACGGTGGATCACGGGGTCCGGCACCTGCTCGACGCGGACGTCGCCGGGACCGTGGATGACGGTTGCTCGCACGCCTCGAAGCCTACGCACGGCGGCCCCGGTAGGCTGACCGACCGTCAGGGCCTGTAGCTCAGTTGGTCAGAGCGCCGCGCTTACACCGCGGAGGTCGTCGGTTCGAGACCGGCCGGGCCCACCTCGTACGACATCACCTCAGCGACGACATCACCGCAGCGGCGTCCAGCCGTGGGGCCGCCCCGGGACGTCGGCCCGCTGCTCGTCGGCCAGCCGCGACCACCCCTGCGCGGCGTGGTCGCCCGCCGCACCGACCGCGCCCTGCGCGACCCGGAACCCGAGGTCGTCGAGCCGCGCCCCGGGCATGCTGCCCCGGCGCACCCCCGCGCGCACGCTCCAGTGCGCGTCCGCCCAGCCGCCGCCACGCAGCGTGCGGTAGTCGGCGTAGCGCGCCGTGTCGGCGTGGTCCCAGCACCACTCCCACACGTTGCCGAGCATGTCGAGCAGACCCCACGCGTTGGCCCGCTTCCCCCCGACGCGCTGGGGTCCGTCGACGGCGTCGGCGGCGGTCCACGCGATCTCCGCGAGGGGACCGTAGCGAGGGCCGTCGGTGCCCGCGCGGCACGCGTGCTCCCACTCGGCCTCGGTCGGCAGGCGCAGCCCGTCGGCGCTCACGTCCCAGACCACGACCGGCCCGTCGAGGTCGTACGCCGGCTGCCGACCGGAGGCCTGCGACGCGGCGTTGCACCACGCGACCGCGTCGAGCCACGACACGGAGTGCACGGGGGCGTCGGGGGCCTGTCCGTCGGGGACGCCCTGCTCGCGCACGTGCGCGTACTGCGCCCAGGTCACGGGGGTGGTCGCGAGCGAGAACGTACGGAGCACGACCTCGCGTGTCGTCGCGGTCCTCGCGTCGCGCAGCGTGATGCGGCCGGCGGGGATCGTCTCGAGGCGCGGACCCGGCACCGGTGCGCGGGAGGAGTCCGCAGGCATCGTGGACCGGCGGTTCAGCCGGCGAGGGTCGCCAGCGCCTCGCGGTACGCCGACAAGGGGCGCGCCTGCCCGCGGGGGTGCACGACGCTCCAGCGCAGCACCCCGTCGGCGTCGAGGAGGAACGAGCCGCGCAGCGCGTGGCCGGACGCCTCGTCGAAGACCCCGTAGGCGCGGGCCGCGGCACCGTGCGGCCAGAAGTCGGAGAGCAGGTCGAACGTGTAGCCCTCCTGCTCGGACCACGCCCGCAACGTGAACATCGCGTCGCAGGAGACGGCGAGCAGACGCACGCCCACCTCGTCGAAGGCGGCGATGTTGTCGCGCAGCTCGCACAGCTCACCCGTGCAGGTGCCCGAGAACGCGAACGGGTAGAACACGACCGCCACCGGCGTGCCGCGCAGCTGCGAGAGCGTCACCGGCGTGCCGTGCGTGTCGGGCAGCGTCAGGTCCGGTGCGAGCGCCCCGAGGGTGGGGACGCGCGCGTCCGTCACTTGCCGCGGCCGCGGGTCGCCAGGCGCGTCGCCGACCAGTCGGGGCTGACCGCGAACGTCGACATCGCGTGCAGGCCGGACGTGGTCGCGGCCTCCTCGATGTCGGAGTGCGACACGTGCCCCGAACGTCCCGCCTTCGGCGTGAACACCCAGATGGGTCCGCTGTCGTCGAGCACGGTCATGGCGTCGACCAGAGCGTCGGTCAGGTCGCCGTCGTCCTGGCGGAACCAGATGACCGCGCCGTCGGTGACGTCGTCGTAGTCCTCGTCGACGAGCTCGTTGCCCGTGAGGAGCTCGAGCCCTGCGCGCACCTCGCTGTCGACGTCGTCGTCGTAGCCCAGCTCCTGGATCACCTGCCCGGCTGTGAAGCCGAGCCGGGCGACCGCCTGCGTCGCGGAGTCGTCCGCGGTGGATGACACGTCGGCCGGTTCCCTTCTCCCCCGGTGCGCCGCACTGTGCGCGGACCACCTGTCGATGTCGGCACACGTTAGCCCACCGCAGCGCAGGGGGCGCTGACAAGGGGTGGTCCACCATGCGTGTCACGGACGTCACTGCCCCTGCGGGGCGGCACGGTGTGACTTTCGGGCCCGGACGGACCGAGAATGGTCCTACTACCCGCAACCGCACCTGCGTGAGACGTTGGTCGCCGGCTGCAGGCACTGGAGCGTGCTGGGGCGCCACGAGGCGCCGGGCGCGCACGATACGCGAAGGAGCACCGGTGGCTTCCATCGACGAGACGGGTCCGCTCATCGGCGGCCTGCTGAGCCAGGTCCCCGACATCGACCCGGAGGAGACCGGTGAGTGGGTCGAGTCCCTCGACGGCCTGATCGAGGAGAAGGGCGGACCGCGCGCCCGGTACGTGCTCATGAGCATGCTGCGGCACGCCCGTCAGCGCAACGTCGCGATCCCCGGGTCGATCAACACGCCGTACGTCAACACGATCGCCGTCCACAACGAGCCGTACTTCCCCGGCGACGAGATCATGGAGCGCCGGTACCGGTCCTGGATCCGCTGGAACGCGGCCGTCATGGTGACGCGGGCGCAGCGCCCGGGGGTGGGCGTCGGCGGGCACATCTCGTCGTACGCGTCCGTCGCGACCCTCACCGAGGTCGGCCTCAACCACTTCTTCCGCGGCAAGGACCACCCCGGCGGCGGTGACCAGGTCTACTTCCAGGGTCACGCGTCCCCGGGCGTGTACGCCCGCGCGTTCCTCGAGGGCCGTCTGTCGGAGCACCAGCTCGACGGCTTCCGGCAGGAGCTGTCGCACCCGGGCGGCGGCCTGCCGTCCTACCCGCACCCGCGCCTGGCGCCCGCGCTGTGGGAGTTCCCCACGGTGTCGATGGGACTGGGCCCGGCCTCGGCGATCTACCAGGCCTGGACCAACCGGTACCTGCACAACCGCGGGATCAAGGACACCAGCCAGCAGGACGTGTGGGCGTACCTCGGCGACGGCGAGATGGACGAGCCCGAGTCGCGGGGCATGCTGCAGCACGCCGCGCAGCAGGGCCTGGACAACCTGACGTTCGTCGTCAACTGCAACCTGCAGCGCCTCGACGGGCCCGTGCGCGGCAACGGCAAGATCATCCAGGAGCTCGAGGCGCAGTTCCGCGGCGCCGGCTGGAACGTCATCAAGGTCATCTGGGGCCGCGAGTGGGACACCCTGCTCAACGCCGACAAGGACCGGGCCCTCGTCCACCTGATGAACACCACGCCCGACGGCGACTTCCAGACGTACCGCGCCGAGAACGGCGCGTTCATCCGCGAGCACTTCTTCGGCCGTGACCCGCGCACCAAGCAGCTCGTCGAGAAGATGACGGACGACGAGATCTGGGCGCTCAAGCGCGGTGGGCACGACTACCGCAAGCTCTACGCGGCGTACAAGGCCGCCCGCGAGCACACCGGCCAGCCCACCGTGATCCTCGCGCACACGATCAAGGGCTACGGGCTCGGCTCGGGCTTCGCCGGCCGCAACGCGACGCACCAGATGAAGAAGCTCAAGCTCGACCAGCTCAAGACGCTGCGCGACTCGCTGCACATCCCGATCACGGACGAGCAGCTCGAGGCGGACCCGTACCTGCCGCCGTACTTCCACCCGGGCGCCGACGACCCGGCGATCCGGTACATGCTCGACCGCCGCCGGGACCTCGGCGGGTTCGTGCCCGAGCGCCGCACGGAGCACACCAAGCTCACGCTGCCGGGCGACAAGATGTACGAGGCCCTGGCCAAGGGCTCCGGCACGCAGGAGGTCGCCACGACGATGGCGCTCGTGCGCCTCTTCAAGGACCTCGTCAAGGACAAGGAGTTCGGCCACCGCCTCGTGCCGATCATCCCGGACGAGGCCCGCACGTTCGGCCTGGACGCGATCTTCCCGAGCGCGAAGATCTTCAACACCAACGGGCAGAACTACATGGCCGTCGACCGCGACCTCATGCTCTCGTACAAGGAGTCCGAGGCCGGGCAGATCATGCACACCGGCATCAACGAGGCCGGGTCCGCGGCGGCGTTCCAGGCGGTCGGCACGTCGTACGCCACGCACGGCGAGCCGCTGATCCCGTTCTACTTCTACTACTCGATGTTCGGTTTCCAGCGCACCGGCGACCAGTTCTGGGCAGCGGGCGACCAGATGGCCCGCGGCTTCCTCATCGGTGCCACGGCCGGCCGCACGACGCTCACGGGCGAGGGCCTGCAGCACGCGGACGGCCACTCGCCGCTGCTCGCGGGCACCATGTCGCACGTCGTGCACTACGACCCGGCCTACGGGTACGAGATCCGGCACATCGTGCGCGACGGCATCGAACGCATGTACGGCGAGGGCGACGGCCGGGACCGCGACGTCATGTACTACCTGACGGTCTACAACGAGCCGATGGTGCAGCCGGCCGAGCCCGAGGGCGTCGACGTCGAGGGCATCCTGCGGGGCATCCACCTGGTGTCCCCGGTGGAGGGTGACGGGCCGCGCGCCCAGATCCTCGCGTCCGGCGTCGCCGTGCCGTGGGCGCTCGAGGCGCAGCACCTGCTCGCGCAGGACTGGGGCGTGCGCGCCGCGGTCTGGTCGGTGACGAGCTGGAACGAGCTGCGCCGCGACGCCCTCGCGGCCGAGCGGGACGCCTTCCTGCAGCCGGGCGACGAGGTCCGCACGCCGTACCTCACCGCCAAGCTGCAGGGTGCCGAGGGCCCGTTCGTCGCCACGACGGACTTCGACCACCTGGTCGCCGACCAGGTGCGCGCCTGGGTCCCGGGCCGCTACGCGACCCTGGGGGCCGACGGCTTCGGGTTCTCCGACACGCGCGCGGCCGCACGACGCCACTTCAAGATCGACGGGCCGTCGACCGTGGTGCGCGTGCTGCAGCAGCTCGTGCTCGAGGGCACGGTCGACCGGTCGCTGCCCGCGCAGGCCATCGAGCGCTACCGCCTGCACGACGTCACGGCCGGCACGTCCGGCAACACCGGCGGCGACTCCTGACGCACGCCTGAACGACGAACGCCCCCGGCCGACCGGCCGGGGGCGTTCGTGCGTGCGGGGTGGGCGCCGGCGTCGGCGTGCGGTCAGATCCCGGGGATCGACTGCTGCGCGAGCGCGATCTCGCGTGCGAGCTCGGCCTTGAGGTCGACGACTGCGTCCTGGTCGGGGTAGAGGTCCAGCGACGCGAGGTGCTGCTTGGCCTCCAGGGGGCGTTCGGCGGCGATCGCGGCCAGCACGAGCTCGCGGGCGACCTCGGGGACGTGGTCACGCGGACGCCAGTGCCCGACGCCCAGGTTGAGCGCCTCGACCGGCTGCCCGGCCTCGCACAGCAGCGCCAGGCCCTGCACCAGCGCCTGCCCGGACGGGTCGCGCTCGGCGGCCGTCGTCAACCGGCGGATGGTGCCGTCATGGTCGTCGCGCACGGACAGCCGGGCGACCTCGATGAGCGGGTACCAGGCGCGCGGGTTGCCGGCGAGCTCCTCGCCCAGCGACCAGACGGCCAGGTCGGCGGCGTGCTGACGCTCGTGCTCGACGTTCGGTGCCGTCAGCGGGTCCTCCTCGGGGACGGACTCCGCGGCGCGGCGACGGACGATCTCGGCGAGGGCCTGGAACGCGCGCTCGTTGTTGGGGTCGTCGCTCAGCATCGAGCGCAACGCGTCCTCGTGGAGCGTGTCCCCGCGCCGCGAGGCCGTCGTCGGACGACGCGCCCCGACCTTGGAGGCCGAGGAGGGTCGCCGCATGAGCTGGCGCAGGCGGGGCAGAAGAGCCATGACGAGACCTTATCCGTTCTGTCCCGTCCGCACCCGTCCGGACAGGCTCGGCGACGGTTCCGGCGCCCGCCCACGTTTGTCGACTTCCCACAATCTCGCCCCTATGCTCGCGGCATGGCGACGTCTTCGAGGCCGCCGGCGGCGGCGCGCACGCCCCGCCGCTCCCCCGCACCCGCGGGTCCCACCGTTGCCGTCGCACCGGCGCCGGGGGACCAGAGCGAGACCCAGCGGCGCGTCCGGGACGGCGCGGGCCTGCTGGCCGCGGCCGCGATGCGCCGGCTCGACGACGACCTCGAGTGGTACCGGGCGCTGCCGGCGGAGGACCGCTCCTGGGTCAACCTCGTCGCCCAGGCCGGCATCACGGCGTTCGTGTCCTGGTACGCCGACCCGACCCGAGCCCCGCACGGGGTGGGCGAGATCTTCGCCGCCGCCCCTCCCGAGCTGACGCGCTCCATCTCGCTGCAGCACACCCTTCAGCTCGTCCGCGTCGTCGTCGACGTCGTCGAGACGCACTCCGACCGGCTCGCCGCACCCGGCGCCGAGCGCGAGCTGCGCGAGGCCGTGCTGCGGTACTCCCGGGAGGTCGCGTTCTCGGCAGCCGAGGTGTACGCCCGGGCGGCCGAGATGCGCGGCGCGTGGGACGCCCGGCTCGAGGCCCTCGTGGTCGACGCGCTGGTCCGGGGTGACGCCGACGACGCGCTGCGCTCGCGCGTGGCGGCGCTCGGCTGGAGCGGCCGCGGCTCGACGCTCGTGGTCGTGGGGACCGCGGGCGCGCACATGGACGAGGTGCGCGCCGCCGACGTGCGACGGGCGACGCGACGCGCCGCCGACGACGCGCTCGTCGGCATCCTGGGCGACCGGCTCGTCGTGTTCCTGGGGGGCGAGGGCGACCTGCGGGCCGCGGCGTTGTCCCTGCTGCCACGGTTCGGCCCGGGCCCGGTCGTCGTCGGTCCCACGACCTCGGGGCTCGCGGAGGCCACGCGCTCCGCGCGTGCCGCCCTCGCCGGCCTCGCGGCGGCGCCCGGCTGGGCGCAGGCGCCGCGCCCCGTCCACGCCGACGACCTGCTGCCCGAGCGCGTCCTCGTCGGGGACGCCGACGCGCGTCGGGCGCTGGTCGAGCGTGCGTACCTGCCGCTGGCCGCGAGCCAGGGCTCGCTGCTGGACACGCTGTCCGCCTACCTCGGCGCCGGCCGCTCGCTCGAGGCCGCGGCCCGCACGCTGTACGTGCACCCCAACACCGTGCGGTACCGGCTGCGGCGCGTGGCCGACGTGACGGGGTGGGACCCGCTCGACGCCCGCGAGTCGTACGTGCTGCAGACGGCCCTGGCGGTCGGGCGCCTCGACGCCGCCTCGGCCTGAGGCTCGCCCGCGCCAGGGCCGCAGGCCCGGGCTTTGTACAGGTCCGACAAGGCTGGGACACGAGGTTGGTGCGTGCCGTGACCGGGTCGCGGGCCCGGCGGACGGCACAGTGGTCGGGTGCTCGTCGTCGCCTGCCCCGGCCAGGGTGCCCAGTCCCCCGGCATGCTCGTCCCCTGGACGGAGGTCGACGGCTTCACCGACGCCCTGACCCGCGCGAGCGACGTCGTCGGTGCGGACCTGCTCGCGCACGGCACGACGTCGGACGCCGACACGATCCGCGACACCGCCGTGGCGCAGCCGCTGCTGGTGGCGACCGCCCTCGCGAGCCTGCGCGCCGTCCTCGACGCCACCCCCGGTACGGACCTCGCCGCCGCGGCGCCCGGCGCCCTCGACGTCGCGGCGGGCCACTCGGTCGGCGAGCTCGCGGCCGCAGCCCTCGCCGGGGTCCTGCGCGAGGACGAGGCGCTCCGGCTCGTGGCCGTGCGTGGCGCGGCGATGGCCCGCGCCGCGGCGGCCACCCCCACCGGCATGAGCGCCGTCCTCGGTGGCGACCCGGACGAGGTCCTCGCGCGCCTCGAGGCGCTGGACCTGGTGCCGGCCAACGTCAACGGCGGCGGCCAGGTCGTCGCGGCGGGCTCGCTGGAGGCGCTCGCGGCGCTGGCCGCCGAGCCCCCGGCCCGCACGCGCGTCATCCCCCTGCAGGTCGCCGGCGCGTTCCACACCCGGTACATGGCGCCCGCGGTCGACGAGCTCGCGCGGGCGGCGTCCGCCGTCACGCCGCGCGAGCCGGTCGTCACGCTCCTCGGCAACGCCGACGGCGCGCCGGTCGCCGGCGGCGCGGACGCGCTCGCCCGCATCGTCGCGCAGGTCGCGCGGCCGGTGCGGTGGGACCTGTGCCAGACGACCTTCGTCGCGATGGGCGTCACCGCGCTGCTCGAGGTGGCACCGGGCGGTGTCCTGACGGGCCTGGCCCGGCGTACGCTGCCGGGCGTCGAGACCCTCGCCCTGAAGTCCCCCGCCGACCTCGACGCCGCGCGCGACCTCGTCCGCCGGCACGCCGGCACCGCACTGACCGCACAGGAGAGCCCGTCGTGACCCGTCCGACCCTCACGCAGGCCACCGGCCCTGCGCACACCCGCATCCTCGGTCTCGGCGCGGTCCGCGGGGAGCACACCGTCCCCAACGACGACCTCGTGGGACCGATCGACTCGTCCGACGAGTGGATCCGGCAGCGCACCGGGATCGTCACCCGCCGGCGCGCAGCCGAGGGCACCGACGTCCTCGACCTGGCCGAGGGTGCCGCACGCGCCGCGCTGGCGGACGCCGGGCTGACGGGCGCGGACATCGACGTGGTGATCCTGTCGACCGTCACCTACTTCCACCAGACGCCCGCGGGCGCCGCGATCGTCGCCGACCGGATCGGCGCGACACCGGCCGCGGCCTTCGACATCTCCGCCGCGTGCGCCGGCTACTGCTACGGCGTGGGCCAGGCCGACGCGCTGGTGCGCGCCGGTACCGCCCGGCACGTCCTGGTCATCGGTGCCGAGAAGATGAGCGAGTTCGTCGACCCGACGGACCGCTCCATCTCGTTCCTGCTCGGCGACGGAGCGGGTGCGGTCGTCATCGGCCCGTCCGACACGCCGGGGATCGGCCCGACCGTCTGGGGATCCGACGGCGCACAGGCGCAGGCGATCCGCCAGACGCACTCGTGGCTGGCGACGCGGGACGAGGGCGCCGGCTGGCCGACGCTGCGGCAGGAGGGGCAGTCGGTCTTCAAGTGGGCGGTCTGGCAGATGGCCCCCGTGGCGCAGAAGGCCATGGACGCGGCAGGCGTCACGCCGCAGGACCTCGACGCGTTCATCCCGCACCAGGCGAACATGCGCATCATCGACCAGATGATCAAGCAGCTGAAGCTGCCCGCGTCCGTCGTCGTCGGACGCGACATCGCCGACACCGGCAACACGTCCGCAGCGTCGATCCCGCTGGCCGCCGAGCGCCTGCTCCGCGAGGGGCAGGTCGGCTCGGGCGCTCTCGCGCTGCAGATCGGCTTCGGTGCCGGACTCGTCTACGCCGCCCAGGTCGTCGTCCTGCCCTGACCCCCGTCCCGCGGTCGGCGCACCCTGCGCCTGTACCGTTGCACGTCCTTGCACCACCCCTGACACGAGGAGACACCCGATGGCGCACAGCGAGCAGGAGATCCTGGCCGGACTGGCCGAGATCGTCAGCGAGGAGACGGGACTGCCGACCGACTCCGTCCTGCCCGAGAAGTCCTTCACCGACGACCTCGACATCGACTCGCTGTCGATGATGACGATCGTCACACTGGCAGAGGAGAAGTTCGACGTCCGCATCCCCGACGACGAGGTCAAGAACCTCGCGACGGTCGGCGACGCCGTGAGCTTCATCGCGGGCGCCCAGGCCTGAGCCTGCGCGCCGCACCCGCGGCACCCGGGCGGTGCGCCGGCCGCAGGCCGTGCGCACCGCCCGCCTGAACCGAGGAGAACCCATGAGCACCGTCCCCGAGGTCGTCGTCACCGGTCTGGGAGCCACCACGCCGCTCGGCGGCGACGTCGCCAGCACGTGGCAGGCCGCGCTCGCCGGCGAGTCCGGCGCGCGGAGCTTCGACAACGACTGGGCCGAGCGCTACGACATCGCCGTGTCCTTCGGGGCGACGCTCAAGGTCCCCGCCGACCAGGTGCTCCCGCGGCCCGAGCTCAAGCGCATGGACCCCTCCGCGCAGTACGCGGTCATCGCGACGCGCGAGGCCTGGGCGGACGCGGGCTCCCCCGAGGTCGACGGCGACCGGCTCGGCGCCGTCGTGTCCTCGGGCATCGGCGGCATCTGGACGACGCTCGACGCGTGGGACACGCTGCGCGAGAAGGGCGGCCGACGCGTGCTGCCCATGACCGTGCCGATGCTCATGCCGAACTCCCCCGTCGCGTACGTGTCGCTCGAGCTCGGCGCACGGGCCGGGGCGCACGCCCTGGTGTCGGCGTGCGCGTCCGGCGCGGAGGCCATCGCGTACGGCGTCGAGATGATCCGCACCGGCCGTGCGGACGTCGTCGTCGCCGGGGGCACCGAGGCGACGATCCACCCCATGCCGATCGCGGCGTTCGCCGCGTCGCGCACGCTGTCGACCCGGAACGACGACCCGGCGGGCGCCTCTCGGCCCTACGACGTCGACCGGGACGGGTTCGTCATCGGCGAGGGCGCCGGGATCGTCGTCCTGGAGTCCGCCGAGCACGCGGCCGCTCGCGGCGCACGCGTGTACGCCCGGATCGGCGGTGTGGGCCTGTCCGCCGACGGCTACCACATCACGTCTCCCGAGCCGTCGGGCGACGGGCAGGTCCGCGCGATGCGCGCCGCCCTCGCCGACTCCGGCGTGGCCGCGCAGGACGTCGCCCACGTCAACGCGCACGCGACGTCGACCGTCGTGGGCGACCTCATCGAGGCGCGCTCGATCCGTGCCGTCCTGGGCGGCGACGCCGACCACGCCGTGCTGTCCGCGACGAAGTCGATGACCGGCCACCTGCTCGGGGGCGCCGGGGCCCTCGAGACGATCTTCACGGTCCTGGCCGTGCACGACCGGCAGGCCCCGCCGACGATCAACGTCGAGAACCCCGACCCCGAGATGGTCCTCGACCTCGTGAGGGACACACCCCGCTCGCTGCCCGCCGGTCAGGTCGCCGCGATCAACAACTCGTTCGGCTTCGGCGGTCACAACGTCGCGCTGGTGGTCACCTCCGTCTGACCGCCCGCGGCCGGCCGGCCGCGGCGACCCGCGCGAGGTAGGGCGCGGCGTCGTACGTGCCGAGCAGCAGCAACCGGGTCGGCGTCGAGGTGGCTCACGCGAAGACCTCTCCCGGCAGCCCCAGCGCATACCGCGCGTGGCCGTCCGCGTGCACCTGGACGTAGGTGTGCTCGGCGACCCCCTGCAGCAGGTCGGGTTCGGCGAAGAACAGCGCGGTCGCGAGTCCGTCGGCGACCATCGCACGATCTGCGACGACCCACGTGGCCGCGACGTCCCGCGTCGGCAGCCCGGTGCGCGCGTCGACGACGTGGTGCAGCCCGTCGCCCCACGCGCGGCGGTCGACCGCGGACCCGCACAGGGCGGCGTCGCGCAGCAGCACCCGTCCCAGCACGCGGGTGGGGTCGCCCGGCGCCTGCAGCCCGACGCGCACGGCGTCGGGCCCGCGGTGCAGCATGTCGCCGCCGGCGTCGACCAGGTACTCCCCCACGCCGCACGCGCGCAGCTCGCCTGCGACGAGGTCGACGAGCTGGCCCTTGCCGGCGGCGCCGACGTCCAGCAGCACGGGTCGTGACGCGGTGACGGTCGCGCCGGTGCGGGTCAGGACGTCGCGCGGGGCAGGCTCGGGCGGCCCTGACGGCCGCAGCCGGTAGCCCGCGTCGTACCCGAGGACGTCCAGGCAGCGTCCCACCAGGGGCGTCACGGCGCCGTCGGTGCGCGCCCCGAGCACGTCGTACAGGTCGAGCAGCTCGGCGGCGTGCGCCGGCAGCGCGTGCGTGCCCCCGTCACGCGCGATCCGCGCGACGACCGAGTCGGTGCGGAACCGGGACCAGACGACGTCGTAGGCCTCGGTGACGGCGCGGACCCGGGAGAGCGTCACGTCCGCGAGCGGCTGCGGGGTGTCGATGCGCCAGCGGGTACCGATCGCCTCGAAGGCGATCTCAGCCCGCATGTGAGGTGCTCCCTCTCGCGCCGTCGGCCGCGTGGCTGTCGTGTCGTGCCGACCGTAGGTGCCCGACCTGGACGTTCGCACGAGCCGGGCCCGACGGCCACGTGGCGAGGCTCACACCGTCGCGTCGACCGTCCGCCGGCGACCGGACGGCCGTCGCCGCCCGCGCGTCAGCGCAGGCTCGTGCGCGTCGGTGGCCGCGGCGGGGGCAGCCACGCCGCTCGTGCGGTGCACCGGCCGGCGGGCGTACCCGGAGAACGTGTCGGTCCGCACGCGTCGGACGCCGGCCTCACGCAGGACGGCGCGCGCACGGCGCACGAGGTCCGGCGACCCGGACACGTACCCGACGCGGCGGGACAGGTCCGACATCGCCGACTCGAGCGCCGCCGTGGTCAGGCGGCTGCCGCGGTGCCACGTCCAGCGCGGCGGCAGCCCCGGCACGGGGTCGGGCGACACGACGACGACCCGGGCGCGCGTGCGGGCCAGGCGTCGCACGTAGGGCGTCGGCATCCCCTCGGGGCACAGGAGCACCAGGACCATGTCGCGCGGGCCCGCGTGCTCGATCTGGGCGACGAACGGCGTGACGCCGATCCCGCTCGCGACCATGACCACCGGCACCGTCGGGTCGTCCGGGAGCAGGAAGTCGCCACCGACGGTCGTCGCGCGCACCTTGGTCCCGACCGGCGCCGCCATGAGCGTGCGCTTGAACGCGGACGGCTTGCCGCGGACCGTGAACGCGACCGCCACCGCGTCCCTGCCCGCGGGGACGAGCGAGAACACCCGTCGGCGCCCCCGCCCGTCGGGCCGCATGCGCCCGACGTCGAGCTCGACCCACTGGCCGGGCTGCCACCGCAGCGGACGCACGGGACGCAGCAGCACCTCGTGAGCGCCGGGCCCCGGCGTGGTGTGCCCGACGACGACGAGGCCGAGGGCGCGCGGTGCCGCGACGAGGGCGGTGACGAGGTTGGCCACGACGACGGCGAGCTCGGGGGACGTCGACAGCGGCCCGATCGCGAACGGCGTCGCCGCCAGCGCACCGGCCACGACGGCCACCGCGATACGCGCCCGGCGGCGCGGCGCCTGCGTCAGCGGCTCGACGACCATGAACGCCGCTGCGAAGAGCACCGGGTGCGAGGCCAGGACGGTCGTCAGCGCGTCCAGCGGTGCGTCGCCCGACAGCACCAGCCGCGGGACCGTGAGCAGGACGTACGTCGCCACGTACGCGAGGCCGACGACACCGGTGCCCGTGCGTCGCAGGACCAGCGCACCCGCGACGAGGACGACGGGGGCGAGCGGCGGGGTCGCGACCCACCACACGGGTGCGGCGGTCCCGAGCGCGGGCGCGACGACGAGGCCCGCGACCAGGGCCGCCGCAGCGGCCGGGTTGAGCAGGTGGCGGCCGCGCGCCCGGACGACCACCTTGGACAGGCCGGCGGCCGCGCCGACCAGCCCGGCGCCGACCAGCGCCTCGACGGACAACGCGGGCCAGAGCAGGAGGGCGAGGATCAGCCCGGTGATGAGGGACGACTCGGCGTGCACGCGGACCCCGCTCACGGCGGTGCCGATCAGGCTGGTCAGGAGCGTGCCGACGGTCGCTGCTCCCGCGGTCGCCGCGAGCGCGGCGGGATCGACGTCGACGAGGCCGACGTGGCCCAGCACGGCCGCCGCGACGTGCACCGCGAGCAGCGCCAGCGTCGCGACGCGGTACGACGCGGCCCGGCCGAGCAGCCGGTCGAGCGGCCCCGTCACGGCAGCCTCGTCGGGGGCGGCGCGCACCCCTCCGGCGCGCCGGTCCGGTCAGGCGAGGGCCGCATCGCGCACCACCTGGTCGAGTGCCTCCATGAAGCCCGCGCCCGTCGACGACGAGCCCGCGAGCCGGTCCACCTCGACGTCCTGGAGCGGACGGCCGACGGCCCGGTCGACGACCGCGGACGCGAACCGCTCCTGGAACCGCAGCGACGTGGTGTTGGTGGCGGCGGGGTCGACGCGCAGAGCCTCGACGACCCCGTCGGCCAGGACCACGGTGACGTCGATGCGCTGCGGGCCGCCCGGCGTCTCGTAGCTGCCCGTCCCGGTGTACGTGCCGTCAGTGGTGGAGGCGGTGGCGCGGTCGCCGGCCGGGCGCTGCGCCGCGGTGCTCGTGGCGACGGGAGGCGGGTCGACCGGTGTCCCGGTGACGCACCCGGTCAGGGCGACGACGGCGCCCACGCCACCTGCCGTCCGCAACAGCGCGGACGTGCGGGTCGCGGCAGGGCGCGGCGGACGTCGTGCGGGCATCGGCGTCCTCCGTGGTTGATGGACGCGGCGCCCTCGCGACGCGTCTCCCCCCGGAACAGGTCCTCACCGCCACACCGACCGTCCGGTGGGCATGGGACGGACCGTAGCAAATCGGGCGGATCGCACAGCCCCACCCCTGGTCGCACGAAACGTTTCAGCGACCGGTCCACCCGAACGAGGGGCGCCCGAACGGGGGCGCGGCGACGCTCGTGCCGGTCGCGACGCGCGCCCCGCCCGACCTCAGCCGACGCGGTGCAGCCAGCGCACGGGTGCACCCGCTCCGGCGTACCGGAACGGCTCAAGCTCGTCGTCCCAGGCCTGACCGAGAGCGAGGTCGAGCTCGGCGCGCAGACGCTCGGGGTCGGCGCCGTGCTCGAGCGCGGCCCTGATGCGGTCCTCGGGGACGACGACGTTGCCGTGGACGTCCGTGGCGGCGTGGAAGATCCCGAGCTCCGGGGTATGGCTCCAGCGCGAGCCGTCGACACCGGAGCTGGGCTCCTCGGTCACCTCGTAGCGCAGGTGCGCCCAGCCGCGCAGGGCGGAGGCCAGGCGCGCACCCGTCCCGGGTGCGGCCTGCCACGACAGCTCCGCGCGGTAGAAGCTCGGGCCCGCCGGCTGGGGTGTCCAGTCCAGGCTGACGCGCGCGTCCAGCGCGTTGCCTGCCGCCCACTCGACGTGGGGGCACAGCGCGCGCGGCGCGGAGTGCACGAAAAGTACACCGCGGGTGATTGCACCGGCCATGTCGTCCTCCCGGATGGGATCGAGGGTCGCCTTCCCCAACGACCTCGCCCTGCTCGGGAGCAGTCCAGACCTGGTACTGCAGCACGCGCGGCGTGCACGGCACAGGATGCCGCATGCATCGCCGCAGGTCCAGCGACTCGCCAGACCGGATGGCCTACAACTGCTCGCGGATCGCGCGCATGGCCTTCTTGCGCACCGAGCGTTCGAGCCGGTCGAGGTAGAGCATGCCGTCGAGGTGGTCCACCTCGTGCTGCAGGCAGCGGGCCATCAGCTCGGTGCCCTCGACCACGACCTCGCGCCCGTCGAGGTCGGTCCCGACGACGCGGGCGTACCAGGCCCGGTGCGTCGGGTACCAGAGCCCCGGCACCGAGAGGCAGCCCTCGTCGCCGTCCTGGTACTCGTCCTCGGACAGCTCGACGATCGTCGGGTTGAGGACGTACCCGATCTCGTCGTCGATGTTCCAGGAGAACGCACGCAGGCCGACGCCGATCTGGTTCGCCGCCAGACCGGCACGGCCTTCCTGGTCCACGGTCTCGACGAGGTCCTCGACGAGGGAGCGGACCCGGTCGTCGATCGTCGTGATCGGGTCACAGGGGGTGCGCAGCACGGGGTCGCCGACGATGCGGATCTCACGCAGGGCCATGACCCGATCCTTTCATGTCGCGCCCGTCCGACGAGCCCGCGACCACCCCGCACCGGGCAGCCGGACCCGTCCGGGCACAGCACGATGCCGGTGGTGACCAGGTCACCACCGGCATCGGCGTCGTTCGACGCGTCGTCATCGACGACGCGAGATCACTCCCCGGCGCGCTGCTGCGGGACGCCGGTGAGGAGCGAGCGGACCTCGGCCTCGTGGAAGCGGCGGTGCCCCCCGAGCGTGCGGACCGCGGAGAGCTTGCCGGCCTGGGCCCAGCGCGTCACCGTCTTGGGGTCGACGCGGAACAGCACCGCAACCTCACCCGGGGTGAGCAGAGCGCCCTGCGAGAGGGGAGCCTCGGTGACAGACGTGTGAACAGCCATGGCTGGTACTCCTTCGTCGTTCGGTAGCTCGGCTGGCCCAGTAGGCCCCGTGGCTTTGCGTCCCCACCTTGCGGCGGGTTTGCCGTTTGTCGCTGACGTCTTCGACTATGCCCCAATCTGGACAAGCGTGCAAGAACCGCCGCCATGCCAGATCTGTCCGGAGCGGGTGAAAAGTCACAGCCTGCCGAACCGGGACCTAACACCGCAGTACCCACCGAAAGCGACGAGGCCCGCCGCGACCAGCATCAGCAGGACCGGGCCGGCCGGGGCATCCCGCAGGGTCTGCAGGGCACCGTCGAGACCGGTCGCCTCCTGCGGGTTCGCATTGGTCGCGGCGACGACGAAGAGCACGCCGACGATCGTCAGCGCCACACCCTTGGCCGCGTACCCCACCACGCCCGCCATGCGGGCGACGCGGCCCGCCGTGCCGGTCGGCAGCCGGTGCAGGTCCTCGAGGAACTTCTTCGTCAGGCCCTTGTAGACGTGGTAAACCCCGACGACGACGACACCCACCCCCACGGCGCCGACGAGCAGCCGCCCGCCCGGCGCCTGCATGAGCGTCGCCGTGGTGCTCGACGTCTGCCCGCCGCTCGACCCGCCCTGCAGCACCGTGTACGCGGCGGCCGCCAGCGCCAGGTAGATCACGGCCTTGGCGCCCGCCTTGACCCGGTCCGACGTCTCACCCGCCGCACCGCTCAGCGCGGCCGCCGCCTGCCAGGCGCCGAGCGCGACGAAGGCGACGACGCTGACCCAGAGCACCCCGGCCCCGAAGGGCGTGGCGGCGATCGCCGAGAACGCCCCGGACTCGTCGGCGCTGCCGCTCGACGAGCCGAGCGCGAGCTGTGCCGCGAGCACGCCGATCAGCACGTGCACCAGACCGCTGGCGGCGTAGCCCGCGCGTGCTCCCAGCTCCCATGCGCCCTGCGGGGACCTCGTCGCGACCGTGGCCATGTCACCTCCTCGACGTGGGCCCCTCCCCCTCCGACGTGCGCCGGTGCCCGCAGAGATCGTGGCAGCGCTCGGCGGGTTCGGCATCCGGAGGAGCGTGGCCCGCCGGGTGTCGATCGGTGCCGCGCGAGATCGTCATGACGACGACGGGGTCCGACGCCCCGACCGCGGACCGCCCGGCGGCCGCGCCCTACCCTGTCGACGAGGTCGGCACGCACGGTCCCCAGGAGGACGTCATGCGCTACACCCTGCTGCTGCACTACCCCGAGATGAGCCCCGAGGAGCTCGGGCCCGAGGGCATCGAGTATGGGCAGCGCGCCTTCACCGCCTACGCCGCGACGCTGCAGGCCGCCGGCGTCCTCGTGGCGGGCGAGGTCCTGCAGCCGTCCGTCGCCACCACCACGGTGCGCACCGTGGACGGCGTCCTGCAGGTGCAGGACGGTCCGTTCGCCGACACCAAGGAGCAGCTCGGCGGCACGTTCGTCATCGACGTCCCGGACCTGGACGCGGCACTGGAGTGGGCGCGGCGGGCGCCGTCGACGGACTGGGGTCCGGTCGAGGTCCGGCCCGGCGCGCTGCACACCGTCGACGGCGTGTGGATGCCGAGCGCGTGAGCGTCGACGAGGCCCGGGCGGCGGCCGAGCGCGCCGCCCGGGACTCGTACGGCCGTCTGCTGGCGCTGCTCGCCGCCGCCGCGGGCGACCTGGCCCTCGCCGAGGACGCTCTCGCCACGGCCTTCGAGCAGGCGCTGCGCACGTGGCCGGACTCCGGTGTGCCGCGCAACCCCGACGGCTGGCTGCTCACCGTGGCCCGGCACCGCATCCGCGACGTCTGGCGCTCCGCGGCGCACCGCACGTCCGCCCCGCTGGACGACGACGTCGTGGACGCCGCGGCGGCGGACCCGCTCGCCGACGTCGACCCCGACGCCGTCCCGGACCGCCGCCTCGCGCTGCTGCTGGTGTGCGCGCACCCTGCGATCGCGCCCGAGGTCCGCACGCCGCTGATGCTGCAGACCGTGCTGGGCCTGGAGGCCGCACAGGTCGCGCGGCTGTTCTCGGTGCCGCCGGCGACGATGGCGCAACGCCTCGTGCGCGCCAAGCGCCGCATCGCCACGGCCCGCATCCCCTTCGTGCTGCCGGACCGGTCGGTGCTGGTCGAGCGTCTGCCGGCCGTCCTCGAGGCCGTGTACGGCGCGGCCGCGGCGACGTGGCGGCAGGACGGGCGCGGCCTCGCGGGCGAGGCGCAGCACCTGGCGGTCGTGCTCGCGGCGCTGCTGGACGACGACCCGGAGGCGTGGGCCCTGGCGGCGCTGGTCACGTTCGCGCTGGCGCGCCGCCGCCCCGGCCCGTTCGTCCCGCTGGACGAGCAGGACGCGAGCACGTGGCGCGGCGACCTGATCGCGGAGGGCGAGGCGTACCTGCGTCGCTCCGAGCGGCCCGGCGTGCCCGGCCGGTTCCGCCTGGAGGCGGCCGTCCAGGCCGTGCACTGCGACCGGCGCCGCACCGGGACCACCGACTGGTCCGCGCTGCGCACGCTGTACCTCGCCCTCGACGCCGTGGCCCCCAGCCTCGGGGCGCGCGTCGCGCTGGCCGTCGTCGTGGGTCGGCTCGACGGTCCGGATGCCGGCCTGGCGGCCCTCCCTCCTCAGCCCGACCCGGCGTTCCAGCCGTGGTGGGCGGCGCGCGCGGCCCTGCTGGTGAGCGCGGGCCGGCGCGGCGACGCGGCGACGGCCTACCGGCGGGCGGCCGAGCTCGCGGACGACGCGGACGTGCGCACGTACCTGCTCGCGCGGGCCGACGACGGTCCCCCGGCCCCGACGTCTCCGCAGATCAGCGACCCGCTCCGGTAGCGTGCTCGGCAGCAGGGGCCAGTAGCTCAGTCGGTCAGAGCAGCGGACTCATAATCCGTCGGTCGTGGGTTCAAGCCCCACCTGGCCCACCGACTCCCGGCGTGCGTCCCCGGGCACCCGCCTCTAGGGTCTCGCCATGCGCGCCGCCCCCGTCCGTCGTCGTGCGTTGCTGCACGCCGCCGCGTTCGGCGCCGCGGTCGTGCTCCCGGTCGTCGCGCTGGCCGTCGTCGTGCGCGGCGGGTCCGGCGCGGTCGTGACGTTCGACGAGGCCGTCGTGCGCGCCGCCACGGACCTGACGCGGGAGTCGGACGCGCTGCGGACCGCGCTGATCGCCTGGCAGGAGGCGGCCGCGGCCCGGTGGGTGAACCTGATCCTGGTCCCGGTGGTGTGCGTCTGGGCGTGGCGCCGGCACGGTCTGGGCGACCGCGCGCTCTGGGCGGCAGGGACGGTCGCCGCGGGGTGGGTCCTGCAGCTCGCCGCCAAGGGGATCGTTCAGCGCGCGCGTCCCGTGATCGAGGACGCCGTGGCCCGCGCGCCCGGCTCGAGCTTCCCGTCCGGCCACGCGACGAACGCCTCGGTCGTCGCCGTGACGCTGACGCTGCTGGTGTGGCCGGTGCTGGGCCGCCGGGGGCGGGTCGTGGTGCCGGCGGCGGCCGTCGCGTTCGTGCTGCTCACGGCCGCGGACCGCGTGCTGCTCGGCGTGCACTACCCGTCCGACGTCGTGGGCGGTGTGCTGCTCGGCGCGGCGATCGCCGGTGCGTCGTACGTCGGCTACCGCCGGACCGCGGCCGGCACCCCGATCGACGACCAGCTCGACCCGACCGGCTCCACCCCCTGACACCGGAGGACACGTGCACGCCTTCTGGCACCGCTACCAGACCGACACCAGCAGGCCCACGGCGCAGCAGGTCCGGCGCGACCTGGCGCGACGGGTGCTGCTCCCCGCAGTGGTGCTGTGGTGCGTCGTGGTGGGCCTCGGCCTGCTCATCACGGGGCCCCTGGGCAACCTGGAGGGCGAGTACGCCGTCAACGAGTGGTTCGTCCAGCAGCGCACACCGGCGCTCGATGCCGTGACGACGGTGCTCTCGGCCATCGGCCAGACGGAGTTCCTCATCGGCGCGTGCGTGCTGGCGATCGCGCTGACGTGGTGGCGGACTCGGCAGTGGTGGTACGCGATCGTCCCGGGTCTGGCCGTGGCGGTGCAGGCCGTGATCTTCCTGTCGTCCTCGCTGGTCGTCGGGCGCGAGCGTCCCGACGTCGACCAGCTCGACCACGCCCCGCCGACGTCGAGCTACCCGAGCGGCCACACGGGCGCCGCGGCCGCGTTCTACCTGACGCTCGCGATGCAGGCGCAGCGCATCGAGCGCCCCGTGCTGCGGTGGCTCGTCACGGTCCTGTGCGTGCTCGTCCCGGTGGCCGTCGGCGTCGCACGCGCCTACCGCGGGATGCACTCCCCCACCGACGTCATCGTCGGCTTCCTCAACGGCGCCACCTGCGCCGTCCTCTCCTGGAACTACCTCCGCCGCACCCCCTGACCCCGAGCCCACGAACGGGCGAGCGTGGAAGTGGTCACACAGGTGACCACTTCCGGCGCCGGGGCGTGCAGATGTGACCACTTCCTCGGTCCGCGCCCGTCCGAACGCACCGGTGCCGTCGCGGACGCGACTACCGTGGTGCCGTGGCCCTGTTCTCCCGGCGTCGCCGGCTGCCCGATCCCCTGCGACGCGTGCTCGACCTGCGGGCCGACGCGATCCTCGCGACCACCCCGCTCGACGACGGGCGGTGGGTGGTGGCCTCGCGCCGCGCCCTGCACCTCGTCGGCGACGACGGCGCGGCCCGCACGCCGTGGGCCGACGTCGACCGCGGGTCCCTGGACGCGCAGACCCGCACCCTGACCGTGCACTGGGTGAACGGCGCCCGCACCGCGCTCGTCCTCGCGGACGACGACGACGCGTGGGACCTGACCCAGACGTTCCGCGAGCGCGTGCAGCAGTCCGTCGTGCACGTCGAGAACGTCGTCGTGCCCGGGGTGCGCGCACCGTTGCGGGTCGCCCTGCGTCGCGACGAGGACGGCGCCCTGTTCACGCAGGTGATCGGCGAGGGCCCGGTCGACCTCACCGACCCCGCCACCGCCCGCCGCGTGGCCGACGCCGAGGCGCGCGTGCGCGCGGAGGCCGGCCTGGTGCCGTGAGCCCTCCGGGGCGTCCCGGGGGCGTCCCGGGGGCATCCCGGGTGCTCCGGGCGGCGTCCGGCTCACCCCGGCGGGCCTGCTATCGTTTTCCCCGCACGATCCCCCGTAGCTCAATTGGCAGAGCATTCGACTGTTAATCGAAGGGTTACTGGTTCGAGTCCAGTCGGGGGAGCATCAGAGCAGGTCAGAGGCAGGACGGCGCTCCGCGAGGGGCGCCGTTCGTCGTGGTGGCGCCGTCCGCAGCGGCAGGCGATGGAGCTCGACGTCCTCGACGGCTCCCGCGCGCAGCGTGCACGTCAGGTAGGTGCACGCGGGCTGCCGGCGGCGGTCGGTCGGCGAGCCCGGGTTGAGCAGACGCACGCCCCGCGGTGTCACGGAGTCCCACGGGATGTGGCTGTGCCCGAAGACGAGCACGTCGACGTCGGTGAAGCGCTCGTCGCACCGCCGCTCGCGCCCGGCCGCCGCCCCCGTCTCGTGGACGACGGCGAGCCGCACGCCCGCGACCACCGTGCGCGCGACCTCGGGCAGGCGCGCCACCAGGGCCGGCGGGTCGTTGTTGCCGTGGCACGCCAGCAGGCGGGCGGCGCGCTCCTCGACGCGGTCGAGCAGGTCGGTGGTCACCCAGTCCCCCGCGTGGACCACGAGGTCGGCGTCGGCCACCGCCTGCCACAGCACCGGGGGCAGGTCACGGGCGCGGGCGGGGACGTGCGTGTCCGCGACCACGAGGACACGGACGGCCGACGGGGCGGCGGGGGCGGCGGTCGTCATCTCCTCGATGCTCCTCCAGGCGACTCGTCGTCGCACCCTCGCCCACGGCGCCCCTGCGGGTCTACGTTGGGCTCATGGTCCGGCTGCTGCTGCGCACGCTGATCTTCCTGCTCTCCGCCGCGCTCGGCCTGCTCGTCGCGGCCGCGGTGCTCGACGGGTTCACGGTCACCGCCTCGGGTTTCGTGGTGACCGTCGCGGTGTTCGCCATCGCCCAGTCGGTGCTCTCGCCGTTCGTCTTCAAGATGAGCAGCCGGTACGCACCTGCGTTCCTCGGCGGGATCGGGCTGCTGTCGACGTACGTCGCGCTGCTCCTCGCGCACCTGCTGACCGACGGCCTGCGGATCAGCGGCGTCTCGACGTGGGTGCTCGCCACGATCATCGTCTGGGCGGTCACCGCGGTGGCGACCTTCACGCTGCCGTTCCTCATGCTGCGGGAGAAGCGTGCCCGGCGAGCGGGCGGCGAGGCCGCGACCACCGCGCGCTGAGCGCGCCGGCGCACCCCCTCCCAGGGGAGTCCGGCACCCCCCCGAACACCGCCGTGACCTGCACCGATGCACCACACGGTGGAGGGGCTGGACGAACGACCGCGTGAGCCTCACACTTGCCTCACTCCCGCTCGTCCCGGGACCACCACCTCGCCTCACCCCTGCTTTGCCGTGCCCCCGTCCGGGCACCCGCCGGCACCGCCGACAGGACCCCGGACGCGTCGTCGACCCCGCGTCGGATCCCCCTGTCACCACCCGTCGTCCGGCCCGTCCTGGCCGGGGAAGGATGCGTCGTCCGTGCTGCGCTCCGTGGCCACCCACCTCTCGCTCGACGTGCACGCCCCGCTCGAGCTGCTGCTGTCCGTCGCCGTGGCGGACGGGCCGTACGAGCGCAGCGAGCTGCTCCTCGTGCGCACCGACGACTCACCGCTCGACGTGCAGGAGATCAAGACGCCGCACGGCGGCCGCATCCACCGGATCCTGGCCCCGCAGGGCCGCGTCGTCGTCGACTACCAGGCCAACGTCACCGGGCACGCGGACCCCGCCGCGCTCGAGGACGTCGACCTCGTCGAGTACCGCCGGCCCAGCCGGTACGTCGACTCCGACCGGCTCCTGGCGTTCGCGCGCGACCAGTTCCGCGGGCTGGCCGGTCCGGACCTGCTCGACGCCGTGGTCCTGTGGGTGAGCCGGCACGTGACGTACCTGTCCGGGTCGAGCCTGCCGACCGACGGCGCCACCGACACGCTGCTCAAGCGGCGGGGCGTGTGCCGCGACTTCGCGCACCTCGTCGTGGCCCTGCTGCGCGCGTGCGACGTCCCGGCACGGCTCGCCTCGGTGTACGCCCCGGGGCTCAAGCCGATGGACTTCCACGCGGTCGCCGAGGCGTACGTCGAGGGCGCCTGGTACGTGGTGGACGCGACGCGCCTGGCCCCGCGCGCGTCGCTGCTGCGCATCGCGACGGGCCGTGACGCGACGGACACCGCGTTCCTGTCGTACTACGGCGGCAGCCTGCGCCTGCGCTCGATGACAGTGACCGCCGTGACGGACACCCGCCTCGAGGACGACGGCACGGGACTGGTCCCGCTGCGCTGACCTGCAGGCCGGGTGGGGTGGCCGCGCGCAGACCCCTCAGGCGGGCTCGCGCAGCGTGCGGCGCTGCGACTCGAGCTCGAGCAGCTCGCCCAGCAGCGTGCGCTGCTCAGCCGGGTCCGCGTCGCCGCCGAGCCGCTGCAGCCGCCCGCGGACGTCGGCGATCCGGCGCGTGACCCCGATGTCGACGAGCCGCAGCACGACGCCACGGACGTAGCCGGGCAACGACCCGGGCCGGTCCTCGGGCAGCGGCGCCACCGAGAGCTCGGTGAGCAGCGAGTGCACGGGCTCGGCGGCCTCCTCGAGCACCGCCCCCACCCACGCGGCCTCACCGGCCCGCGCCACGACGTCCCGGGCGGCCGTCACTCCCCCGGCGGCCCGCACGGCCTCGTGCACCGCCCGGTACGCGGGTGCCGTGCAGGCGTCGGGCGCGAGGGCGTCGAACTCCGCAGGGACGAGCGTGGGGTGCTGCAGCACGACCTCCAGGGCGGTGCGCTCGACCTGCGCGACGGGGTCCCGCCGGTCGGGTGCGGCCATGCGCACCACCGGGACCGGCGTCGGTGCGTCGCCCGCGGCGCTCGTCGGCCGCCGGCCGCCGTCCCGGTCGGCAGCGGGCCGCGTGCCACCGCGCGGACCGCGCCGAGCGGCGTCGCCGACGGCCCGACGGACCCCGGCGACGTCGTCCATGCCGAGCCACCCGGCGAGCAGCCGCTCGTACTCCGGCCGCAGCGCCGAGTCACGGATGCCCGCGACCACCGGTGCGGCGGCGCGCAGCGCGCCCACCCGCCCCTCGGCGGTCGTCAGGTCGTGCGCCTCGAGCGTCGAGCGGATGACGAACTCGAACAGCGGCTGCCGCGAGGAGACCAGCGCGCGCACCGCGTCCGGGCCACGCTCCTGGCGCAGCTCGCAGGGGTCCATCCCGGACGGCTCGACGGCCACGAACGTCTGCGCCGAGAACGCCTGGTCCTCGCCGAAGGCGCGCAGCGCGGCCTTCTGCCCGGCAGCGTCCCCGTCGAACGTGAAGACGACCTCGCCGCCCACCGACGACCCCCCGGCGAGCTGGACCCCGCTCGCTCCCCCGCTGTCGCCGACGAGCCGGCGCACGATGCGCGCGTGGTCCGGCCCGAAGGCCGTGCCGCAGGTCGCCACCGCCGTGGGCACACCCGACAGGTGCATGGCCATGACGTCGGTGTAGCCCTCGACGACCACGACCTGCTTGGCGCGGGAGATCTCCCGCTTGGCCAGGTCGATGCCGTACAGCACGTGCGACTTGCGGTACAGCGGGGTCTCGGGGGTGTTGAGGTACTTGGGGCCGGTGTCCTCGTCGAAGAGCCGGCGTGCACCGAAGCCGACGGTCTCGCCCGTGACCTCGCGGATCGGCCACACCAGACGGCCGCGGAACCGGTCGTAGATGCCGCGCTGCCCCTGGCTGACCAGGCCCGACGCAGTCAGCTCGGCCTCCGTGAACCCCCGTCCGCGCAGGTGGCGCAGCAGCGAGTCCCAGCCCTGCGGGGCGAACCCGACACCGAAGTCGTCGGCGGCCGTCCGGTCGAACCCACGCTCGGAGAGGAACGCCCGCGCCGCCGTCGCCTGGGGCGACACGAGCTGCTCGCGGTAGAACTCCTCGGTGATCCGGTGGGCGTCCAGCAGGCGGCGTCGGCGACCCGGCTCCTCGCCGGGGCGCGACGGCCCGCCACCCTCCTCGTACCGCAGCTGCATGCCCGCGCGCGACGCCAGGTACTCGACCGCGTCGGTGAAACCGAGCCCGTCGACCTGCTGGACGAAGGCGATCACGTCGCCGCCCTCACCGCACCCGAAGCAGTGGTAGCGCCCCACCTGGGGCCGCACGTGGAACGAGGGCGAGCGCTCGTCGTGGAAGGGGCACAGCCCCTTGAGGGAGCCGACGCCCGCGGGCCGCAGCGCGACGTGCGCACCGACGACCTCCTCGATGCGGACACGCTCGCGGACGGCCTCCACGTCCTCCCGCAGAATCCGTCCGGCCACGGGCGAGAGTCTAGGCGTCCTGCCGACGTGGCACGTGGTGTCGAATGTCCTGCGGGCCGACCGTCATGGCAGTGACCGGGCGGACCGCGCCCGCGAGGCACGAGGAGGACGACGTGGAGTACATGCTCTTCATCTGCACCGACCCCGAGGGGCAGGACGCCGCACCCGGCGACCTGACGATCGAGCAGTGGGTCGCCGACGTGGACGGGCGCGGGATGCGGCACCACGGCAACCGGCTGCGGCCGGTCGAGGCCGCCACGACGGTGCGGCGACGCGGCGACAAGGTCGTGCTGACCGACGGGCCGTTCGCAGAGACCCGCGAACAGATCGCCGGCTACGACGTCATCGAGGCCGCGGACCTGGACGAGGCCGTCGCGATCGCGGCGGCACACCCGATGGCCCGTGCGGGCCGGGTCGAGGTCCGGCCGTTCTGGCCCATGGGCGACGGCGACTGAGCCCCGCGGCGCTCGTGTCGGTCAGTGCAGCGGCGGGCGCACCAGCCGGTGGTGCAGGACGACCGCCGACACATCGGTCAACGACGCGACCCGGTCGACGACGACACGCAGCCGGCGCGTGTCGTCGTCGGCCGCTGCGTCTGATGGCCCTCAGCTGCGCGGCATGACAACCGACGAGCCGACGCTCGTCGACGAACGCAGCTGCGGGTTGCCCTCTAGTTCCACTCTGCCTCAAATTGCTGCTCGAAGTCTCAGACTGTCGAGCGAACTCGCCATAGTCTGTACCGCGAGACGAGGAGGAGTCGATGGCACACATCGTGCGCGCAACCGTCGATGGCCTGGCGGGTCGCACCGACAGCCTAGACGTTAGATTTGATCGCCATTTGAACATCTTGTGGGGTCTCAATGGAACCGGCAAATCAACGTTTCTACGGCTACTACATTGCGCGCTAAGCGACGAGGTGACTCCGGCCCTCCGACTTCCGTTCTCACGAATATCCGTTGACATCTACAGTGCGACGCACGACACAATCATCACGCGTTCACTTTCCAAGGCCGACTTTGCCCCTCATGGAAGCCTTTCGACGCGCGACGAGCTCGATGCTTTCGAGTTTCTAGTGAGGTCAGGAGAGCATCCACGATGGACTACCAAGTTTGATGGGGAGCGACCCGATCGGCCCGTCCGGAAATTGCAGCACTCATATCTCCCTATAAGCAGACTTGTCGAAGATCAGTATTCGAGCCGACGCCCCGAGAGGACGCGCGGACGAATCGATGAAGCGACGCTAGACGATTTGTTTGCACAGCAGATAACAGACCGTTGGAGGTCGTACCAGGCCATTTCCCTGGCGCGGGTGAGGGATATTCAACAGGAGGGTCTCGCGCGCGTTCTTTCGACTCTCTTCGGCGGAGCACGAGGCAAGGCTAGCCCTCGAGCTTCCGGCGTTGACAGCCAGCGAGCATACGAGCTCACTAGAGACTTCCTCAGGGCACAGAATATGCGGGTGACTTTCAATGCCAAGTCATTCGCAGATCGATTCAAGGACGACGCTTCCCTCCAAGAGATTGTCGAAGACATTCGTGTGGTAACGAAGCGAATCGGGGAAGCGGTACGACCGCAATTTGAGCTAGAGCAGCTCCTGCGAATGATGTACGCCGGGGACAAGGCCGTGTCTCTCAAGCCAGGATCGATAGATGTGCAGGTGAATGGTGACGAAATTCCGCTATTCGCGCTTTCGTCCGGTGAGCGCCAATTGCTCCAGATGTTCCTCCTGGCGCTAGGTGGCGAAGAGAGTTCGGTAATCATTGATGAACCTGAACTATCGCTTCACGTCGACTGGCAAGAAACGCTTGTTGAGTCCATGCGGGCGCTGAACGGGCGGTGCCAGCTCATTTTTGCCACTCATAGCCCCGAGATCATGGCGCACATCCCCGACTCAAAGATCCGTAAACTGTGAATCCGACTAAAATTCCTAGGGACGCTGCCGCGTTCGCGCGACGCGCTATGATGGCGAGATCAAAGCGGATCTGGATCCTAGTCGAAGGGCGCGACCACGACGTCGCTTTCTACGACAGAGTGTGCCGGCAAAGCAAAGGCGTCAAAAATCACGGCTACAACATCGACGTCCGTCTCGGCGAGACGATATCTATAGATGGAAAGTCGAGTGGAGGAAAGAGGCACCTCACCAAGTTGCACGCGTTCTTTCGGAAGATGGGCGTGTTGACTCAGGGTTCAAGTGAGAACAAACGGATCATACTCATCGCTCTCGATAAGGATGCCGATGACCTGACTGGCAGGAGGTTACGTTCAAACCATGTGCTCTATACGATGCATGCGGATGTCGAAGCCGAGATCTATGCACATACCGATATTCGTAAAGCACTCGCCGACACTCTCTCGTTGAGCAAGTCAGAGGCAAAGGCGCTGGCAGGTACTGTCGGGGAACCGTTAAGACAAATCGCGGCAGCCTGGGTAGAATGGGTATCACTCGGAGTCGTCGTTGCTTCGTGCCGCGTTCGTTGTTCGCTCCGTTATGGGCTGCCGTCTCGCATAAACTCCGAAGTTTATGGACCGGTCGACCAATTGGCGCATCGCGACGCATGGGCGATCGTTCGTGCCAGCCCTTCTTATAGCCCCACTCGCGAACAATGGGTGAGATCGCGCGTGGGTGCAGCAGTCCGGTCCGGGAGGCTCCAACGGAACATCAAAGGAAAGCACGTGCCCGGGTACCTCAGTGTCCTAGTCTGCAACCACTTCAAGGCTCGAAGGCCTGTTTCGCTAAAAGGGTTCGAGTCTCGCATAACCAGCGTCGCCTTGAGTCGGGTTAAGTTCGACGAGAGCTGGACAAGTCATTGGACCCACCCAATCGAACGTCTGATCGCGATTGATGACGGGCCGGAGCAACGGCAATAGTGGTCGAGATCGGTCTGGGTCACGTGCGTACTCGCGAGCTTCACCGTGACCGAACGAGCCGTGCGTGCAAGTCGACAGCCGACACGTCGGTGAGCGAGGCGACCTGGTCGACGACGACACGCAGCCGCTGCGTGTCGTCGTCGGCCGCGCGCCAGTCGGCGGCGAACGGCGGCTCGAGCACGTCGGGGCCCCGGTCGGCCAGCACCCGGACGAGGTCCGTCAGCACCTCGCGCTGGTGCGCGTACAGGGGCTCGAGCTCACGCGGCGCCATGACGTACGTGACGGCGAGCCCCTTGAGCACGAGGATCTCGGCCAGCGTCTCGTGCGGCACGACCAGCTCCGCGGCGTAGCGCGTCAGCGGTCCGTCGCCGTAGCGCGCGCGCGTCGCCTGCTGGGCGGCCTTGGCGAACCGGCCGATGAGCTGGCTCGTCGCGTCCTTCAGCACCGCGAGCGCGCGACGCGACCCGTCGAACCCGGGCTCCCAGAGCCGCGCGACGACGAGCCGGTCCATCGCGGCCTCGAGCTCGGCGCTCGTGACCTGGGCGCCGTACCAGGTGTCGACGGCCTCGACGACCCGCACCCGCTCGTCCGGGTGGGACAGGACCGCGAGGTCGAGGCGTCCGCCGACGACGGCGTCCTCGACGTCGTGCACCGAGTAGGAGATGTCGTCGGCGAGGTCCATCACCTGCGCCTCGAGGCACTTGCGACCCTCGGGCGCGGCGGCACGGAGCCAGGTGAACACCGGCAGGTCGTCCTCGTAGACGCCGAACTTGTGCGTCGGGCGTCCGCTCGCGGGGCTGATCGGCCCCTGCCCGTACCGCCACGGGTACTTCACCGACGCGTCGAGGCTCGCGCGCGTGAGGTTGAGGCCCACGGAGCGGCCGTCGGGTGCGACGACCTTGGGGTCCAGGCGCGTCAGGAGCCGCAGCGTCTGGGCATTGCCCTCGAACCCGCCGATGCCGCGCGCGAGGTCCGCGAGCGCGCGCTCCCCGTTGTGGCCGAACGGCGGGTGACCCAGGTCGTGCGCGAGGCACGCGGAGTCGACGACGTCGGGGTCGCAGCCCAGGGCCTTGCCGAGCTCACGGCCGACCTGCGCGACCTCGAGCGTGTGCGTCAGGCGGGTGCGCACGAAGTCGTCCGACGACGGCCCGAGGACCTGGGTCTTGGCGCCGAGCCTGCGCAGCGCCGAGGAGTGCACGAGGCGGGCCCGGTCCCGCTCGAACGGGGTGCGCTCGCGCGACTTCTCCCCTTCGGGCACCCAGCGTTCACGGTCGGCCTCGGCGTAGCCGTCCGCGTCGAGGACGGCGGGGTCGAGGGTGGTCACGTGTCCAGGGTAGAGGCGTGGCGTCGTCGGGTCGGGGCGGTCGGTCAGAACGGCATGCCCTCGGAGGTCAGGGAGACGAAGGTCGCGTGCCACAGCGCGTCGGGGACCGTCTCGGCCAGCGCGGTGACCAGCGCGAGGTGCGCGTCCTCGAGATCGTCGCAGGACGCGAGCAGCGCCTCGACGGGCAGGGGCTCGCCGCGGTTCTCCACCACCTCGCCGGCGGCGTGCACCAGGAGCCGCGTCGCGGGGCCGTGCGCCTCGAGGACGTACGTGTCGGACACCCCGCTGAGCGTCACCAGGTACACCTGACGCCCGAGCTCGGCGGCCAGCGGTGTGACCCGGGCGCCCAGCAGGGCGTCGGCGACCAGGACGTGCGGGCCCACCTGGGCGCCCATGAGCCGCATCTCCGCCGATCCGGTGGCGAGGTCGAACGACACGGGCGTCGGGTCGTCCACGCCGATCTCCTCGAGCGTGGTGTCCCGGACGACGGCGAGGCTCATGTTGTACGACATGGTCGGCAGCGTACGGACGCGCACGGTCGCACCGTGCCCGCTGTCCACAGGCCCCGCGCGCGAGGTGACGTCACCGTGCCGGTCACCGGCTCACCCCTTGACGGACCCCGCCGTCAGCCCGCCGACGATGTACTTCTGCAGGAACAGGAACAGCAGCAGCACGGGCAGGGCGGCGATGACGGCACCCGCCGTGAAGAGCCCCCAGTTGGCCTCGAGCAGCGCCGAGACCCAGCCGTACAGACCCACCGCGACGGTCCAGCTGCGCTCCGACTGCAGCACCATGCGGGCGATGATGAACTCGCCGAACGTCGCGATGAACGACAGCAGCGCGACGACCGCGAGGATCGGCGTGACGAGCCGCAGGATGATCGTCCAGTACGTCTGGGCGTGCGTGGCGCCGTCGATCTTGGCGGCCTCGTCGAGCTCGCGCGGGACGGTGTTGAAGAACCCGTACATGAGGAACGTGTTCACGCCCAGCGCACCGCCCAGGTAGACGGCGATCAGGGCGAGCTTGCTGTTCAGGCCGAGGGCCGGCACGACGTTGCCCAGCGAGATCAGCAGCAGGAAGATCGCGACGAAGGCGAGCATCTGCGGGAACATCTGGACGATGAGCAGCGCCGTCAGGCCACCGCGCCGCCCCGTGAAGCGGAACCGCGAGAACGCGTACGCCGCGGCGGCCCCCATGAGCACGGTGCCGACGCCCGTCGCGATCGCGATCTGCAGCGAGTTGGCCAACCAGGTCCAGAACAGGGTGCCGCCGAGCGCCTCGTAGTTGGCGGGGTCCAGGGTCGCGAACAGCCGGTTGGAGCCGGTCAGCGTGCCGCCCTGCGACAGCGACGCCGAGATGACGTAGACGATCGGGAAGACCGCGTACACGACGGCGACGACGCCGACGAGGTGCCGCCAGCCGAGCTCGGCGAACCAGCGGTGCGGGCGCATGCGGGGCGCGGACGAGCTGGGCGCGGTGCCGGCCATCAGTTGATCTCCTCGAACTGCTTCGTCTTCTTGAACGTGATCGCGGAGATGGTCGCGACGATGACGAAGACGACGATCGACAGCGCGCTGGCCAGGCCGTAGTTCTTGGCCGCGGTGCCGTCCAGGCCGGACACCGAGTAGACCATCGAGATGAGGATGTCGGTGTGGCCGAGCGGCACGGACGCGTCGGCGAACCGCGGCCCCCCGTTCGTGAGCATGTAGATGAGAGTGAAGTTGTTGAAGTTGAAGGCGAACGACGAGATGAGCAGCGGTGCCGTCGAGACGAGCAGGAGCGGCAGCGTGACCGAGCGCCACGTCCGCAGCGCCCCGGCGCCGTCGACCTTCGCGGCCTCGAGCACGTCCCCCGGCAGCGACTGCAGCGCACCGGTGCAGATGAGGAACATGTACGGGAAGCCGAGCCACAGGTTCACGCCGAGGACGGACGCCTTGGCGAGCCACGGGTCCGTCAGCCACGGGATCGCGGCGCCGCCGAGCAGCACCTGGTTGACGAACCCGTAGGACCGGTTGAGCAGCCCGGACCACAGCAGCGCCGCCAGGAACCCGGGGATCGCGTACGGGAAGATCAGCAGCGTCCGGTAGATCCTGCGCCCGCGCAGCCGCGTGTCGTTGAAGGTGATCGCCAGGAACAGGCCGAGCAGGAACGTGGTGACGACCGACAGGATCGCGAACGCGAACGTCCAGAGCAGGATCTTGACGAACGGCCCCGCGTAGCGCTCGTCGCCGAAGGCGGTGCGGAAGTTGTCGAGGCCGACCATCACCCGCCAGCCGACGGCGAGACGTTGGCCGTCGTCGGACTCGAACCACCCGTCGGACGTCGCGTGGTAGACCGTGCCCGTCGTCACGTCCGTCATGGTCTCGGCGTCGGGGTCCCACGTGAGCGACGGCACCGAGACGAACCCGGTGCGCGCGTCCTGCGTGCGCACCGACCCGTCGTTCGGGTCGTCGGACAGCGCGACCCGCAGGTCCGTGACCTCGGACTGCCGTGCGAGGACCTCCTGACGCTCCAGCACCGTGGCGCCCGGCACCTGCGTGACGCGGCCGTCGTCGACCGTCGCGCCGTCCTCGACGGCCATCGGCTGCTCGGCGGTGCCGACCCGGGCCTCGCCGTCCTCGACGATGGCGAACCCGAGCTCGCCGCCGCGCTCGACGACCGTCAGCGGGTAGGTGGCGGAGCCCTCGACGCGCCGCTCGTTCTGCATGAGCAGGGCCGACACGGCGTCGGCCTGCGTGGAGTTGTGGCCGTCGCCGTAGTTGGTGAACGCGACCCAGCCCGTGTACCCGACGACGTACACCTGGTAGACGAGCAGGAACGCGAGCCCCGGCAGGACGTACTTCAGCGGCAGGGTGCGACGCGAGAAGTAGACCCAGTCCGCGGCGAGGACCAGCACGAGCATCGAGACGAGGATGCCGACGTGGCCCTCGCGCCACGCGGCCAGGACGCCGAACACGCCCAGCGCGTTGACGACGGCCATGAGGGCGATCTTCGCGAGCAGCCCGGGTCGCACGGGCTCGCGGTCCCGGCGGGGGCGACCACCCGACCGCGGCGGCGGCGCCGTTCCGGGCGGGCCGTCCGTGGTCCCGCCGGGGTCCGTCGCGTCGTCGGCGAGGGTGGGGTGGGTGGGCATCGCGCGCCTTCCGTACGTCGGGTCGGCGCGTCGGTGCGCCGGGACGGTGACCCCCCGGCGGACCTCACCGGGGAGCGGTCGGCCGCACCGCGCGCAGGCGCGGTGCGGCCGGCGGACGGGTCAGGACCCGATGGCTCCCTGGATGTCGGCGACCATCTTGTCCCAGCCGGCGACCGGTTCGGTCGTCCCCGCGATGATGTTCGCCTGCGTGACCCCCCAGAACGCCCAGACCGAGCCCATCTCCGGGATCGAGGGCATCGGGACGGCCTCGGCCCCGACGGCCGCGAAGCCGGCGGTGATGGGGTCGGCCGACGCGGTCTCCGCGGCGGACACCAGCGCGGGCGGCCGGCTGCCCGCCTCGTACAGCGCGAGCTGCGCCTCGTCGGTCGCGATGTAGTTGACGAGGAAGTCGTTCGCGAGCAGCGCGTTGTCGCTCTGCGCGGAGACGTAGAAGCCCTGCACGCCCACGAACGGCTGAGCGGGCATCCCGCCGGCCGACGGGATGGGGTCGATCGACAGCTCGAGGTCGGCGAACTGCTCGAGCATCCACGGGCCGCCGACGATGAACGGCGACTCACCGTTCTTGAACGCCTCGACCGCGATGTCGTAGGTGATGTCGGTGGACAGCACGCCGGCCTGGCTCTGCCCCTGCAGCCAGGTCGCGAAGGCGTGGCCCGGCTCGCCGCCGAGCGCGAGCTCGGAGGTGTAGGACCCGTCGTCGTTCTGCACGAAGACGGGGGCGCCGAACGACGTCTGCAGCGGGTAGTAGGTGTACGGGTCACCCTCGGTGCCCGTCTGCACGAGGATCGGGTAGGGCGTGCCGGCGGCCTGGCCGGCGGCGACGGCGTCGTCCCAGGTGGCCGGAGCCTCGGGGGCGAGCGCGGTGTTGCGGATGAGCGCGATGTTCTCGATGGCGTACGGCAGGCCGTACACCTGGCCGTCCTGGGTGAAGGCCTGGACGGCGACCTCCTCGAAGTCGCCGGTCTTGTCGCCCAGCTCGATGGGAGCGACGACGCCGTTCGTCGTGAGCTCGCCCAGCCAGTCGTGCGCGCCGACGGTGAGGTCCGGGCCCTCGCCGGTGGGCACCTGCGCGAGGAAGTCGGCCCGGATGTCCTCGAAGTTCTTCAGCACGAGCTCGACGTCCACGCCATTCTCGCTCTCGAAGGCTGCGGCCGCGCTCTCCACGGCCCCCTGCCGTGTCTCGTCGACCCAGACCACCAGGCTCCCGCCGGCGCCGTCGCCGGTGGCCTGCGAGGTCGGGTCGCCCGACGTGTCGTTGCCGGAACCGCTGCACGCCGTGAGCGCCAGCGTGAGGCCGAGCGTCACCGCAGCGGCCGGGATGCCTCGTCGCATCGTTGTCTCCTGTTGTCGATCGACCCTGTCCGACGCCTGGCACAGCACCGTCGTCGGCCCGTGCGGCGACGGTAAGCGCGTTGCCGACCTCCTTGCAAGTCGTTACGGTAACTTGCAGACATCGCTTGCAGCGTCGACCCCGCGCGCCCACCACGCGCTGGACGAGGAGGTCCGGTGGCCGCGACTACGCTGCCGTCTGTGCGCACTCGACTGACCGACCTGGCCGACCAGGCCGGGGTGAGCACCGCGACCGTGTCGCGTGTGCTCAACGGCAAGCCCGGCGTGTCCGCACGAGCGCGGCAGGCCGTGCTCGCCGCGCTCGACATGCTCGGCTACGAGCGGCCCGAGAAGCTGCGCATGCGCTCCGCCGGCCTCGTCGGGCTCGTCGTCCCCGAGCTGACCAACCCGGTCTTCCCCGCGTTCGCCCAGATCATCGAGACGATGCTGACCGACCGCGGGTACACGCCCCTGCTGTGCACGCAGTCGCCCGGCGGCACCACCGAGGACCAGTACGTCGAGCTGCTCATGGACCACGGCGTGGACGGCATCGTCTTCGTGTCCGGGCTGCACGCGGACACCACGGCCAGCAAGGACCGCTACCACCGGCTGCGCGGCCGGGGAGTCCCGCTGGTGCTCGTCAACGGGTACGCCGAGGGCGTCGACGCACCCGCGGTGTCGACCGACGACTCCGCGGCCATGGACCAGGCGATGCGCCACCTGCACTCCCTCGGCCACCGCGCGATCGGGCTCGCCATCGGGCCCACGCGGTTCGTCCCCTCGCAGCGTAAGCGGGACGCGTTCCTGGCGCTCCTCGAGAAGCAGGGCGACGTCGCCGCCCCCGAGAGCCACGTCGTCTCGACCCTCTTCACCGTCGAGGGCGGCCACGCGGCCGCGACCGAGCTGCTCACCTCCGGGCACACCGCCGTGGTCTGCGGCTCCGACCTCATGGCACTCGGGGCCGTGCGCGCCGCGCGTGCCCTCGGCCTGCGGGTGCCCGAGGACGTGTCCGTCATCGGCTTCGACGACTCCCCGCTCATCGCGTTCACCGACCCCCCGCTCACCACCGTGCGGCAGCCGGTGGCCGCGATGGGGCAGGCCGCCGTCTCCGCGCTCGTCGCCGAGATCACGGGCACCCGCCCCGCACGCGCGGAGCTGCTGTTCCACCCCGAGCTCGTCGTGCGCGGCTCGACCGGCAGCGTGCCCGCCCCCGCGCCCGACGCCGGGACCCGCGCCGCCGCTCCCGTCGCCCGCTGACCCGCACCACCTCCCGGCCGCCGCAGCGCGGCCGCACGGCACTGCCGTCCCCCGCTCCCGTCCCCCCATCAGGAAGGCACCCCGTGACCGTCGAGGACCTCCCCACCAGCCTGCTCGTCCACCGCCCCGACACCGACGGGCAGTGGTGGCGGCACGCCGTGATCTACCAGGTGTACCCACGCTCGTTCGCCGACGCGTCCGGCGACGGCATCGGTGACCTGCCGGGCGTCACCGCGCACCTCGACCACCTGGTCGAGCTCGGCGTCGACGCCGTCTGGCTCTCGCCGTTCTACCGCTCGCCGCAGGCCGACGCCGGGTACGACGTCGCCGACTACCGCGACGTCGACCCCCTGTTCGGCACGCTCGCCGACGCCGACGCGATGATCGCCCGCGCGCACGAGCTCGGGCTGCGCGTCGTCGTCGACCTGGTCCCCAACCACACGTCCGACGAGCACGTGTGGTTCCAGGCCGCGCTCGCGGCCCGGCCCGGTTCCCCCGAGCGCGCCCGCTACCTCTTCCGCGAGGGGCGCGGGGAGCACGGCGAGCTGCCGCCGAACAACTGGGAGTCGATCTTCGGCGGAGCGGCGTGGACGCGCACGACCGACCCCGAGGGCGCGCCCGGGCAGTGGTACCTGCACCTGTTCGACAGCAAGCAGCCGGACCTGAACTGGGAGAACCCGCAGGTGCACGCGGAGTTCGAGGACGTGCTGCGGTTCTGGCTGGACCGGGGCGTCGACGGGTTCCGCGTCGACGTCGCGCACGGCATGGTCAAGGCCGACGGTCTGCCGGACTGGGACGGCCACGTCACGATGATCGACGGCGCGGACGACGGGGAGCCGGTGACCGGCGCCGGCAACCGCGGGCCGATGTTCGACCAGGACGGCGTCCACGAGATCTACCGCGCGTGGCGCCGCGTGCTGGACACCTACGACGGCGACCGCGCGATGGTCGCCGAGGCGTGGGTCGAGCCGCTGTCACGCCTGGCGCGGTACGTCCGCCCCGACGAGATGCACCAGGCCTTCAACTTCGCGTTCCTCGCCGCCGGCTGGCACGCGCCGTCGCTGCGCCGGGTGATCACGGCCTCGTTCGCGGCCAACGACGCCGTCGGCGCCCCGACGACGTGGGTGATGTCGAACCACGACGTCGTGCGGCACGCCTCGCGGCTCGGCCTGGCGGACCCGACGCACCGCCCCAACGGCATCGGCCACGGCGACGAGCAGCCCGACGCGCCCCTGGGCCTGCACCGGGCCCGCGCCGCAACCCTGCTCATGCTCGGGCTGCCGGGCTCGGCGTACGTGTACCAGGGCGAGGAGCTCGGCCTGCCCGACCACACAGCGCTGGACGACGACCTGCGACAGGACCCCACGTACGCCCGCACGGGCGGCGTCGAGCGCGGCCGGGACGGCTGCCGCGTCCCGCTGCCGTGGGTCGGCGACGCGCCCGGTCTCGGCTTCTCGCCGACGGGCGCGACCTGGCTGCCGCAGCCCGACGGCTGGGCCGATCTGGCGGTCGACCGGCAGCGCGGCCGCGCGGGGTCGACCTACGAGCTCTACCGGGCGGCGCTGCGGCTGCGGCGCGCCGAACGGATCGGCTCGGGCGGCCTGCGGTGGCTGGGCGCGCCGGTCGGCGAGGACGTGCTCGCGTTCCGCAACGGCGACGTCGACGTGGTCGCGAACCTCGGCGCGAACGACGTCCCGCTGCCCGCTCGCGCGCAGGTTCTGCTCGCGTCGGGCCCGGTCACCGAGGGCGTCCTGCCGGCCGGCACGACCGTGTGGCTTCGCGCGTCCTGACGGCCCCGTCCTGACGGACCGGTCCTGAGGGACCGGTCCTGACGGGCCCCGTCTCAGGCGATCGTCGCCGCCACGGCATGCTCGACGACACCCGGCAGGCCGCCCTCGCGCGCCCACGCCCGCTGCTCGTCGGAGCCGGTCCCCCGCTGCCAGAGCCTGGCGAGCAGGTCCTGCACGACTCCGAGGTCACCGCTCTCCGTCAGGACGGGGCGCAGGTGGTCCAGCAGCGCCGCGACGGCGTCCCGCGCCGGCACGGGCGTCAACGCCGGGGGCAGCAGCAGGTCGCCCGTGAGCCCGGACCGGCCGGCACGCCACGTCGCGGCCCGCAGCGGCTCGACCCGCGTGCGGACCGCCGGGGTCCCGTCGGCGGCCTGCCGCGCGGCCGTCTCGACCAGCGCGCGGCTCAGCGCGGCGACCAGCACCGCGTCGTCGGCGCGCAGGCAGACGTCGGCGACGCGGATCTCGACCGTCGGGTAGCGCGGGGACAGGCGGGCGTCGAAGTACATCATCGCGGGGTCCAGGGCGACGCCGGTCGCGAGGAGGCCCGCGACGGTGTCGCGGTACGCCTGCGCGGAGCCGAACGGTGCCGTCGGCCCGGCCGTCGGCCAGCGGTTCCACATCTGCGAACGGATCGAGGAGTACCCCGTGTCCTCACCGCGCCAGTACGGCGAGTTCGCGCTCAGCGCGAGCAGCACCGGCAGCCACGGCCCGATGCGGTCGAGGACCGCGACACCCTCGTCGTCGTCGGCCACCGACACGTGCACGTGGCACCCGCTGGTGAGCTGGTCGCGGACGGTCAGCGCGTACGCCTGCGCCAGGGCCTCGTAGCGAGCACCGTGCGTGAGCGTCGTCGGGCCGTGCATCGGGGAGGTCGCGAGCGCGACGAGACGCGCGCCCGCCTCGAGCGCCGCACGCGAGGCCCGGGCCCGTCCCTCGTGCACCTCGGCCGCGAGGTCCGCCAGCTCGAGGCACGGGTGCGTCCCGGTCTCGACCTGCTGCTCCTGCAGCTCGTGCTCGAGGCCGCCGCCCGGCGGGCCCTCGTCCGGCGCCTCGCCGCCGGCGCGCTCGTGCGCCCGCACCGCCGCGTCCGCGACCCCTGACGGGACGCCGTCGGCGTCGACCAGCAGGTACTCCTCCTCGACACCCATGGTTCGCACGCGGTGCAGTCTGCAGCCCCGCGGGCGGGCGCGCTCGTCGAACGAGCGACGTCGGGCGGACGCGGGTGTCAGCCGCCCGAGACGGACAGCTCGGCCTCGTGCAGGTCACGACGGAACTCGTCCGACAGCTCGCGGGAGTCCAGCCAGCCGTAGGGCAGGATCGGGCGCTTCGGGGAGCCGGCGCGCCCGCGCGGGCCCTCGGCGGCGTCGCCCGGGTACGGCTGGTCCAGGTCGAGCTCCGCGAGCAGGTCGTCGAGCTCGACGAGCGAGGACACCAGGCCGAGGCGCGCGCGCAGCTCACCGCCGACCACGTAGCCCTTGAAGTACCACGCCATGTGCTTGCGCATCTCGCGCAGCGCCTTCGACTCGTCGTCGAACGTTCCGACCATGAGCTCGGCGTGCCGCCGCACGACGCCCGCCACCTCGGTGAGCCCGGGCCGGACCCGCACGTCGGAGCCCGCGAACGCGGCGGCCAGGTCGGCGAACAGCCACGGGCGCCCCTGGCACCCACGACCCACGACGACGCCGTCGCAGCCGGTGTGCGCAACCATCGCGAGGGCGTCCTCGGCCGACCAGATGTCGCCGTTGCCGAGCACGGGGATGTCGGTGACGGCCTGCTTGAGGGTCGCGATGGCGTCCCAGTCGGCCGTGCCGGAGTAGTAGTCCGCGGCGGTGCGCCCGTGCAGCGCGACGGCCGCGACGCCGGCGTCCTGCGCCGTCAGGCCCGCCTCGACGTACGTCAGATGGTCCTCGTCGATGCCCTTGCGCATCTTCACGGTCACGGGCACGCCGGACGGGCGCGCGGCCGCGACGGCCTCGCGGACGATCGCCGCGAACAGGTCGCGCTTCCAGGGCAGCACGGCGCCCCCGCCGCGGCGCGTCACCTTGGGCACGGGGCAGCCGAAGTTGAGGTCGACGTGGTCCGCGCGGTCCTCCTCCACGAGCAGGCGCACGGCGGCGCCCACGGTGGCGGGGTCGACGCCGTAGACCTGCACCGAGCGCGGGACCTCGTCGGGCTCGAACGCGATGATGCGGAACGACTCGGGGCTGCGCTCGACCAGCGCACGGCTGGTGAGCATCTCCGCGACGTACAGGCCCGCGCCGGACTCGCGGCACAGGCGCCGGAACGCGGCGTTGGTGATGCCGGCCATCGGCGCGAGGACGACGGGCGTGTCGACGGTGATCGGACCGATGCGCAGCGGCGGCAGCGTCGGCGTCGCGCCCGGGACGGGCGCGGCGGGGGTGGCGGTCGACGGGTGCACGCCACCAGTGTCCCCCACGGAGATCCGATCCGGACTTGTCTATGCCTTGCCAGACATATGCCGCGTGCGGCATGCTGAAGTCATGAGCATCGACGTCTTCGAGGTCGTCGCCGAACCACGGCGTCGGCAGATCCTCGACGAGCTGCGCGGCGGCGAACGGTCCGTCGGCGACCTCGTCGACCGGCTCGGTCTCGCGCAGCCCGCCGTCTCCAAGCACCTGCGCACGCTGCGCACCGCCGGCCTCGTCGAGGTCCGCCCCGACGCCCAGCGCCGCTGGTACCGCCTGCGCCCCGCGCCGCTGGCCGAGCTCGACGCCTGGCTCACGCCCTACCGCGCGACGTGGGCCGACCGCCTCGACACCCTCGGCACCTACCTCGACACCCTGCCCGCCGACCCACCCCTGGAGGACTCATGACCACCGACCAGCCCCTGGGCACCGTGCTGCACGACGGCGAGCGCCGCGGCCTGCGGTACGTCCGCACCTACCCCCACCCGCTCGACGCCGTGTGGCGTGCGGTCACCGAGTCGCAGCACCTGCGGCACTGGATGCCCGCCGACCTCGTCGGTGAACGCCGCGTCGGCGCCCCGGTCGAGCTGCCGTTCTGGCCCGAGCACGTCGAGCGCTACGGCATCGAGGAGCCCGTCCTGCACGGCACCATCGAGGCGTGGGACCCGCCGACGCGCGCGTCGTGGACCTGGGGCGGCGACGTCCTGCTGTTCGAGCTCGACGAGACCGACGACGGCACGCGGCTGACGTTCACCACGTGGCTCGAGATCCCCGACGCGGACGCCCCGGGGATCGTCGAGACCGGCTCCGGGTACCACCTGTGCCTCGACCTGCTCGAGGACGTCCTCGCCGGGCGGCCGCAGCCGACCGGCAGCATCCCGGACGACGTCGAGAAGAGCATGCGTGCGCGGTACGTGGCGGCGATGGGCGCCGAGCTCTGAGCCGGTGAGCGTCGCGCGATCAGCTGATCCACCGGTCCAACCACGCGACCGCTCGTGCCGCCGACGGGCGATGTGCCGCCTCGACGCCCGCACATCGATCGGCAACGGTCTGTGCGGACACGAGGCCGCTCTGGAGGAGCGCCGAGACGAAGTTGAGATCCTTCTCGCGACCGGCGCACAGCTTCGCGACGCAGAGATCGTCCTTGTCGAGGCACCAGCCCACGAACTGGGGTACACCGGCAGGCGCCGCCGTGTTGCGGTTCTGGACCTTGACCAGGCGGTGTCGCCATCCGTCCGGCAGGATGCACGTGGTCATGTCGACGCCGTCGATGCTGAAGCCGTGCAGCTGCTCGAACGCCGAGAACTCCCCCAGCGACGCCCTCGATGAGGTCGGCGAGGCGGGTCACCTCCACCGGGTCCTCGGCGATCGGGAGCACGTCGATCTCGACGGACATCGTCGCATCGACCGGGAGATCCTGATCGCCGTACGTCCCCAGGATCGACTGGGACCCAACGACGATCACCTCGGAGTGTCCGATGATCTGGCACGCGGTGCGGATCGCGTGCTCCAGGTCTGCGCGGCGCATCAGATCGCTCGCGCGAGCACGAGCGAACGCTGCTCCAGGGAGAGCAGACCCCCGAGCGGCGAGACCTCACGCATCTCGATGGAGTCACGGTCGAGGCCCGTCAGCACCTTCCGGATCCCCCGCACGTCGCCGCGGTCGAGCATCTCCGTCCAGCGGTCGAGATTGCGGACGTGCGGCTGACCGGTGACCCGCTGCCGAAGGCGCTCGAGGTTGCCGCGCACCGTCGGGAGCCACTCGGGGAGTGTCGAGCCGCTCAGGGACGACGACAGCTGCCGGTGCAGGAGCCAGGAACGCCGCTCGGAGCGCGTCAACGAGGGCAGGACGGGCCGACGCACGACCTCGAGCCGGTAGCCCATGCACGAGAGCAGGTCGTCGAGCTTCTCGTCGCTGAGGTCGACCTTGCCCGACAAGAACTGACTGATGCTCGGCTGGTGGACTCCGCTCAGACGCGACAGCTCGGACTGGGTGGTGCGCGTCGTGCGCATCACCTCGTCGAGGACCATCAGGCGTGAGGTCATCTGCTGATTATAGCAAATGTTGCTATAGGCCGCTTTCGGCAGCCCTCGTGCAGCCCGTAGTACCGTCCGCGCGTGACCGACGCTCCCCCGACCCCGCCCGGTACGACCCGCATCGACTTCCGTCGCGGGGTCACCCCGCTGCTCGTGGGCGCGTTCCTGCTGTGTGCGGCGCTGACCGTGCTGTGCGTGATCCCGCTGGTCCGCCCCGAGGTCCTGGAGGACAACGACGCGAGCACCCTCGTCGTCGCCCGCGTGGTGCTGGGCGTCGGGGCGCTGCTGTTCGGTGCGATCACCGTCGGCGGCGCACTGACCCTGCGGACCCTGCGCCGCCCTGCCGGGTTGCTGGTCGACCACGACGGCATCGACTGGTGGCAGGGTCACGACCGCGTCCGGCTCGCGCGCTGGGACGAGCTCGGCGCCGTCGCCGTGACGTACCAGCGCAAGCCCGCAGCGCCGAGCCTCGGAGCGATGGCGGCGGACAGGCTCGTCGGCCACCAGGGCTGGGCGCTCGAGCTCTGGACGCACACCCCGGTCCTCGACGGACGCCACCGCCGCCTGCTGACCGTCCCGGCGGACCCCGCCCCCGTCACCGGTCTGCCGCAGGTCCGCCGACGGCTCTACCTCACGCCGTCGGCGGACCTCGCCCACGAGCTCGCCGCCGCGGTCTCCGCGCACGCCCCGCACCTGTGGGCGGGCACCCTGCAGCGACCGTGGAACCCCGTCGCCGGCAGCTGACGACCGCGACGCGCGGCCCCGCAGGCTCGCGTCAGGCGCCGACGAGGCGCTGCGCGAGGTAGCCGGTGACCTGGTCGAGGGCGACGCGCTGCTGCGACATGTCGTCGCGGTGACGGATCGTGACGGCCTGGTCGTCCAGCGTGTCGAAGTCGACGGTGATGCAGAACGGCGTGCCGATCTCGTCCTGGCGGCGGTACCGACGGCCGATCGCACCCGCGTCGTCGAACTCCACGTTCCAGCTGCGCCGCAGCTCGGCAGCGAGGTCACGCGCCTTGGGGCTGAGCTGCTCGTTGCGTGACAGCGGCAGCACGGCGGCCTTGATCGGCGCGAGTCGCGGGTCGAGCTTGAGCACGACCCGCTTGTCGACGCCGCCCTTGGTGTTGGGCGCCTCGTCCTCCGTGTACGACTCGACGAGGAACGCCATCAGCGAGCGCGTCAGGCCGGCCGCCGGCTCGATGACGTACGGCACGTAGCGCTCGTTCTTGGCCTGGTCGAAGAACGAGAGGTCCTGGCCGGAGCTCTCCGAGTGCGTCGTGAGGTCGAAGTCGGTGCGGTTGGCGATGCCCTCGAGCTCGCCCCACTCGCTGCCGCTGAAGCCGAAGCGGTACTCGATGTCGACGGTGCGCTTGGAGTAGTGCGAGAGCTTCTCGGCCGGGTGCTCGAAGTGGCGCAGGTTCTCGCGCGCGATGCCCAGACCGGTGTACCAGTCGGTGCGCGTGTCGATCCAGTACTGGTGCCACGTCTCGTCCGTGCCGGGCTCGACGAAGAACTCCATCTCCATCTGCTCGAACTCACGCGTCCGGAAGATGAAGTTGCCGGGGGTGATCTCGTTGCGGAACGACTTGCCGATCTGCCCGATGCCGAACGGCGGCCGCATGCGGGCGGCAGTGTAGACGTTCTTGAAGTTCACGAAGATGCCCTGGGCCGTCTCGGGCCGCAGGTAGTGCAGGCCGGACTCGTCCTCGACGGGGCCGAGGTAGGTCTTGAGCATCATGTTGAAGTCGCGCGGCTCCGTCCAGCTGCCGCGGGTGCCGCAGTTGGGGCAGGCGATGTCGGTCAGCCCGTTCTCGGGTGCGCGGCCCTTCTTCGCCTCGAAGTCCTCCAGCAGGTGGTCCTCACGGAACCGCTTGTGGCACGACAGGCACTCGGTGAGCGGGTCGGTGAACACGCCGACGTGGCCCGAGGCGACCCAGACCTGCCGGGGCAGGATCACGGAGGAGTCGAGGCCGACGATGTCGTCGCGGCTCGTCACCATCGCCCGCCACCACTGCCGCTTGATGTTCTCCTTGAGCTCGACGCCCAGCGGGCCGTAGTCCCACGCGGAGCGGGTTCCCCCGTAGATCTCACCGCTCGGGAAGACGAACCCCCGGCGCTTGGCGAGGGAGACGACGGAGTCGAGACGGGAGGGTGCGGCAGCCACGGTGGATCTCCTGGGTCGAGGAAGCCCGCGGCTGGGTGCCGCGGGGCACAACCTGCCCAGGTTACGCGGTCGGTCGCACGCCGACCGACCGCGGAGCGCTCTCGGCTTCAGGGGTGCCCGTGTTGACAACGGTTCTCGCGGGACTGAGAATCGGTCTCATGTCCAGCTCGCCCCGCCGTCCCGCCGTCCTCGCCGCCGCGCTCGTCGCGCCGGTGCTCGCGCTGACCGCCTGCGCCTCGGCCTCCTCCGGCGCCGACGACGGCGCCGTGCAGGTGCTCGCGTCGTTCTACCCCCTGCAGATGGTGGCGCAGGAGGTCGGTGGGGACCGCGTCGAGATCAGCTCCCTGACGCCGCCGGGAGCCGAGCCGCACGACGTCGAGCTCTCCCCCGCGCAGGTCGCGTCCCTCGGCTCCGCCCAGCTCGTCGTCTACCTGTCGGGCTTCCAGCCCGCCGTCGACGACGCGGTCGCCCAGGCGACCCCCGCGCACGTCGTCGACGCGGCGGACGTCGCGGACCTCGAGACCACCGAGGACGAGCACGCCGGCGAGCAGGCCCAGGGTGCGGACGACGAGCACGGCCACGACGGGCTCGACCCGCACTTCTGGCTCGACCCGACGCGCATGCCGGCCGTCGCCGACGCCGTCGCCGACGCGCTCGCCGAGATCGACCCCGACGGCGCCGCGACGTTCCGCACCAACGCCGCCGCGCTCGGGGACCGCTTCACCGAGCTCGACGAGACGTACGCGGCCACCCTGGCCACGTGCGAGCGCCGCGTCTTCGTCACGTCGCACGAGGCGTTCGGCTACCTCGCCCAGCGGTACGACCTCGAGCAGGTCGGCATCTCCGGTGTCGACCCCGAGACCGAGCCGTCGCCCGCCCGCCTCCGCGAGGTCGGCGAGCTGGCCCGGACCGAGGGGGTCACCACGATCTTCTTCGAGACGCTCGTCTCGCCCAAGGTCTCCCAGACCCTCGCCCAGGACCTGGGGCTCACGACCGCCGTGCTCGACCCCGTCGAGGGCCTCACGGACGACGCGCAGGACTACTTCTCGATCGCCGAGGCGAACCTCGAGACGCTGCGCGTGGCATTGTCCTGCTCGTGAACGCGATCGAGGCCGCCGACGTCCACGTGACGCTCGGGGGTCAGCCCATCGTCCGTGGTGTCGACCTGACGGTGCCCGGCGGCCAGGTCCTGGCGCTGCTGGGCGCCAACGGGTCCGGCAAGTCGACCCTGGTGCGTGCGCTGCTCGGCGTCGTCCCGATCGCCGCGGGCACCGTCCGCCTGCTCGGCGCACCGCTCGGACGCGCCGTGCCGTGGGAGCGCGTCGGGTACGTCCCGCAGCGGATGGCCACCGCGGGCGGAGTCCCGGCGACGGCCCTCGAGGTCGTCGTGTCGGGCCTGCTGCACGGTCGGCGCCTGCGCGCCCCGCGCGACCGGCGCGCCCGCGCCACGACGGCCCTCGAGGCGCTCGGCGTCGCGGACCTGCGCGACGCGCGCGTGCAGGACCTCTCCGGAGGGCAGCAGCAGCGCGTCCTCATCGCCCGGGCCCTGGTGCGCGAGCCCGCGCTGCTCGTCCTGGACGAGCCCACGTCCGGCATCGACCTGCCCACGCAGGGATCGTTCGTCACCGCGCTGTCGGGGCTGCGCGACGCAGGCACCACGGTCGTGGTGATCTTGCACGAGATCGGTCCGTTCGCCCCGCTGATCGACCGCTCGGTCGTGCTGCGGCACGGCCGCGTCGTGCACGACGGACCACCCCCGCCCGCGCGCGGCGAGCACGGTGACGAGGGCCACGACCACATGCACCCGCACGCCGACCCCGAACCCCCGTCCGACGGCCCGGACCTCACCCTCGAGGTGACCCGATGACCGGCTGGGACGAGGTCCTGACCCTCCTGGGCTCGCCCCTGATGCAGCGGGCGCTCGTCGCGGCCGTGCTCGTGGGGGCGGCGGCACCCGTCGTGGGCACGTTCCTTGTCCAGCGGCGGATGGCCCTCATGGGCGACGGCATCGGCCACGTCGCCCTCACCGGCGTCGCGCTCGGCTGGCTGGTCGGCAGCTGGGCCGCCGTGTCACCGGTCGACGCGCTCGCCGTGCCCGGGGCCGTCGTGGCCGCGGTCGTCGGGTCGGTCGTCATCGAGCTCGTCCGCGAGCGCGGCCGCACGAGCGGGGACCTGGCCCTGGCCATCATGTTCTACGGCGGCATCGCCGGCGGCGTGCTCCTGATCAAGGTCGCCGGTGGCACCAACGCGAACCTCATGAGCTACCTTTTCGGGTCGATCTCGACCGTGTCGAACGGGGACCTGGCCTGGACGGCTGCGCTGGCCGTGCTGGTGCTGACCGTCGGGGTCGGCCTGCGCTGGGCGCTGTTCGCGGTGAGCCACGACGAGGAGTTCGCGCGCGCGAGCGGGCTGCCGGTCCGCGCGCTGTCGATGATCGTCGCGACGCTCGCCGCCCTGACGGTGACGATCTCGATGCGGGTCGTCGGCCTGCTGCTCGTCAGCGCGTTGATGATCGTGCCCGTCGCGGTGGCCCAGATCTTCGCGCGGTCCTTCGGCCGCACCATGATCGTGGCGAGCGCGATCGGCGTCACGGTCAGCGTCGTCGGGCTCGTCATCACGTACTGGAACGACGTGCCCCCGGGGGCGACGATCGTCGTCCTCGCGATCGCGCTGTACGCGGCGGCGGCCGTGGTCCAGCCCCTGCTCGCGCGACGGCACGCGACACGCGACCCGCACCCCGACGTCTCCGACGACGTCCTTGTCCCCACGACCGACCCGGGCTGCGACGACGACACCCCCGACGCCGTGCGTCCCCGGACCTTCGGCAGGTAAGGGCACCCTGCGCCCGGCGTACCATCGGGCGGTGACGTCGACGGAGCTGCTCGCCGGCTACGGCCTCGACGGTCTGCCCGTCGTGGCCGCGCTGCTGTGCCTCTTCGGCATCGTCCTGGTCCGCTCGCACCTGACCTACTGGGCGGGTCGCGGGGTCGCGCGCGGCGCGCGCTACGAGGGCGAGCACCGGCACGGCCCGCGGTGGTGGCAGCGCACGGTGGAGCGCACCGCCCGACTCGCCTCGACCCCGTCGGCGCGCACCGGCGTCGCGCTCGTCCACCGCGTCGGACCCCTCGCCGTGACCCTCGCCTACGTCACCGTCGGGATCCAGACCGCCGTGTTCGCGGGCGCCGGCATGCTCCGGATGCCCTACCTGCGCTTCACGCTCGCGTCGATCCCCGGCGCCGCCCTGTGGGCGGTCATCTGGGGGACGGTGGGTCTCGGCGCCGTCTGGGGTGCGCTCGCCCTCGCGGCGGGCTCCCCCTGGGGGCTCGTCGGTGTCGTCGGCGTCGCCGCGCTCGTCGCGGCCGTCGTCGTCACGGTCACGCGCCGGCGGCGCCGCGCCGAGCCGCACCTCGCGGTGCCGGCGCGGGCGGACGACCTCTCCGCCGCCCCCGAGCACCGCTGACCCCGGCAGCACCGAGCCCTCCAGCACCGCGCCCTCCAGGACCGAGCCCTCCAGCGCTGACCCCGACAACGCCGCACGCCGCGACGTGCGACGTCGTCACGCTGTGTGCGTCGGCGACACGCAGAACTGGTTGCCGTGCGGGTCGGCGAGCACCGTCCACGCGAACCCGTCAGCGAGTCCGTGCTCCGCGACGCGGGTCGCACCCGACGCGAGGAACCGCTCGACCCACGCCGCCGGGTCGTCCACCCCGAGGTCGACGTGCACCCGGTTCTTGCCGGGCGTCGGGTCGTCCACGCGCTGGAAGCCCAGCGCGGGCCGGCCCTGCTCGGTGGGCAGCACCATGACGAAGTCGTCGTCGTACGCCTCGACCTGCCCGCCGCTGTGGCCCGCCCACCAGGCCGCGAGGGCGCGGGCGTCGTGCGTGTCGAAGGTCACCATGTTCACCGTCAGTCCCATGGCACGCAACGTACGCGGGACCACCGACAACCCGGCCCCGCGTCAGCCGGGGGTCGGCGCGTCGACCGCCCCGCCGTAGCGGCGGTCGCGCCGCGCGTACGTCTCGACCGCGCGCCACAGGTGCCGCCGGTCGACGTCGGGCCACGGCTCGTCGAGGAACACCATCTCGGCGTACGCCGACTGCCACAGCATGAAGTTCGAGATGCGCTGCTCCCCCGACGAGCGCAGGAACAGGTCGACGTCGGGCAGGTCCGGCTCGTCGAGGTACTGCTGCACGGTCTTCTCGGTCACGCGCTCGGGCTTGAGCCGGCCCGCGGCGACCTCGCGCGCGATGGCCTGCGCCGCGTCCGCGATCTCGGCGCGGCCCCCGTAGTTGACGCACATCGTCAGCGTGCACGTCGTGTTCTCGATCGTCTGCTGCTCGGCGACCTCGAGCTCGGTGATGACCGAGCGCCACAGGCGCGGCCGACGTCCCGCCCAGCGCACGCGCACGCCCCAGGAGTCCATGAGGTCACGGCGCCGACGCAGGACGTCGCGGTTGAAGCCCATGAGGAAGCGGACCTCGTCCGGCGAGCGCGACCAGTTCTCCGTCGAGAACGCGTACGCCGACACGTGCTGGACGCCGATCTCGATCGCCCCGGCCACGACGTCCAGGAGCGACGCCTCCCCCGCCCGGTGGCCCTCGACGCGGGGCAGCCCGCGGGCGTTCGCCCAGCGGCCGTTGCCGTCCATGACGATCGCCACGTGCCGCGGCACGAGCTCCCGGGGGATCTGCGGCGGCCGGGCACCGGAGGGGTGCGGGTAGGGCGGGACGGTCTCGCGTGGCACACCGACATCGTGCCACCCGGGCGTCGTGCGACGGGTCGGTCGGTCAGACCCGCTCCACCATGGGCAGCGAGCGCAGCCGCCGCTCCAGGTGGAACTGGCAGAACACCGCGACGAGCCCGTTGCCCTCGGCCCGGTGCCGCTCGGCGCTCGCGTCGGCGACGTCCCAGTCGCCCGACAGCAGCGCGGCCAGCAGCAGGAACGTCTCCGGCGCCGGAGCCGCGGCGCCGGGCGGGCGGCACGCCCCGCACACCGCGCCCCCCACCGCCGGGGCGAACGCGTGGTGGGGCCCGAGCGCGCCGCAGCGCGCACAGTCGGTGAAGCTCGGGGCCCAGCCGGCGACGGCGAGCGCCCGCAGCAGGTAGGAGTCGAGCACCAGCCCGGCGGCGTGCGTGCGGGTGGCCAGCGCACGCACGGCGCCGACGAGCAGCCGGTACTGCTGCACCGACGGCTCACGCTCCGCCTCGACGAGCCGCTCGGCCGTCTCGAGCATCACCGTGCCCACGGTGTACAACGCGTAGTCCTCGCAGACCTGGCGCCCGTACGCCCCGAGCGTCTCGACCTGCGTGACGACGTCGAGGTTGCGCCCGGTGCTCAGCTGCACGTCGATGTGCATGAACGGCTCGAGCCGGGACCCGAACCGCGACGTCGTGCGACGCACGCCCTTGCCGACCGCGCGCACCTTGCCGTGCTCGCGTGTCAGGAGGGTGACGATGCGGTCGGCCTCGCCCAGCTTGTGGGTGCGCAGCACGATCGCCTCGTCGCGGTAGAGGCTCACCGGCTCATTGTCCCCCGCACCGCCGACACCGCCCGCCGCGGCGCGCGGCCGCGGCGGGGGTGACGTGCGGGTGCCTCAGCGCTCGTGCCGGTTCACGGCCGAGACGATCGCCTTGAGCGAGGACGTCGTGATCGACGGGTCGATGCCGACGCCCCACAGGATGTCGTCGCCGATCGCGCACTCGACGTAGGCGGCCGCCGCCGCGTCGCCGCCGGCCGACAGCGCGTGCTCCGCGTAGTCGAGGACGGCGACCTCGACGCCGACCTGGCGCAGCACCGCGACGAACGCCGCGACGGGGCCGTTGCCGACACCCCGCAGGGTCATGTCGACACCGCGGTCGACGAGGTCCACCTCGAGCGTGTCCTGCCCGCCCTCGGTGCTGGTCGCGCGCGTCCCCCGCAGGGCGAACCGCCCCCAGGGCTCCAGCGGGCCGTCGGGGGTCGCGGGCAGGTACTCGTCGCTGAAGATCGACCACAGCTGGTCGGCCGTGACCTCGGTGCCGTGCTGGTCGGTGTGCCGCTGCACGACCTGCGAGAACTCGATCTGGAGCCGGCGCGGCAGGTCCAGGTCCTTCTCGGACTTCAGCAGGTAGGAGATCCCGCCCTTCCCGGACTGGGAGTTGACCCGGATGATCGCCTCGTACGACCGGCCGACGTCCTTCGGGTCGATCGGCAGGTACGGCACGGCCCACTCGACGTCGCCGACGTCCTTGCCCACGGTGGCCGCCCGGACCTCGAGGGCGTCCAGGCCCTTCTTGATCGCGTCCTGGTGGGACCCGGAGAACGCGGTGAAGACCAGGTCACCGCCGTACGGGTGGCGCTCGTGCACCGGCATCTGGTTGCAGCGCTCGACGGTGCGGCGGATGCGGTCGATGTCGGAGAAGTCCAGCTGCGGGTCGATGCCCTGGCTGAAGAGGTTCAGGCCGAGGGTCACCAGGTCGACGTTGCCGGTGCGCTCGCCGTTGCCGAACAGGCAGCCCTCGATGCGGTCGGCACCGGCCAGGTACCCCAGCTCGGCGGCCGCCACGGCCGTGCCGCGGTCGTTGTGCGGGTGCAGGGACAGCACGACGGACTCGCGGTAGCGCAGGTGGCGGCCCATCCACTCGATCGAGTCCGCGTAGACGTTGGGCGTCGCCATCTCGACCGTCGCGGGCAGGTTGATGATGACGGGCCGCTCGGGGGTCGGCTCCAGCACGTCGAGCACGGCGTTGCAGACCCGCACCGCGTACTCCAGCTCGGTGCCCGTGTACGACTCGGGGCTGTACTCGTAGAACACGTCGGTGTCCGGGACCAGCTCCTCGTACTTCTTGCAGAACCGCGCGCCGGACACGGCGATGTCGGCGATGCCGTCCTCGTCCGAGCGGAACACGACCTCGCGCTGCAGCACGGACGTGGAGTTGTACAGGTGGACGATCGCCTGCTTGGCGCCCGCGATCGCCTCGTACGTGCGCTCGATGAGGTGCTCGCGCGCCTGCGTCAGCACCTGGATGACGACGTCACCCGGGATCCGGTCCTCCTCGATGAGCATCCGGACGAAGTCGAAGTCCGTCTGCGACGCCGACGGGAAGCCGACCTCGATCTCCTTGAAGCCCATGTCGACCAGCAGCTCGAACATCTCGAGCTTGCGTGCCGGGTTCATCGGCTCGATCAGGGCCTGGTTGCCGTCGCGCAGGTCGACCGCGCACCACCGCGGGGCGCGCGTCGCGCGCCGGTCCGGCCAGGTGCGGTCGGGCAGGTCGACGCGGATCTGCTCGTGGAACGGGCGGTAGCGGTGCACCGGCATGCCCGAGGGCTGCTGCGGGTTGCGCTCGACGCTGGGCGCCGGGGTGATCGGCGCGGGGGACGTGGGGCTCAGGCTGCTCATCGGGGATCCTTCGTCACGGGGTCTCGGCGGGGCTCAGCCGGGCACGACACACACCGCGACGAGGAGCCGGCCTAGAGGGCCTCGTCGCGGCGACGAAGGAGCAGCGAGCGTGCACGCACGGCACGACCATACCCCCGCGTGCGCCCCGCCCCGCAACCCGCCGACGCCCGTCGGTCGGACCTCACCCCAGCACCACCACGTCGGTCGGGGTCAGGGCGACGACCCGGCCGGCGACGGCACGGACCTCGACCAGGTCGGGCGGCAGGGCGATGCGCCACGCCTCGACACCGTCGCGCAGGCCGCGCGCGACGAGCACCTGGCCCAGCGACCCGAGCGGCTCGGGGACCAGCACGTGGACGCCGTCGGTCAGGGGGTGCGAACGCAGCTCCACGGTGAGCTCCTGCTCCCACAGGATCCTGCCGTCGGCGCCGTCCACCGCCCCGACCGACGCCTCGCCGGCCATCACCACGGTGCGGTCGACCACGGCGACCGGCGACATCGACGTCGACGTCGACCAGACCGTCGCGCCGTCGGCCGGCTGCGTCGCGAGCACCTTGTTGCCCCAGTCGAGCAGGATCTCGTCGAGCGACCCGTCACCCACGACGTCGACCGGCAGGGCGTGCACCGGTGCGCGCTCGGTGCCGTCGGCGTCGCGCAGGTGCCCGCCGAGCGCCGACGCCCACGTCGCGAACCCGCCGTCGGGCAGCCCGCTGACGAGGATGACCCGGCCGGGCGGGCCGTCGATCAGCACGGCACCCGTGCGGGCGTCGAGCACGGCCGTGGAGATCGCGACGAGTGCGACGACGTCGCCGTCACCCACGAGCGACGGGGCCGCGCGGACACCGCCGTTGTCGACCAGCGCGGCCGTCGAGGTCCAGGACCACTGCACCGTCCCGTCGATCCCGTCGCGCCGCTCGACGCGGACGCGGCGGTCCTCCAGACCCGTCGCCACGACGACGTCGTCCGCATGGCGCACGACGCCCAGCACGGTGCCGTCGTGCTCCCACGAGCCGCGTGGGGCACCGTCCGCCGGGTCGAGCGCGAGGAAGCGCATCGGGGGGACGTACGGGGTCGACTCCCCCGCGCTTCCGTACACGACGTTCGGCTCGGTCCAGGCGCACAGCAGCACCGCGTCGGGATCGGCACCCGCGGAGCACGCGACCGCGACCGACTCGAAACCCGCACCGGCCGGCTCGACGACGGGTACCTCCCACCGCACCTCCCCCGTGGCCGCCGCGGACGAGCGCACGACCCAGCGTCCGCCGGCGCCCGAGACCGTGACGATCGCGCCGCCCGCGGCCAGCACCGGGGTCGGGCCGTCGGCCCGGACGCGCCACAGGGTCGTCGGCACGGCCTCGAGGGGTCGCACGACGCCCGGCAGCGCCCCGAGCAGGTCGGCCCGCTCGCGGGCGGCGCGCTCGGCGACGGACGTGGCGATCGCCCCGGCCACGACCGCCACCACGAGGACGCCGACGAGCCAGGGCCACCAGCGCCGTCCGTCGCCGGTGTCCGCGGGCTCGCGGTCGGTGCCGTCCGGTCCCGGTCCGCCCGTCCCGTCGTCACCGTGGTGGTGGGCGCGCGACGACGGGGACGCGGGACCCGCGTCCTCGTCGTCGTCGACCAGCTCGACCGGCCGCATCCGTGAGGCCGGGCGCACCGCACCCATGACCTGAGCCTAGGTCACACGTCCAGGCCCGGGCCGTCCGGCTGCTCGACCCACTGGACGAGCTGCCACACGATGCCGTTGGGGTCCGCGAACTGGCAGTACCGCTCGCCCCACGGCTCGGTCTCGGGGGCGGTCACGACCTCCGCACCGGCGGCCGCGATCCGGGCGTACTCCGCGTCGAGGTCCTCGACGACGAACGCGATCAACAGGCCCTCACCGGCGGGGCCGGCGATCCGTGCGGGCTTGAACGTCGCCAGCCCCGTGCGCAGCAGCGCGACGTTGAAGCCGGTGTCCGGGTGGGTGACGGCGATGAAGCCGTCGGCGGACATCTCCTGCGTGAAGCCGAGGTGGGTGAGCAGGAAGTCGGCCGACGCCGCCGGGTCGGCGACGTTCAGGGACAGCGCGGAGGCGGTGATGCGCATGATGGTTCCTCTCGAAAGGGGTATCTTGTGCACCGTACAAGGTATCCGCTCAGCGTTGTATTCCCGGAGGACCGATGGCACGCGAGCTCGTCGACCTGCTGTGGCGCGACCACCCCGCCGCCCCCGCCGCCGGGGCGCGCGGTCCGCGGTCCAAGGTGACGACGACGCGGTGCGTCGAGGAGGCCGTCGCCCTGGCCGACGACGACGGGCTGGACGCCGTGAGCGTGCGCCGGCTCGGTGCCCGCCTCGGTGTCGCCGCCAACGCGCTCTACACGCACGTCGGGTCGCGCGACGACCTCCTCGTCCTCATGGCCGACACGGTCCGGGCGCGCCAGGCACGGCCCACTGGCACCGGCACCTGGCGCGACCGCGTGCGGCAGGTGGCCGACGCCGACCTCGCGCTCTACGACGCCCACCCGTGGCTGCTCGACGTCACCGACCAGCGCACCGCGTTCGGCCCCGGCACGATCGCCGCCTACGACCACCAGCTGCACGCGTTCGACGGCACCGGCCTGGGCGACGTCGACCGCGACGCGGCCCTGACGTTCCTGTCCGACTTCGTCCGCGCGTCCGCACGGGCCCGCCGACCCGACCCGCACGCCGCGGACATGGCACTCGTCTGGTCCGCGTGGAGCGAGCGGCTCACGGGCTACGTCGGCGAGCGGTACGCGCTCGCCCGCCGCGTCGGAGCGGCCGCCGGCGCGGCCATGGACGCCCCGTACAGCGCCGAGCACGCGTGGCGCTTCGGCCTGGAGCGCGTGCTCGACGCACTCGGCGCCCTCGTCGCGCGGGCGGGCACCGACCCGGCGCGCTAGCGGGTCGGGGCCGGACCCGACCGCGGCGCGGGCATCGCCACGACCCGCAGGGACCGGTCGCCGAACACGACGACCGCGCCCTCGCGCAGCCGGACCGGGTGGTCCACGCGGCACACGACCTGCCCCCCGTCCGGCAGCGTCACGACCGTCCCGTTGGTCGAGCCGCGGTCCACGACCCAGGAGCCGCCGGCGCCGTCGACCGCGAGCTGCAGGTGCGTCTTGGAGACCGAGCGGGTCGGGTCCACGACGCGCACGACCTGCACCTCGGCCCCCGGCGACGGGTTGCGTCCGACGAGCGCGAGCCGCTCGACGGTGAGCACGCGGCCGTCGTCGAGCGCGACGCGCAGACCGGGCGACGTCGCCGCCCGCGGCTCGGGCACCACGTCGGCACGCGGGGCCGCCGGGCGCGTCAGCTCGAGCTCGGGTGCGAGGCCGAACGCGAGCGTCGGCGCCGCCCGCACGACCGGGATCGCCCGGGTGTCGAGGTCCGGCGCCGCGCGCTGCGGGTGCAGCGGCGCGAGCACCAGGCCACCCGCGGGCGTCGCGGGCGGCGGTGGCGTCGCGGACGTGACGGGTGCTGCGGCGGCAGGCCGGGCTGCCGCACCCGCTGCTGGCGACGCGTCGGCCGGGGGCGCCGGGGGCCGGAACGGCTCGTCGGAAGCCTCGGGGCTGCCACCCGCCCGGCCGCTCCCGGCGCGGGCCGCCGCGCGGCGCACCGGCGCCGCGGTCGTCCCGCGTGCACCCGTCGCCCGCGTCGCGCTCACGCGCAGCACCTCGGCGTCGACGGCGCGGTCGTGCCACCCCCGCCGTCGGCCGGTCCGGTCGAGCAACGGCGACAGGAGCACCACGAGGTGACCCACCGCGAGGACGAGCGCACCGGCCGCGACGACCAGCCCGCGCACGAGGACCCGGCCCGGGCCGATCGGGCGCCGGCTGTGCACGTCGACGGTCCGGACCCCGAGCAGGCGTCGTCCCAGCGTCCAGCCGTACCGCCCGTGCGCGAGCCACTGCGCCACCGTGACGGCCAGCGCGAGCAGCGTCCCCGCCACCAGCAGGGGGGCAGGCACGACGGGGACCTGGTCGACGCCGTCGCGCACGGCCGCGACCGCCCGCAGCGCCGTGGCCAGCACCACGCCGCCGCCCAGCAGCAGCACGACCACCTGGTCGACGAGCACCGCGAGGAACCGCCGGCCCAGGCCGGCCGGCCGGTCGTCGAGGTCGGTCGCTGGTCGGACGGTCATCGTTCACCTCGGCGGGCTCGGCGGGTCGTGCGGGTCTGGCTCTGCGTCGTCGCGGGCGGTCGCGCGGCCCGCGTGCGCGGTGGACGCGGCTGCGACCGCGCCGCCCGCCGCAACGACGCCAGCGACGCCCGCGTCCGGACGCGCCCGCGCCACGGCAGGGTCCGCCGCAGCGCCCCGACGGTCGCGTCGACGTCCGCCCAGTACGCCTCGACCTCGGAACTGTCGGGCGTGCCGGCGGCGAACACCGCGCGGTCGGCGCGGCGCGCGAGCGCCTCGACCCGCGCCGCGACCGCCGGGTGGCGGCCTGCGAGGGTGGCGGACCAGTCGCGCGCCGTCTCCCGGCGCGTCGCGGCAGCCGGCGGTACCCCGCCCATGTCGCGTGCGGTGTCGACGACCTCGTCCCACCCGCCCGCGACCCGGCGCACCGGGTCCGCGGCCCGGCGTCGACGCCGCCGCCGCCGCGCCTTCAGCGCGACCACCACGAGCAACGGGGACAGCAGCACCAGGACGCCACCGAGCCCGATCCCCGTCCACGCCGCGATCCGCAGCCACGTCGCGAGCCCGGAGTCGTCGGCGGCCGGGTCCTCTGCCTGCGGCTGCTCGGTGTCGTCGTCGGGGGGCGTGACCCGGTCGGGCGGCAGGGCGGGCGGCTGCACGACCTGCGGCTGCGGGTCGGTGTCCGTCTCCTCCTGCTCCTGCTCGGGGGTGCGCGAGCGCGGCGGCGTCACGTCGAAGGGCACCCAGCCGTGCCCCGCGAACGCCACCTCGACCCACGCCTGGACGTCGCGTCCGCGGATCTCGACGGCACCGTCCTCGTCGGTCGGCACGACGACCTCGCCGTCGCCCTCGTCGTCGTCGCCGGACCCGGGGTCGAAGCCGAGCACGACGCGCGCGGGCAGCCCCATCTCGCGGATCATGAGCGCCGCGGCCGCCGCGTACTGCTCGCCGTCGCCGACCGTCACCTCGCCCGCCAGCAGGTCCGCGAGGCGCGCGGCGCCGTGACCGGCCAGCGAGGGGTGGTCGCCCGCGTCGGTCAGGCCGTGGCTGAAGTAGCCCTGCTCCGCCAGCTGCGTCGAGATCGCGCGGGCGACCTGGACGTGTGTGCCCGCGTCGCGCGCGATGTCGGCCGCGGCGACGACGACCGCCTGCGGCACGCCGCTCGGCGCCGGCTGCACGACGGGCCCCGGGGCGGCCCCGCCGATCGTCTCGTCGTCGGGCACGGTGGGCACCACCACGTCCAGCGTGTAGGTCATGCCCTCGCGCACCCCCGACGTGAGGACCGCGGCACCAGTCGCGTCGTTGTACCGCAGGTCCCCGGTGACGCGTCCGAGGTCGATGGAACGGGCCTGCCCGACGGTCGGCAGCCACACGCCCTGCAACGCCCCGACCGTGACCTCGACGCGCGCCGACTCGCCCCGCACCGCGACGTCGAGCCGGTCGCCGACGCGCCGGAACTCGCCCGAGGCCTGCGCCGACCCGTCACCGGCGACGTTGAACACCACGCCGTCGTACCGGTCGAACGTCGCCAGCCGGACCCGCGCACCCTGCGGCAGCCCGTCGACGGTCATCAGCACCGTCTCGTCGAGCTTGACCAGGCGGCGGAACGAGGCCAGGGGGCTCGGGTAGTCGCGTGGGTCGAACGGCGGCACGATCTCGTCGCGGACGACGACGCGCGGCTGGTCGGCGACGACCAGCGGACCGCCCAGCAGGCCGCCCGTGGCCGCGACCACCGCCAGCACACCGGTCGCGACGAGACGCCGCGGCCGCCACGACCCCGTCCGCCACGCCGCCCACGTCAGCAGCAGCGCCGCGAGCAGCGTGCCCGCCACGGTCGGCGGCACCGGGGGCTGCCGCGTCCCCAGCGCGACGGCGCCGACCAGGACGAGCAGCGGCACGAGCCCGGCGGCCGCGGCCACCGCGGCGCGGCGCACGCGCAGCGTCAGCGACAGCGCCGCGGCGGTCCCGACGAGCGCGAGCAGGAACGCCGCGACGAGCAGCGTGCCGGCGGTGCCCACGGGCGGCTGCAGCGTGAGGACCTGCTTCCACGTCGACGCCGCGCCGCGGGCCAGCGCGACGAACGTCGCGGGAGTCGGCAGCACGCCGCCGATCGTCGTCGACGGCGCCGCGAGCGCTCCCCCTGCCAGGGCGTACACGCCGACGAGGACCGCGACCACCACGAGCGCCGACCACCGGCGCAGCGCACCGACCACCGCGACGCCGGCGCCGAGCAGGACCCCGCCCACCAGCGCCGGCAGCACCGCCGCGGTGCCGTAGGCGGGCAGCAGGGGCGTCAGCGCCAGGCCGACCGCGACCAGCAGCACGAGCACGTCGCGCACGGCGTCCGCGGGCTCGCGCACACCGATCCGCTGTCCCGGCCTCATCGCCCGCCCCCGGGTGCCGCGGCGCTCATCCGACCACCCGGCGCAGCGCCCGCGGCAGGTCCGCGAGGCTCCCGACGGTCGCGAGCGTCAGCGCGCCCTGCGTGCGGACCGCGACGTCCTGGTCGAGCGCGCAGCGGATCACGACCGCGCGCGTGCCGGTGGGCAGCGCGCGGGCCCCGAGCCGCAGGTCCGCGTCCGACGGGGCCCCGCCGGTCACGAGGAACGCGACGGACGCGTCCGGCGTCTCGCGCACGACACGGCGCCCCAGCAGCACGACCCCGGCGCCCGCGGGCGACCAGGACAGCCGCGCGCAGTCGTCGAGCAGCAGCGGGGGCGTCCCGGTGCGCAGCCGGCCCGCACCCGCGAGGACCTCGACGTCCCGCTCGTCCCGGATCGCCTGCACGGCGACCGACGCGGCGACCGAGACGGCCAGCTCGAGCTCGTCGGGGTGGGCGTAGTCGCCGACGGCGGTCGCGAGCGCGATCGAGGTGAGGGTGCGGCGCGTGTCCTCGAACTGCTTGACCATGAGCTTCCCGCGGCGTGCCGTGGTGCGCCAGTGGATGTAGCGGCGGTCGTCGCCGGCCACGTAGTCACGCAGCGCGTGGAAGTTCAGGTCGGAGTCGGACAGGTCGCGCGTCGCCTGACCCTCGAGGTCACGCAGCAGCCCCGCGTTGGCGCCGCCCAGCGCGACGACCTCGGGGTGGACGAACAGCTCGGCCGGCTCGGTCCACCGCAGGCGGCGCTGCAGCAGGCCCAGCGGGTCGCCGCGGCGGGAGACCACGGGTCCCACGACGATCACGGCGCGCCGGTGCGTGGGCACCGCGAACAGGTCGTCGTGGCCGCCGCCCGGCGGCAGGCTCGGCACGGAGAGCTCCACGACGCGGTCCCCCACCGGCAGGTCGACCTGCGACGGGAGCGACCGGCGCCGGGCCGCGTTGTGCACGTCGACACGCCCGACGGCGCGCTGCCCGATGCGCACGCGGTGGTCCGCCAGGTCGAGCACGACGCGGTAGCGCGTGCGCCCCACGGTCATGAGGAGCGACACGACGACCACACCGAGCAGCGCCACACCCAGCGCGGCGAGCTCGCCCCAGCCGAGCAGGCGTCCCGCCACGAGGGCGACGAGCGCCAGGACGGCGACCCCCCACCCGAGGGGCGCGACGCGCAGACCCATGGCTCAGCCCTGCCGCAGGGCAGGCGGCGTGACCTGCCCCAGCACGCGCGCGACGACCTCGGTCGCGGTCACCCCGGCGAACTCGGCCTCCGAGTCCAGCATGATGCGGTGCGCGAGCACCGACTGCGCGAGCGCCTTGATGTCGTCGGGCAGGACGTAGTCGCGGCCGTCGGACGCTGCGCGCACCTTGGCGCACCGCACCAGTGCGAGCCCGCCGCGGATGCTGGCCCCGAGCGACGTCTGGGCGTCGTCGCGCGTCGCCTCGAGCAGGCGCGCGACGTAGTCGAGCACCGCGTCGTCGACGTGCACGGTCAGCGCGAGGTCCGACATCGTGCCGACCGCCTGCGTCGTGATGCGGGGGCGCAGCGCGGTCGTGCGGTCCTTCGCACCGGCGAGGATCTCGACCGACGACGCCCGGTCCGGGTAGCCGAGCGACGTCTTGAGCAGGAACCGGTCGAGCTGGGCCTCGGGCAGCCGGTAAGTGCCGGCCTGCTCGATGGGGTTCTGCGTGGCGATCACCATGAACGGCCGCCCCACGGGGTGGGTCACGCCGTCGACGGTGACGTTCGCCTCCTCCATGACCTCGAGCAGCGCCGCCTGCGTCTTGGGCGACGCGCGGTTGATCTCGTCCGCCAGCACGACGGACGCGAAGATCGGCCCCGGGTGGAACTCGAACCGCTGCGACGACTGGTCGTAGATCGTCACGCCGGTCACGTCGGAGGGCAGCAGGTCCGGCGTGAACTGGATGCGGTGGTGCGAGCCCTGCACGGTCGCCGAGATCGCCTTGGCCAGCGACGTCTTGCCGGTGCCGGGGGCGTCCTCCAGCAGCACGTGCCCGTCGGCCAGCATCGCCGTCAGCACGAGACGGATGGTCTCGTCCTTGCCGAGGAGCGCCTGCCCCACGTTGGCCACGAGCGCGTCGAAGGTCTCGGCGAACCAGGTGGTCTGCTCGGGGGTCATCTGCGGGGGCTCCAGTCCAGGGGGTGGGTCGGTCGGCGGGGCGCGGGGGGCGTCATCCGTCGCCTCCGGGCGCGGGCGGGTCCGGTGGCTCGGGGTCCGGTGCCGTGGGGACGGTATAGGTCGCCTCCGCAGACCAACCACCGTCGCCGACCGAGTTCGTGGCACGGACCGAGACGGCGACCGTGTCCCCTGCGGCAAGCCCGAGCTCACCGATCGACCGCTCATCCTGCGTCGCGGACGCATCGCGGTCCCACTCGCGGACACGCTCACCCCCGCCCGCGGCGACGACGCGCCAGCGCACGCGATAGCCCGAGATCGCGACACCGCCGTCCGCCGGAGGGGACCACGTGGCTGTGAGCAAGCTCGGCGCGGCTGCGTCATCTGCGATGAGCCCAGGGGTGGTCGGGGTTCCGGGTGCGTTGCCCCAGCGACCGATGCTCGCGCTGGCCGACCCGGTCCCACCGGTCAGTTCCTGACCCCCCACCGACGTCGTGGCACGGACCTCGACGGAGACGGACGAGCCGAGCGGGCTGAAGTTCCACCCGCTGACGTCCACCGTGGCCTCGGTCTGGTCGGTCGACCGCTCGATCTCGCCGCCGGGGCCCCTGACGACGAAGTGATAGGTGACGGCGGACGTCGAACCTGCCACGACGCCGTTCCAGCGGATCCGGAGCGTCGACGGCCTGTTGGCGGTGCCTGTCGTGGCCACCTCCGGCGGAGAGACCGAGGGCTGGCCTGGTGGGACGGATGGCGTCGCGGTCCCGGCACCGCTCGCCGCACCCTCTCCCTGCGCATTCCGCGCTGTCACGGTGAAGGAGTAGTCCTTTCCGCCCGTCAGGCCGCCCACCAGCGTGGACGTACCAGACCCTGCGTCAAGCGTTCGGTCCTCGCCCGCCGCGATCACGCGCACGACGTACTGCTGGACGGCTGACCCGTTGGGGTCCGCCGGAGCCCACGCGAGCCGGACCGACCCCTGCCCGATCTGGGGTGTCGCGGTCGGCGTACCCGGCGCACCCGGGAGTCCGTAGGTGGCGGCGGTCGTGGTGGCGACCTCACCGCTACCGGCCTTGTTGTACGCCCGGAGCCCGAACGTGTACTCGACCCCGTTGGCCGCCCCCGTGAACGGGTAGGAGCGCGCGTCCGCGCCCAGCGAGAACGTGCCGGCTCCGGCGCCACCGCTGATCACGAGCTGGTAGCCCTGGATGGCGTCGCCGTTGGACACGGTGTCTCCCCAGCGGACGGTGATCTGCCCCCCGAGCGCAGTGTTCTCCCGGGTTGCGGACAGGTCGCGTGGCGCACCAGGGGCCGCCGCAGGGATCTCCGTCGCCGACCACGCGCTCCACCCGCTCGGCTCCGGCGCCTTGTTGTGCGCGCGGACCCGCACCGAGTACGCGACACCGTTGCGCAGCCGGTCGAACGTGTACGACGTGGACGTGGTGGTCCGGCTGGCTGCGCCCGACTCGGGCGACGGGCTGATCTCGACGGTGTAGCTCGTCACGGGCGAGCCGTTCGAGACCGGCGCCGCCCACGAGGCCGTGACCGCCTGGTCGCCGAACACCAGCCGCGGCGACCCGGGGATGTCCGGCACCGCGTCGGGGCGTGCGGGCGCGGACGCCGGCGACTCCGCGGACCACCCGACGCGGTTGCGGGCCGCGACGGTGAACGTGTACTCGACGTCGTTGGTCAGGCCGTCGATCGTGCACGTCGTGCTCACGCAGGTCCGGGCGATGCCTCCGGGGGCGGTCACCCGGTACTCGATGATCGGCTCGCCCTGGTTGTCCGGCGCGGTCCACGACAGCACGACCGTGCGGTCGCGGATCTCGCCGATGCGCGGCGGCGCCGGTGCGAGCGGCACGCCGCTCACGCGGACCGTGACGCGCCCCTCGACCTCGCGGCCCGGGTCGCCGGTCACGTCGCGCACGCGGTACCGCACGACCATCTGGCCGATGAAGGTGGCGCTCGGACGCACGGAGACCGTGCCCGACGTCGCGCCGGCCGTGCCCGCGCCGGCGGTCTCGACGACCGCGCCGACGACCGTGAGAGGTCCCTGGTCGGGGAACGGGTTGAACGAGCCCTCCAGCACGTCGACCGTCGTCTCCCGGCCCTGCGCGCCGTCGTCCACGGTGAAGTTCTGGACGGTCGCGGTGCGACGCGTGCTGGCGATGACGCGCAGGTCGACGCCGACGTCCATGACGCCGGTGCGACCGTAGGTCAGCTGCAGCTCGAGCCGCCCGGTCGTGCCCTTGGGGGTGGTCGCGTCCGCAGAGACCAGCAGGTCGGTGCCCTCGAGCACGGCCGCGAACCCGGCCGGGACCCCGGACACCGACCGGAATCCGTAGCGGTCGGCTGCGGTCGCCTCACCGTCGGCCTGCTCGGGACCGCGCGTCAGCGCGAGCAGGTCGACGCGCGTGGTGGCCGCCGCTCCCGCCTCGACCTCGACCGTCGGGGCGTCGAACGTCGGCGGGTAGTCGTCGACGGCGTAGACCGTGATCTGGAGCGTGAGCAGGGCGGTCCGCGCGGACGCGTCGGACGCACCCGTCGCGTCGGTGACGGGCACCGTGATCGACGCGGGCCCTGCGTAGCCCGCGGCCGACGTGAAGACGATCGTGCCCGCGTCGCGGACCAGCTCGGAGCCGTCGGAGCGCGCCGCGGTGACCTGGGTGGGGTCCGCGATGCTCGGCTCGCGGCCCGGGGCGACCTGCACGTGCTCGGCGAGCGGGATCACCAGCTGCTCACCGCTCGCGACCCGCAGCTCGGGGGCCCGCGGACGCAGCTGCGGCGGGAAGAACCCGAGCGCCGGGACCGTGATGAACGCGTACGCGTTCGCCGACGGCTCGGTGCTGTTGACCAGGCGGTACGGCACCGTCTGCGAGTAGTCGACGAGCGTCACGACGACGTCGCCGTCCTCCGTTACCCGCGCGACGTCCGCATGGGACGCCGGGACCGACACGACGAGGTCCGACAGCGGCCCGGACGGGTTCTGCGCCACGGCCAGCACGTCGACCGAGACCTCGGTCTTGCCGAGCGTGTCGATCGCGGGGACCAGCACGTCCCGGGCGATCGGGGGCTCGACGGGCGCGTCGTCCGTCACCGTCACCGTCAGCACGCCGTAGTCGCGGCCGCCGCCGTCGTTCGTCACGAGGTACTGGATCTGCACCACGCCCGGGGACGTCGGCGCCGTGACGGCGATGCGCCGACCCTGGATCGCCGCCTCGACGCCCTCGGGCACCTCGATCGAGTCGAGCGCGAGCTCGCGGCCCGTGGAGTCGATGTCGTTGGCCAGGACGCGCACCTCGACGCGCTGCCCCGGCCGCAGGGTCACGGCGTCGTCGACCGCGACCACGCCCGAGGCGCCCGACGGGCGCGGCGCGATGCCGACCCGGACGGTCGCCACGGCCCGCTGGCCCACCCAGTCCTCGACCGCGTACGTGAACGTGTCGGTGCCGCGCGAGCCGGGGAACGCCTCGTACTCGATCCAGTCCGCGCCGACCTCGGTGACCCGCCCGAGGGTTGCCGCCGACGCCTGACCGAGCAGCGTCACGCCGTCGCCGTCGTCGTCGATCCCGACGAGCGGCACCGGGATGCGCACGGTGTCGCCCTCGAACACGCGCGCCTCGATGTCCTGCGGCCGCGGTGGGGACTTGGTGGCCGGGTCCGACTCGTGCACGCGCACGGTGACCGTGGCGGCCGTGACGTTGCCGGCGGTGTCCTCGACCGCGAACGTCGCGCGCGCCGTCAGGGCGCGGTCGGGCGCCTGGTACCGCAGCACGTCGCCGGACACGAACAGCAGGCCGTCGCCCCCGGCCAACGGCTCCGGCAGGTCCCGCAGCACGGTGAGCTGGTCGCCGTCCGGGTCCGACGCGCCGGCGAGCACGGGGATCGTCACGACGCCGCCCGCGCGGACCGTCGCCTCGACGTTGGGCACGACCGGCGGCTGGGACGACGCGGACGGCGGGACGGGCTGCACGACGATCTCGCCGAACGCCGACGCCGAGCCGTTCGACACCTCGTACGCCAGGACGACCGGCCCGTCGGGCGTGCGGTCGGCGCGGATCTGCACGTACCGGTGCTCGATCACCGCGACCTGCAGCCCGGAGTCCTCGGGCGTGGTCACGGACTGCAGCACGAGCACGTTGTTGGCGGGGTCCTCGTCGTTCGCGAGCGGGTCGATCGTCACCTCGCCGCCCGCGGGCAGCAGCGCGAGGTCGCGGACGGCCACCGGCGGCTGCGCCTGCTCGGGCCACTCGCGCACGTCGATCCGCGCGATGCCGGTCGCCTGCTGCGGCGCGGCCGTCACGACGAACTCCACGTAGTAGGGGCCGGCGCGGGGTGCCTTGAACGCGAACGTGCCGGCCGTCAGGTCGGGCACGATCGTCGCGCCGACGACGTCGGACACCGCTGCCAGGCGCGGCGGCTCGGTCGACGCCGAGCGGACGGCGTCGAGCGGACGCACGACGACCTCCTGGCCGACGTAGGTCACGGCGTGCACCGGGTCGATCTGGGGCGGCACCGACCCGGCGGCGCGCACGTCGACGACGACCTCGCCGTCCACGACGTTCGTGCCGTCGGACACCTGCACCTGCACGGTCGTGCGTCCCAGACCCCCGCCGTCCGCGGTGAACGTCAGCACGCCGTCCTGGCGGAAGCGCGCGGTCCCGGCCGACGGGTCCGCGGTCGCCCCGACCAGCAGCAGGTCGTCGCCGTCGGCGTCCTGGAAGTCGGCGAGCACGCCGTGGACGAGCTGCCCGCCGGTCTCGACCGTCAGCGAGGACGTGCGCACCTGCACGGGCGCGGCGTCGCCGTCGCTCACCGTGAGCCGCACGGTCGCCGTCGAGGGCGCGTTGACCCCCCGGCCGTCGGTCACGGTGTACTGGAGCTGCGCGGTGCCGGTCGCGCCGGCGAGCACGTGCACCTGCAGCGCCCGGCCCCCGCGGACCTGCTCGACCGTGCCGAAGTCCGCGGGCAGCGCGTCGACCTGGGAGATCACGAGGATCCCGCAGTCGGACGACGAGTCGTTGTCGATCACGGGCAGCACGCGCGTCCGGCCGGCGCGCACGCCGAACTCGTCGTCGACGGCGACGGGCGGCGAGCTCTGCTCGCTGCACTCCGTGACGGGCTCCTGCGTGACCTCGCCGCTCTCGGAGTCCTCCTCGGACTCGTCCGGGTCCTCCTCGGGCACGATGTCGTCCCAGTTGGGGACGCGGACCGCGGTGTCCTCCTGCGGCAGCCACACCCGCCCACCTGCGGTCTCGTTGAGCACGACCAGGCCGCGGTTCACGCGGAACTCCAGTCGGTCGGACGCGGTCATGCCCTCGAGGTCGTCCACCTGCGCGTCCGCGCCGTCGCACAGCTGCAGCGACGAGCCGATCGCCGACGACCACGCCGCGTACGCGCACTCCCCCACGCGCACCGGTCTTGCCGGGGTTCCCGAGCCGGTCGTGTCGTGCCGGCGCGGCGTGCCGCCGTCGAGCGGCACCTCCCACACCGCCGAGCGACCCGACACCAGCACGGTGCTCGCCGCGGGGCCGGGCTGCTGCAGCACCAGGTCGGTGTCGTCGACCGTCACCTCGCCGGCGAGCGTGCTGACGGTGCTCCCGGACAGCACCACGAGCTCGTCGCCCACCGCGGTCACGGCGTCCACGTCGACGGGGCCGAGGGTGCCCGCCGACTGCGGCGCGACGGGCTGCGTCGCGGGCACGAACGTCACCGCGCCGTCCTCGGGCGCGACCGCCAGCACCGCGCCGCTGCGTGCGACGACTGCCGCGCCGCCCTCGCCGAGCTGCAGGTCAGGGGCGCCGTCGTCCAGGTCGAGCAGGTCCAGCTCGGACATCTGACGCACCCACGTGTCGCCCGCACCGTCGACCACGGCGACGCGCCCGGCCGCCATCGACACCTTCGCGCCGGGCGTCGCCACCTGGGTGGTCGTCGCGACCGTCGCGGGGTCGACCACGGCGATCGTCCCGGGCTCGACGAGCAGCACCCAGCCCTCGTCCTGCTGCACGTCGAAGTCGCTGCTCGTGGTCACCACGCCGCCGTCGAGCTCCTCGACCGGCACGTTGTAGCGGCCCAGGCTCAGCTGGTTGGTCGCGGTGAGCCACACGCCGCCGTCGTTGAGGTCGACGCGCGCGAGCGGGAACCCGCGGTCCACCAGGGCGAGCGTCAGCACGATCGCCGGCACGGTGACCACGGCCGCGACCGTCGTCAGCGGTCGCCGGCGCCACGTCCGCGGGTCCCACCGCATCACGGCGCGCACCCCTGCGCCGGCCGCGCCGACGCGCTGCGGTCCGCCCGCACGATGGACACCTGGACGCACACCTCACCCGTCGCCTGGTCGGCGGGGACCGTGACGCGCTCGGTGTCGACGACCTCGAGCGTCGGCTCGCCGGTCGCGGCCAGCACACCCCAGAGATACTGGTCCCCGTCCTGGGGCTCGGGATTCTGCCACGTGAAGGTGACGGAGCCGTCCGCGGCGCGCACGCCGGCGAGCGAGTGGGGCGCCGGGACGGGCGCGGCCGCGGGGCCCGTCTGGGGCGCGGCCAGGTCGTCGGTCGGCGCGATGGGCCCGACGGGGTCGGCGCCGCCGAGGGTCGCGACGAGCACTCCGACCACGGCGGCGACCACCACGAGCCCCGCGACGGCCGCGACCACCCGCGCACCGCGTCGCGGCGGCGGCCCGTCGGGCACCCCGACGTGCGCCGTCGGGGCGGTCACCGGCGGTGCGACGAGCGTCGGGCGGCCCACCACGACCGAGCGGGCGCGGGTCGCGTCCTCGTCGTCGAGCCCGGTGACCTGGAGCGGGCCCGGCAGCGCGATGCCGCGCAGCCGGGTCGCGTCGTCGTCCCCGTCGAGCGGGGCCTCGAACGGGGACGTCGGCTCGTCGATGAGGTCGAGCGGCGTCACGGGCAGCCGCAGCCCGGCCTCGACCTCCTGCAGCGCCCGCGCGACCGCCATCGCCGAGGAGTAGCGGCGCGACGGGTGCTTGGCCATCGCACGGTCGAGGACGGCCTGCAGCTGCGGCGGCATGTCCTCGCGACCCACGGGCGGCAGCGGGGACCGCTCGATCCGGGCCACGAGCTGCTGGGCGCTGTTGTTGCCGCCCGGGAGCTCGAACGGCGTGCGACCCGCCAGCAGCGAGTAGACGGTCGCGGCGAGCGCGTACACGTCCGACCGCTCGTCGCTCGAGGGGTGCTCCGCGAGCATCTCCGGCGGCGACCACGGGATCGACATGCCCATCGTCTGCGCCGCCGGGCCGGTCGTCGCGGCGATCCCGAAGTCGGTCAGCGCGGGCCACCCGAAGTCCGTGGTCAGGACGTTCGCGGGCTTGATGTCGCGGTGCAGGATGCCGGCGCGGTGCGCGGTCTCGACCGCGGACGCGAGCCGCACGCCGATGCGCAGGACCTCCGGGACCGGCATGCGCTCCGCGCGGTACCGCTCGGCCAGGCCCGCGCGCGAGCAGTACTCCATGACGAGGAACGGCCGACCGTCAGCGGCGATGGCGGCGTGGTGGATCGTGACGATCGACGGGTGGTGCGACAGCTGGGCCATGAGGTTGGCCTCGGTCTGGAACCGCTCGCGCACGTCGTCGTCGAGGCTGCCCGCGAGCAGCACCTTGACCGCGACGTCGCGACGCGGCAGGTGCTGGCGGTACAGGAAGACGTCCGCGAAGCCGCCCAGGCCGAGCACGCGCACGTACTCGTACCCGGGCAGGTCCGGCGGCGCGGACGCCTCACGACGAGCAGTCACGCGCTGCGCTCCACGGTGAACGTGACGCCGTCACCGAGGTCCACCACCTCGTCCGTGCCCACCACGCTCGGCTCGCCGGGGTGCAGGCGACGCACGCCCTCGCCGGGGCGCGACACGTGCACGCCGTTCGTGGAGTCCAGGTCCGTGACGACGACGTGCTCGCCCTCCGTGCGGACCTCGGCATGCGTGCGGGAGATGTCCTGGTTGGGGCTCGGCACGGTCACGAGCCGCGGCAGCTCGCGGTTCGTCACCCGGGCGACCTGCGGCGCGCGGCCGAGCAGCACCGCGCGGTCGAGGGCCACGACCAGCCCCGTCGACAGCACGAGCCGGGCCGGCAGCGGCGCGGCCTCGGGCGTCGGGAACGGCCCGGGCACGGCGTCCTGCGACCACGCGGGCAGCCGGTCGCGCAGGCGCGCGAGGTCGCTCGACAGGATCGTCATGCCGTCGTGGTCGTCGGGCTCCGGCTCCTCGAGCACGGGGTGCGCCTGCGGCTCGACCGTCGCGACGAGCGAGGGCGGCGCGGCCGGCGCGGGGGTGTCGACGGCCGGGACCGCGACGGCGACCGGGACGTCGCCCGCCGGCGTCACGAGCGGCCACCACGGGATGTCGGGCGCGGGCTCCGGGTCGAGCTCGGGCTCGTGGGCTGCCACGGGCTCCGCCTCCGGGGCGGGCCACACCGGGGAGTACACGACGGGCTCGAGCTCCGCCACGAGCTCGGGCTCGGGCTCGTGGACCGGCTCAGGCTCGGCGACGAGCTCGGGCTCGGCGACGAGCTCGGACTGGGCGACGGGCTCGGGCTGGGCGTGCTCGAGCTCGGCGGCGGGCTCGGGCGCGACGACGTGCTCGAGCTCGTCTGCCGGCACCTGCCACGCGACCGGTTCGAGAGCCGCGACCGCGTCGAGCTCCTCCGCCTGCTCGGGCGACGCGACCGGCTCGAGCTCGTCGGGCCACACCGGCCCGGGCAGCGCGGTCGGCTCGACGCCCTCCGGCTCGGCGTCCGCCACGACCACGTCCGGCGTGAGCCCGGTGCCGGCGGGCAGTCCGTCACCCGGCTCGGACCCGACCGGCTCGTCGACGTGCGCGGGCGCCGGCACGACGGGCTGCTCGTGCGTCGCGGTGTCGGGCACCGCGTCCACGTCGGCGACGGCACCGGTGCGCAGGCCGCCGGCCCGCACCACGCCACCGACCAGGGGCCACCATGTCGCGTCCGGCACGTCGTCGACGACGACCTCGAAGCCCTGCACGCCCAGCGCGCGGTGCTCGGTCCAGACCGCGCCGTCACCGGCCGCGATCTCCTGCACGCCGTCGGCACCGTGCAGGCGCATCCGGACCGGCCCGCGGAGCACGGCGTGCACCGACCCGTCCGCGTCCGTGCGGACGACCGCGAACCTCGGCAGCGCCGCGAAACCGTCCGCCGCGACGACGCCGAGCGCACCCAGCACGTCACCGTCGCGGCGCGCCACCTGCCACAGGCCGTCGACGAGGCGCCACGGCGCGTCCGGCTCGACCAGCGCGAGGAACCCGTCACCCGCGACCGCGGTCCACGGCCCGTCCTGGTACTCGTGGTGGGCACGCTCGGTCATGCGAGGTCCTCCTGGGCGTCGTGCGGCGACGGAGCCGCCGGCGGGGTCGTGGACGTGTCGGCGGTGGGCGTGGACGACCGGGGCAGCGTCGCACCGTTGAGCATCTCGTCCCACAGGTGCGGCCCGAGGTCGGGCGCGGATCGCGGCGCGGTCGCGTGGCTCTGGTCCGGCGCGGTGGCCGTCGCGACGTCGACGACGACGGCGCTGACGTTGTCGCGCCCACCGCGTTCCAGGGCGTCCTGCACGAGGCGCGCGGCGGCCTCCTGCGGGTCGTCGACCGCGGCGAGCACGCGGGTGATGTCGTCGTCGCCGAGCTCGCGCGTCAGGCCGTCCGTGCAGATCAGCAGCCGGTCGTCGACGCCGGCGGGGAGCAGCCAGTAGTCCGGCTCGGGGGGCTCGCCGGTGCCGAGCGCGCGGGTCAGCACGTGCCGCTCGGGGTGGCGTCGGGCGTCGCCGAGGCTCAGGTCGCCGGCCTCGATGAGCTCCTGTACGACCGAGTGGTCCACGCTCACCTGGGACAGCGCGCCCTCGGACCAGCGGTAGACGCGCGAGTCGCCCACGTTGAACACGAGCCAGTACCACCCGCCGTCGTGCTCCGTGACGGCGACGCCCGCAACCGTCGTGCCGCCCTGACGACCGCGTGTGAACTCCGAGCGGATCCGCGAGGACGTGCGCGAGAAGCAGGCGTGCACGTCGTCGGAGGTCGCCGACGGCTGACCCGCCAGCTGCGCGAACTCCTCGACCGCGATGCGGCTCGCGAGATCCCCCGCGTCGTGCCCTCCCATGCCGTCGGCCACCAGGAACACCGGGGGGTACGCGAGGAGCGCGTCCTCGTTCACCTCACGGACGCGTCCGCGGTCCGTCGCCGAACCCCACGACGTGCGCACTCCACCACCCCGTCCCGACCTGTGTCGTCATCGGCGCACATGCTGCCTCACGTTGAGGCGAAGGTTCACGTGCGTCCGTCCAGTTCACCCTCAGATGCCCAGCTGGAACACACCCCAGTAGGCCAGCACCACGAGCAGCACGGCCGATCCTGCGAGCACGCACCACATCGCGAAGAACCGGGCGACGCCCGGTCCGACGGCCTCGTCGTCCTGCTGGGCGTCGTGCGCGCGGCGCGCCAGCAGCACCACGGCGAGCACGGCCGCGGTGCCCAGCAGGCGCACCCCGACCCAGCCGCCCTGCACGACCCACGCGTTGCGCTCGTAGTCCACCGCCAGCCGCGCGACGGACACCACGTACCAGACCAGCGCGGCCGCGGTCGCGACGGTCGCGCCGCCCACGAGCGCGAGGCGGCCCGCGACCCCGCGCGCGTACCGCGGCGGCGGCGGCGCGTCGTCCTCGACGGTGCGACGGGCCGTCACGCCCTGCACGACGCGCGTCGTCCCCACCGTGAGGGACGCGACCAGCAGGAGCGCCAGCGCGCCGATCACCAGCCCGAGCAGCACGCTGCCGTCGCGCAGCCAGCCCGGCTGCGGCACGGGTCCGGCGAGGTAGGTCTGCTCGGGCTGCGCACCCGCCACCCGCGGCGCGGCGTCGGCCGTGTCCGGCAGGCCCTGCACCCAGCCCGCCAGGTCCTCCAGGAAGGCGGGGAGCACCTCCCCGTCCACCCGCATGCCGTGGTTCGCACCGTCGTAGTACCGCACCGTCACGTCGTGGTTGCCGGTCACCGCGACGTCCGTGAGGATCTGCTGCGCCCCCTGCACGACCGGCATCGACGCGTCCCCCGTGCCGTACACGACGAGCACGGGCTGCCTGACCTGCTGCTGCCACGGCTGCACGTCGAAGTCGGCGTACTCGAACCCGCCGCCGGGCATCGACATGCCGACGGCCCGCGGGATCGCCCGGAACATCGCCTGCGGCACCCCGGTGTTGCGCAGGTACGCGTCGACGGCGAAGGCGGCCTGCTGCCGCGGCGGCACCACCGGCGAGGAGACCAGGACCAGGGCGTCGAGCCTCGGGTCCTGCGCGGCCATGACCGGGGCGATCCAGCCGCCCTCGCTCTCGGCGTACACGACGACGCGGTCGGGGTCGACCTCCGGCCGGTCGCGCAGCAGGTCCACGGAACGCAGGTAGTCGTCGGCCATCGCGACGTAGTCGCGGTGGCGCGTGGTGTACGTGTCGAGGCGCTTGTCCGGCACCATCGCGACGACGCCGGCGGCGGCCAGCGCCTGGGCCTGGGCGGTGAACGCCTGGGCGAACCTGCCGGTGCCGGCGCCGTGCACGAAGAGGACCGCGGGTGCGGGCTCCGTCACGTCGACGGGCAGGCTGAGGCGCGCGCGCACGCTGGCTCCGTCGAGCGGCACGGTCACCTCGACGGTCCGCACGTCGTGGACGGCGAGCGGCGGCGCGTCGCCGATCGCGGTGCTGGTCGACCCGATCTCGATCTCGTCCGCGAGCGGGACGGGGTCCCAGCGCGGTCCCATCACCGCGCCGATCACGGCGAGCAGGACGACGCCGAGCGCGACCCCGGCGACCAGGCCGTAGGCCGACGCCGAGCGTCCCGACCGGCCGCCGCGCCCGGTCAGGCGCGTCACCCGGCGCCACGCGCCGGACGCCGTCACCGCCACCTCAGAAGCCCAGCCGGCCGAGCTGCTTGGGGTCGCGCTGCCAGTCCTTGGCCACCTTGACGTGCAGGTCGAGGAAGACGCGGGCGCCGAGCAGCGCCTCGATCTGCGTGCGGGCCCGCGTGCCGACGTCGCGCAGCCGCGCCCCACCCCGCCCGATGACGATCGCCTTCTGGCTGTCACGCTCGACGAACAGGTGGACACGCACGTCGAGCAGCGGACGCCCGTCGGCGCCCGGCGGCTGGTCGCGCGGGACGATCTCGTCGACGACGACCGCGAGCGAGTGCGGCAGCTCGTCGCGCACGCCCTCGAGGGCCGCCTCGCGCACGAGCTCGGCGACCATGACCAGCTCGGGCTCGTCGGTGAGCTCCCCGGCGGGGTACAGCGCCGGCCCCTCGGGCAGGTGTCCCACCAGCACGTCGGCGAGGACGTCGACCTGGTAGCCGTCGCGCGAGGAGACGGGCACGATGTCGGCCCACTCCCCGAGCTGGTCGACCGCCATGAGCTGCTCCGCGAGCTTCGCGCGCGGCACCGTGTCGGTCTTGGTGACGACCGCGACGACGGGGGTGTTCGCGCGGCCGGGCTGCGACAGGCGCGCGAGCTGCTCGGTGATGAAGCGGTCGCCGGGGCCGATCCGCTCGTCGGCCGGCACGCAGAAGCCGATGACGTCGACCTCGGTGAGCGTGTCGCGCACCAGGTCGTTGAGGCGCTCGCCCAGCAGCGTGCGCGGCCGGTGCAGCCCGGGGGTGTCGACGAGCACGAGCTGTGCGTCCTCGCGGTGCACGATGCCGCGCACGACGTGCCGCGTGGTCTGCGGGCGCCCCGAGGTGATCGCGACCTTCTGCCCGACGAGCGCGTTCGTCAGGGTCGACTTGCCCGTGTTGGGCCGCCCGACCAGGCAGGCGAATCCGGAACGGTGGGTCATCGGGTCGCCTCCGCGCCGTGGTCGCGCGTGGCGGGGGTGCCGCGCGCGGGGGTGCCCGTGGCGGACGTGCCGCGGGCGGGGGTCGAGGGCGTGCCCTCGTCGGCGTCGGCCGCCCGGTGCACCAGCACCGTCGCGAGCCGCTTGCGGCGGCCCTCGACGCGCTCGGCCTCCAGCCGCAGGCCGTGGATCTCCCCGACCGACCCGGGCAGCGGCACCTTGCCCAGCGCCTTGGCGAGCAGACCGGCCGCCGTGTCCACGTCCTCGTCCTCCACCTCGATGCCGAACAGGTCGCCCAGCTCGTCGCGCCCGAGGCGCGCCGGCACACGGTAGCCGCCGTCGCCGATCTCCTCGACGCCCGGTGCGCTCGTGTCGTGCTCGTCGGTGAGCTCGCCGACGATCTCCTCCAGCGCGTCCTCGATCGTCACGAGCCCGGCGATGCCGCCGTACTCGTCGACCACGAGCGCGATGTGGCTCGACCCGTCGCGCAGCTCGCGCAGCAGCGCGTCGACGGGCTTGGACTCCGGCACGTACACCGCCGGGCGTGCCAGCGACGACGCGGGCGCGTCGAGCGGGTCGTCGTCGCCGGCGTCGCGCCCACCGGCGGGTGCCGGGATGCGCCGCACGATGTCCTTGAGGTAGAGCACGCCGACGACGTCGTCGACCGACTCCCCGACGACGGGCACGCGCGAGAACCCGGAGCGCAGCAGCAGCGCGAGCACCTTGTGCAGCGGCGTGCTCGCGCGGGTCGTGATCATGTCGGTGCGCGGCACCATCACCTCGCGCGTCAGGGTGTCCCCGAGCTCGAGGACCGAGCGGAACATCTCCCGCTCGTTCTCCTCGATCGCGTCGGACTCGCTCACGCGCTCGACCATGTCGCGCAGCTCGGCGTCGTCCTGCTCGCTCGTCGACGCGGCGGGGTCCGCACGTCGTCCGACGCCGCCCGCGAGCCGCGTCACGGTCAGCAGCAGGCGCGACAGGCTCGCCAGCACGCCGACGGGGTGGCGGCGGCCCATGCTGCGCGGGCTGACGCGGACGAGCAGGAACGCGACGACCGCGCACGCCGCGATCGCGAGCAGCGCGGTGGCCCACCACGACAGGCTGCCGGCGCTGAGGGCCAGCGTGAGGCACACGGTCGCGGTCATCTCGCCCAGCAGCCGGACGAACGCGGCGGCCGCTGCCACGCGGGCGGGGTCGTCGACGAGCCGGCGCACGCGCGCGGCGGCGCCGGGACGGTCGTGCTCGAGCTCCGCGACCCGGGCACGGGTCACGCGCTGGACGGCGACCTCACCGGCCGACAGGGCGGCCGCCAGCACGATCCCCAGCAGCGCGATCGCGAGCAGCAGGGCGACGGGGACGCCGCTCATCGACCGGCCAGGAACGTCAGGAGGAGGCGGCGCTGGAGCGCGAACATCTCCTTCTCCTCGTCCGGCTCGGCGTGGTCGTAGCCGAGCAGGTGCAGGATGCCGTGCGTCGTCAGCAGCAGCATCTCCTCGGCCGTCGAGTGCCCGGCGGCACGCGCCTGGGTCGCCGCGACCTCGGGGCACAGCACCACGTCGCCCAGGACCCCGGGACCGGCCGGCTCGCCCTCGCGGCCGGGCCGCAGCTCGTCCATCGGGAACGACAGCACGTCCGTCGGGCCGGGCTCGTCCATCCACCGCACGTGCAGGTCCGTCATCGTGCCCGTGTCGACCAGGCGGACGAACAGGTCCGCCTGGGGGTGCACGTGCATCGCGTCCATCACGTACCGACCGAGCGCGGAGAACTCGGCCTCGTCGACCTCGACGCCGGACTCGTTGCTCACCTCGACGCTCATGAGCGGTCCCACCGCGCGTAGGCGTCGATGATCTCGCCGACCAGCCGGTGCCGGACCACGTCGGTGGACGTCAGCCGGCAGAACGCGATGTCGTCCACGCCCGCCAGGACCTGCTCGACGACCCGCAGGCCAGACGTAGTGCTGCTCGGCAGGTCGACCTGCGTGACGTCACCCGTGACGACCACCTTGGAGCCGAAGCCGAGCCGCGTGAGGAACATCTTCATCTGCTCGACGGAGGTGTTCTGGGCCTCGTCGAGGATGACGAAGGCGTCGTTGAGGGTGCGACCCCGCATGTACGCCAGGGGCGCGACCTCGATCGTGCCCGCCTCCATGAGCCGCGGGATCGAGTCGGGGTCGACCATGTCGTGCAACGCGTCGTACAGCGGGCGCAGGTAGGGGTCGATCTTGTCCGAGAGCGACCCAGGCAGGAAGCCGAGGCGCTCGCCCGCCTCGACGGCCGGGCGTGTCAGCACGATGCGGGTGACCTCGCGCGCCTGCAGGGCCTGCACGGCCTTCGCCATCGCGAGGTACGTCTTGCCGGTGCCCGCGGGACCGATCCCGAAGGTCACGGTGGTGCGCGCGATCGCGTCGACGTACTCCTTCTGCCCGGGCGTCTTGGGGCGGATGGTGCGCCCGCGCGAGGACAGGATGTTGAACGTCAGGACGTCGGCGGGCCGCGCCCCGGAGTCGGCAGTCAGCATCTTCACCGACCGCAGGACCACGTCGGGGCTGAGCGGCGTGCCCGCGGCGGCCATCTCGATGAGCTCGTCCACGAGCCGCGTGACGAGGGCGACGTCGCCGGGCGGACCCGCGAGCGTGACCTCGTTGCCGCGCACGTGCACGTCGACGGTGCGGAAGCCGTCCTCGATGCTGCGCAGCACCTCGTCGCGCAACCCGAGCAGCTCGACCATCGACACATCGGTCGGGACGGTGATCCGGTGCTCGACGCGCGCGTGGCGGGACTGCGGGACGCGGGGCTGGGGGCTGGTCTCGGCCATGTGCTCGGCGGGTGCCGTGCGCTCCTTCTCTCGAGGCGTGCCCTCCTGCGGGCACGTGCCCATCCTACGGCTCCGGTCCGACACGCACGGGCTCCCCTGGGCCCTTCGTCCCCGGGCACGCACGCCGCGCCAGGAGAACACTGGGACGAGGACGCCGGGCAACGGAGCCCGGTGGGTGCCTGCGACGGAGGAAGCACCATGGCCCGGTACGTCAAGGACTTCAGCGAGGGTGACAAGGACCAGAAGGACCTGCTCGGCGGGAAGGGCGCCAACCTCGCCGAGATGACCCGGCTGGGCCTGCCCGTCCCCCCGGGGTTCACGATCACCACGGAGGCGTGCCGCGCCTACATGCGCACCGGCGAGCTGCCGCCGGAGCTGCGGGTCGAGGTCACCATGGCGGTGCGGCACCTCGAGGACGAGCTGGGCCGCCGCCTGGGGGACTTCCACGACCCGCTCCTGGTGTCGGTGCGCTCGGGCGCGAAGTTCTCGATGCCCGGGATGATGGAGACGGTCCTCAACGTCGGCCTCAACGACGCGTCCGTGCAGGGCCTGGCGGAGCTCTCGGGCGACGAGCGCTTCGCGTGGGACTCCTACCGCCGCCTCATCCAGATGTTCGGCCGCACGGTCCTCGACATCGACGCGGACCTGTTCGCCGACGCGCTCGACAAGGCGAAGGCCGCACGCGGGGTGTCCGCGGACGTCGACCTCGACGCCACCGACCTGCACGCCCTGGTCGACACGTACAAGCAGATCGTGCGCGACGGGTCGGGCCGCGAGTTCCCGCAGCACCCGCGCGAGCAGCTCGACCTGGCGATCGTCGCGGTCCTCGAGTCCTGGGGCACCGACCGCGCCCGGCTGTACCGCCGCAAGGAGCGCATCCCCGACGACCTGGGCACGGCGGTCAACGTGTGCTCGATGGTCTTCGGCAACCTGGGGCCGACGTCGGGCACCGGCGTCGCCTTCACGCGCGACCCCGCGTCGGGCCGCACGGGCGACTACGGCGACTACCTGGTCAACGCGCAGGGCGAGGACGTGGTCGCCGGCATCCGCAACACGCTGTCCCTCGCGGACCTCGAGGAGGTCGACCCGGCGGCGTCCGCGGAGCTGCGCCAGGCGATGCGCCGCCTCGAGACCCACTACCGCGACCTGTGCGACATCGAGTTCACGATCGAGCGCGGCAAGCTGTGGATGCTGCAGACGCGCGTCGGCAAGCGCACCGCGCCCGCGGCGTTCCGCATCGCGTGCCAGCTGGTCGACGAGCACCTCATCACGATGGACGAGGCGCTGTCCCGGGTCACCGGCGCCCAGCTCTCGCAGCTGCAGTTCCCGCAGTTCGCCGCCGACGGCGCGGACCGTGTGCTGCTGACGAAGGCGATGCCCGCGTCCCCCGGCGCCGCGGTCGGCATGGCCGTGTTCGACTCCGCGACGGCCGAGCAGTGGGCCACCGAGGGCAAGGACGTCGTCCTGGTGCGTCGCGAGACCAACCCCGACGACCTCGGCGGCATGATCGCCGCCGTGGGTGTCCTCACCGCCCGCGGCGGCAAGACGTCGCACGCGGCGGTCGTCGCGCGCGGCATGGGCCGCACGTGCGTCGTCGGCGCCGAGGAGCTCACCGTCGACGCCACGGCGCGCACCATGGTCACCCGCAGCGGGCACACCGTCACCGAGGGCGAGGTCATCGCGATCGACGGCACCAGCGGCGAGGTCTTCCTCGGCGACGTGCCCGTCGTCCCCTCCCCCGTGCAGCGGTACCTCGAGGACGGTCTGGACGTCGCGCTCGACGAGGCCCCGGACGAGGAGACGCGCGACCTGGTGCGGGCGGTCGACCGGATCCTGGAGCACGCCGACGCGACCCGCCGGCTGCGCGTGCACGCCAACGCCGACACGGCCGAGGACGCCACCCGCGCCCGCAGCCTGGGCGCGGAGGGCATCGGCCTGTGCCGCACGGAGCACATGTTCCTCGGCGAGCGGCGCGTGCTCGTCGAGCGTGTGGTGCTCGCGACGGACGACGACGAGCGGCAGGAGGCGCTGGACGCGCTGCTGCCGCTGCAGCGGCAGGACTTCACGGACCTGCTCGAGGCGATGGACGGGCTGCCGACGACCATCCGGCTCATCGACCCGCCGCTGCACGAGTTCCTGCCCGACCTCACGGAGCTGTCCGTGAAGGTCGCGCTGGCCGCCGAGCGGGGCCGCGTCGACGAGCGTGAGGTCACGCTGCTCACCGCGGTGCGCCGCATGCACGAGGCCAACCCGATGCTGGGCCTGCGTGGGGTGCGCCTGGGGCTCGTCGTGCCCGGCCTGTTCGACCTGCAGATCCGCGCGGTCGCCGAGGCGGTCGCGGCCCGGCTGGCCGACGGCGGCCACCCGCACGCGGAGATCATGGTCCCGCTGGTGGCCTCGGTGCAGGAGCTGCGCCTGGTCCGCGACCGCGCGACGACGATCATGGCCGAGGTGAGCACCGAGCAGGGCGTGACGGTGGACCTGCCGGTCGGCTGCATGATCGAGCTGCCGCGCGCGGCGCTCACGGCGGACCGGCTCGCCACGCAGGCGCAGTTCTTCTCCTTCGGCACCAACGACCTCACGCAGACGACGTGGGGCTTCAGCCGCGACGACGTCGAGGGCGCGTTCTTCTCGCAGTACGCCGCCAACGGGGTGCTCTCGGTGTCACCGTTCGAGACGATCGACGTCACGGGCGTCGGGTCGCTCGTGCGGACCGCCGTCGAGCTGGGTCGCACGACCCGCCCCGACCTCACGCTCGGCGTGTGCGGCGAGCACGGCGGCGACCCGGAGTCCATCCGGTTCTTCGACGCCGTCGGGCTGGACTACGTGTCCTGCTCCCCGTTCCGCGTCCCGATCGCCCGGCTCGAGGCGGGACGTGCGGCCGTCGAGCACGTGGGCAGCGACTCCCGCTGACCCCCGGACCCGTGGGGCCGGCGGCGCACCACTCCCCGTCACGCGCCGCCGACCCCGCGTCCGGGTCCGGGCCGTCAGCCCCAGCGGCCGAGGCGGTCCGCGAGCATCGCGAGCGCGACCGGCCCGGCGGTCGAGGTGCGCAGCACGTGCGGGCCGAGGCGGCAGACGACCGCGCCGGCACCGGTGAGGTCGTCGACCTCGCGGTCGCTGATGCCGCCCTCGGGGCCGACGACGACGAGCACGTCACCGGCGGCCGGCAGCGCGACCTCGTGCAGCGGGGTCGTCGCCGACTCGTGCAGGACGACGGCGACGCCGCCCGCCGCCACGGCCGCGGTGACCCGCGCCACCAGACCCCGGTCGTCGAGCGGCTCGTCGACGGCCGGCATGCGCGCGCGTCGCGACTGCTTGGTCGCCGTCCGCACGGTGCCGATCCACCGCGCGCGACTCTTCTGCGCACGCTCGCCGCGCCAGATGACGACGGACCGCTCGGCCTGCCAGGGCACGACCACGTCGACCCCGACCTCCGTCGCGGCCTCGATCGCCATCTCGTCGCGGTCGCCCTTGGCGAGCGCCTGCACGAGCACCAGGCGCGGGGCGGGCTCCGGCTCGACGACGACCTCGTCGACGTCGATGTGCACGCCCTCGGCCCCCGCGGCGCGCACGCGGCCGACGACGCGGACGCCGGCGCAGTCGACCACGTCGACGCGCTCCCCCGGCCCACGACGCTGCACGACGCCCGCGTGCCGGCCCTCCTGGCCGCCCAGCAGGTACTCCCCGCCCGCCCGGACGTCGTCGAGCAGCCCGGGCTCGACGACGAAGACGGGTGCGCTCACCGGCCGGAGAGCTTGTCGCGCAGCTTCGCGAACATGCCCGGGTTGGCGGCCGCGAGCCGCGCCTCCGGACGCTCCTCGCCGCGCAGCACGGCGAGCCGGCGCAGCAGCTCGGCCTGCTCCTCGTCGGCGGGCGTCGGCACCTGCACCTCGACGTGGACGTGCAGGTCACCGCGGCCACCGACGTGCAGGTGGCCGATGCCGAGCCCCCGCAGCGTGATGACCTGCCCGGGCTGGGTGCCGGGCCGCAGGTCGACCTCCTGCGGGCCGTCGAGCGTCTCCATCGCCAGGACCGTGCCCAGCGCGGCCGCGGTCATCGGCACCTGGAGCGTCGCGTGCAGGTCGTCACCGCGACGCACGAAGATCTCGTGCTTGCGCTCGCGCACCTCCAGGTACACGTCGCCCGGCGGACCGCCGGCCGGACCGACCTCGCCCTGGCCGGTCAGCTTGATGCGCGTCCCGGTGTCGACACCCGCGGGGACGTCGACGGACAGCGTGCGACGCGACCGCACGCGGCCCTCGCCCGCGCACTCGGTGCACGGCTCGGGGATCACGGTGCCGAAGCCGTGGCAGGCGGCGCACGGCTGGGTCGTCATGACCTGCCCGAGGAACGAGCGCGCGACCCGCTGCACCGACCCGCGGCCCCCGCAGACCTCGCAGGTGCGCGGCGACGTGCCGGGCCGGCAGCAGGTGCCGCCGCACGTGGGGCAGAGCACGGCCGTGTCGACCTGCACGTCGCGGTGCACCCCGAAGGCCGCCTCCGCGAGGTCGAGGTCGAGCCGCACGAGCGCGTCCTGCCCGCGTCGGGCACGCGGCACGGGGCCGCGCGGCGCACCACCCCCGGCGGCGCCGAAGAACGTCTCGAAGATGTCCTGGAATCCGAAGCCGCCGCCCATGCCGCCACCCGGCGACGCGGGGTCCGCACCCATGTCGTAGGCGCGCCGCTTCTCGGTGTTGCCCAGGACGTCGTAGGCGCGCGAGACGTCCTTGAAGCGGTCCTCCGTCCCGGGGTCGGTGCCCGCGACGTCCGGGTGCAGCTCGCGGGCCAGCCGCCGGTAGGCCTTCTTGATCTGCTCGGGGGTCGCGTCCCTCGGGACGCCGAGGATCTCGTAGTAGTCGGTCACGTGGCGAGCTGCTCGCTTCCTGCTCGTGCGGGGCGTGGTCGGGCCGTCGCGTGGCGCGCCGGTCGGCGCGCGGGGGCGGCCGCTCAGCCCGCGAGGATCCGGGTGAGGTAACGGGCGACGGCGCGGACCGCCGCCATGGTCTGGGGGTAGTCCATGCGCAACGGGCCGACCGACCCGAGCACGGCGACCGAGGAGCCCTCGCCGCCGTACCCGCTGGTGACGATGCTCGTCTCGGCGAGGCCCTCGTGCTGGTGCTCGCGGCCGATGCGCACCGCGACGCCGGCCGAGTCCTCGGCCATCTCCGACAGGAGGCGCAGCAGGACCACCTGCTCCTCCAGCGCCTCGAGCACCGGCCCGATGGTGTGCGGGAAGTCCGCGCCGCCGCTGCGCGCCAGGTGGGACGCACCGGCGATGACGACGCGTTCCTCGCGCTCCTGCGCCAGCGTCTCCGCGACGACCGCGACGACGGACCGGGCGAGGTCCTCGCCGCCGGGCGCGAACTCGACCGCGAGCGCGTCGAGGACCGCCGACAGCTCGGCGAGCCGCAGGCCGGCCGCGGCGACGTTGAGCCGCACGCGTAGCCGTGCGACGACCTGGTCGTCGAGGTCCGCCGTCAGCTCGAGCGTGCGCTGCTCGACGCGTCCGGTGGTCGTGATGATCACGACCAGCAGGTGACGCGCACCGACCGGCACGAGCTCGACGTGCCGCAGCGCGGAGCGCCGCAGCGACGGGTACTGCACGACGGCCACCTGGTGGGTGAGCTGCGCGAGCAGCCGCACGGCCCGGTCGATGACGTCGTCGAGGTCGACGGCCTCCTCGAGCAGCGTGCCGATGGCGCGCTTCTCGGCGGCCGATAGCGGACGGACACCGGTGAGCCGGTCGACGAACTCCCGGTAGCCGGCCTCGGTCGGCACCCGGCCGGCCGACGTGTGCGGCTGGACGATGAGCCCGGCCTCCTCGAGGGCGGCCATGTCGTTGCGGATGGTGGCGGGCGACACCCCGAGCGCGTGACGCTCGGTGAGGGCGCGCGAGCCGACGGGCTCACGCGTGGCGACGTAGTCCTCGACGATCGCGCGCAGCACGTCCAGCCGACGGTCCTCGCTCATGCCGCTCCCTCCGTCCCCGGTCGCTCGTCTGCCCGCGCACGGGCCGTGCAGTGCCTGTGGCACGGTCCCGGCGTAGCACTCGCCCGGACCGAGTGCCAATTCTACGCGGTCGCACCGGCAGAGGGCAGGCGTCACCGGGACCGGGGCGCGAGCGGGGCGCGAGCCGTCCGCGAGCGGGGCCGGGCCGCGCGTCGTCGGGCGCGTCGCCGGGACGACCTCCTAGAGTGCCTGCGTGAGAGACGACCGCTACGGCTCGGACGTGCTGTCGGGCGGCCGTGACGCCCCCCGCCCCGCCCACCACCGCCCCGCGCGCACGTCGCGCGACCAGCCCGCCGAGCGCGGCCTGGTCGTCGAGGACGTCGAGACGGGCTGGGTCGGCGCGGTCGTGCGGGTCGAGAAGTCCGGCGGCCAGCACGTGGTCGTGCTCGAGGACCGCGGTGGTCGGACGCGCACGTTCCGGCTCGGCCCGGGGTTCTGGGTCGACGGCGAGCCCGTCGTCCTGACCGCGCCCGTGACGACCCGCGCGCCCACCCGCCCGACGCGCACCGCGTCCGGCTCGGTGGCCGTGCCCGACGCACCGGCCCGCGTCGCGCGCGGCTCGCGCATCTGGGTCGAGGGCAAGCACGACGCGGAGCTCGTGGAGAAGGTGTGGGGCGACGACCTGCGTGTCGAGGGTGTCGTCGTCGAGCTGCTCGACGGCGTCGACCACCTGGCCGACGCGCTGCGCGACTTCTCCCCCACGGCCGACCGGCGCGTCGGGGTGCTCGTCGACCACCTCGTGCCCGGGTCGAAGGAGAGCCGACTGGCCGCCGAGGCCCTGCGCACGGTGCCCGCCGGGACGGTGGTCGTGCTGGGTCACCCGTACGTCGACGTGTGGCAGGCGGTGCGGCCCGAGCGGGTGGGTCTGGCGGCGTGGCCGACGATCGAGCGGGGCACGGAGTGGAAGCGGGGCATCCTGCGCGAGCTCGGCTGGCCCGCGCAGGACCAGGCCGACGTCGCCCGCGCCTGGCAGCGCATCCTGCGGTCGGTGCGCTCGTACGCCGACCTGGAGCCGAGCCTGCTGGGCCGCGTCGAGGAGCTCATCGACTTCGTCACGGCCTGAGCCCCGGGCGCGGCGAGGCCCGTCCGGCGTCGGCCGGACGGGCCCCGCTGCGTCGGGGCGGGATGTCAGGCCGCGACCTGGCCCCCGGTGAGGCGGCGGTACGCGTACACCGTGAGGAGCGCACCGACGGGCAGCGACACGAGCACGCCGATGCCGCACACCGCGGTGCCGATCCAGCTCACCACGGCGACGAGCAGGTACACCAGCACGCCGGTGCCCAGGTCACGCGTCTGCAGCGCGACGGACGTGCGGATCGCCTCGATGGCGCCCTCGTTGCGGTCGACGATCGCGGCGACCGCGTAGAACACGAAGAAGCCCGCGGCGACGAACGCGACCTGCCCGAGGAACGGGATGAAGTTGAGCACGAACCCGGCGACGGCGTAGAGCAGGCCGAGGACGACGAGCTGCGACATGTGCGAGGTGTCGAACAGGTCGCCGACGCCGATCTGGTGGCCGGCCGCGACCTTCAGCGCGGCCTTGATGAAGGCGGCGCTGAACAGCACGAGCAGCAGCAGCATCACCGCGATGTACAGGCCGATGCCGATCGACGCGCCGACGCCTGCCGCGGCACCCGCCACGCCGTCCGACCCGCCGCCGAGCGCGGCGACACCGCCGACCAGGCCGATCCCGACGATCGCGACGACGGCGATGACGGCGAACCACGCGAGGCCGCCGAGCACGAACGCCACCCAGTGCTGCCCGAACTTGGAGAACGCCCACGAGAAGCCTGCGCCGATGTCGACGGGGCCGGACTGCGGGCCGTAGGCGCCGGGCGGCGGCTGGGCGCCGGGCTGGCCGTACGGCGACGCGGGGGGCGGGTAGGCCCCGGGCGCGGCACCGCCCGGCGTCCCGTAGGCGGGCGGCGGCGAGTACGCCCCACCGGGGGGCGGGGTGGGCGCGCCGGGCTGCTGCGGCGCGGGCGGCGCGGTGCCCCCGGGCTGCCCGAACACGGGCGGGGGCGGCGGGACGCTCGGGTCGTCGTCGCGCGGCGGCGGGCCGCCGGGGATCTCACTCATTGCATGCCTCCTGGGCGCGTGGCGGGGCGTTGGCACGCCCCGGTCGTCAGCGAAGCGAAATGCCGCAGAACGTGTCAAGGCCCCGCGCCGCACCACCGGGCACTTCCACCCGTCCGACCGGTACGCTGCCGCTCGCGAGACGTCCGTCCTGCGCCCGTCGCCGCACGGACGCAGGCCGCCGCCCATGACGAGCCCCAGGAGCCGCACGTGTCCTACGACCCCCGACCCACGCCGTCCACCCGGTCGTCGCAGGGCAGCACGCTGGCGATGGTGGCGCACCTCGGCGGCATCCTCACGTACATGTTCGCGGGGTGGATCGCCTCGCTCGTGGTGTGGCTGGTCCAGCGGGACAAGGACCCTGCGACCGCGCGGGAGGCGCTCGTGGCGCTCAACTTCCAGCTGACGGCGCTCATCGCGATGATCATCTTCCACGTCGTCCACCAGATCCCGGTGATCGGGATCGTCGGGTGGGTCGGCAAGCTCGCGGTGGCCATCGTCGCGCTCGTGCTGTCGATCCTCGCCGCCGTGACGGCGTACCGCGGCGGGTCCTACCGGTACCCGTTCAGCCTGGAGCTCGTGCGGTGAGCACGCCTCCTGCCCCTCCCGGCTGGGCGGCCCCGCCCCCGCCCCCGCTGCGGCCCGAGGACGAGCGCACGTGGGCGATCCTCGGCCACCTGCTGCCGCTGCTGGGCGTCGGGTTCCTCGCGCCGCTGGTCGTCTGGCTGGTCTTCCGCGGCCGTGGGCCGTTCCTCGAGCACCACGCCAAGGAGTCGCTGAACTTCCAGATCACGCTGCTGATCGCGGGCATCGCGGGCGCGGTCCTCACGGCCGTGACGTTCGGCCTGGCGTCGCCCGTGCTGATCGCGCTGGGCGTCGCCTGGGTCGTCCTGGCGATCCTGGCCGCCGTCGCCGCGAGCCGCTGGGAGTGGTACCGCTACCCCGCGACGCTGCGCCTGGTGGCCTGAGGGTCGCGAGGGTCGCGTCCCTCAGGCCGTGAGCGCCCGCACGACGGTGTCGGCGAGCAGCCGGCCGCGGCGGGTCAGGACGACGCGGCGGGGGCCGTCGGCACCGAGCGCGGCACGCGGGTCGACCAGCCCGTCGGCGACGAGCCCCGCCACGGCGGTCCGCGCCGGCGCCGCCAGGTCGTCGAGCGGCAGGCCCTGCGCGATCCGCACCCCCAGCATGACGCGCTCGAGCGCGACCGTACCGGCGTCGAGGACCTCACGGCCCGCGGCCGGGCTCAGCCCGCGCGCGAGGCGGTCCGCGTAGGCGCGCGGGTGCTTGACGTTCCACCACCGCACGCCGCCGACGTGGCTGTGCGCCCCGGGTCCGATGCCCCACCAGTCGTCGCCGCGCCAGTACCCCAGGTTGTGCCGGGACGCGTCGGCGGGCGTCCGCGCCCAGTTGCTGACCTCGTACCAGTGCAGGCCCGCGGCGGTGAGCAGGTCGTCGGCCAGCTCGTACTTGGTGGCCTGGTCGTCCTCGTCGGGCAGGGTCAGCTCACCGCGGCGCACCTGGACGGCCATCCGCGTGCCCGGCTCGACGACCAGCGCGTACGCGCTCACGTGGTCCACCCCCGTCGCGAGCGCCACGTCCAGCGACCGCCGCCAGTCGTCGAGCGACTCCCCGGGCGTGCCGTAGATGAGGTCGAGCGAGACCCGCAGGCCCGCGTCGCACGCCCAGCGCACGACGTCGGGGACCCGTGCCGGGTCGTGCGTGCGCTCGAGCGTGCGAAGGACGTGCGGCACGGCCGACTGCATGCCGAACGAGACGCGCGTGAAACCGGCCGCGGCGAGCCGCGCGAGCCCGTCAGGGGTCACCGAGTCCGGGTTGGCCTCGGTCGTCACCTCGGCGTCCGGGGCCAGCCCCCACGTGGTGCGCACGCCGTCGAGGAGCCGCGCGAGGTCGTCGACGGGCAGCAGGGTCGGGGTGCCACCGCCGACGAACACCGTCGCGACGGGCCGCGACGGCAGACCCGCCGCCCGCAGCACGCGGTCCGCGAGCGCGAGCTCCCCCAGCGCGGTCCCCGCGTAGGCCGCGAGGCTCGCCCCGCCGCCGAGCTCGGTGGCGGTGTAGGTGTTGAAGTCGCAGTACCCGCACCGCACCGCGCAGAACGGCACGTGCAGGTAGACACCGAGCGCCCGCGTCGCGGCGCCGTCCGCCGCCGCGGCGGGGAGCGCACCGTCCGGCGGCGCGGGGTCGCCCTCGGGCAGTGCGGGGCTCACGGGGTGCCGCCGGTGCCGGCGACCGTGCCGCTCACTTCTTCTTCGCGTCCTTGCCGCCGGCCGACCCTGCGGGCTCGCTGGACAGCGCGGCGATGAAGGCGTCCTGCGGCACGTCGACCCGGCCGATCGTCTTCATGCGCTTCTTGCCCTCCTTCTGCTTCTCCAGCAGCTTGCGCTTGCGCGAGATGTCACCGCCGTAGCACTTGGCCAGCACGTCCTTGCGGATGGCGCGGATGGTCTCGCGCGCGATGATCCGGGCGCCGATGGCGGCCTGGATCGGCACCTCGAACTGCTGGCGCGGGATGAGCTCCTTGAGCTTGGCGGTCATCATCACGCCGTACGCGTACGCCTTGTCCTTGTGGGCGATCGCGCTGAAGGCGTCCACGGTCTCGCCCTGCAGCAGGATGTCGACCTTGACGAGGTCCGCCACCTGGTCCCCGATGCGCTCGTAGTCGAGGCTCGCGTACCCGCGCGTCCGGGACTTCAGCTGGTCGAAGAAGTCGAAGACGATCTCCGCCATCGGCAGCACGTACCGCAGCTCGACGCGCTCCTCGGAGAGGTAGTCCATGCCCTGCAGCTCGCCGCGCTTGCCCTGGCAGAGCTCCATGATCGCGCCGATGAACTCCGCCGGGGACAGGATCGTCGCCTTGACCATCGGCTCGCGGACGTCGCCGATCTTGCCGCTGGGGAACTCGCTCGGGTTGGTCACCGTGACCACGCTCTTGTCCTCGAGCGTCACCTCGTAGACCACGTTCGGGGCCGTCGAGATGAGGTCGAGGTCGAACTCCCGCTCGAGCCGCTCGCGCACGATCTCCAGGTGCAGGAGGCCGAGGAAGCCGACGCGGAAGCCGAACCCGAGAGCGACCGACGTCTCGGGCTCGTAGTTCAGCGCCGCGTCGTTGAGCTTCAGCTTGTCCAGCGCGTCGCGCAGGACCGGGTAGTCGGTGCCGTCGATCGGGTACAGGCCCGAGAACACCATGGGCTTGGGGTCGGAGTAGCCGCCCAGCGCCGCGGCGGCCGGCTTGCTCGCGTTGGTGACCGTGTCGCCGACCTTCGACTGGCGCACGTCCTTGACGCCGGTGATGAGGTACCCGACCTCACCGACCCCGAGGCCCTTGGTCGGCACCGGCTCCGGGGAGCTGACGCCGATCTCGAGCAGCTCGTGGGTCGCGCGCGTCGACATCATGACGATCTTCTCGCGCGGGTTCAGGTTGCCGTCGACGACACGGACGTAGGTGACGACGCCGCGGTAGGTGTCGTAGACCGAGTCGAAGATCATCGCGCGGGCGGGCGCGTGCGCGTCGCCCGTGGGCGGCGGGACCAGCTCGACGATCCGGTCGAGCAGCTCGACGACGCCCGCACCGGTCTTGCCGGACACCCGCAGGCAGTCCTCCGGCTCGCATCCGATGAGCCTGGCCAGCTCCTCGGCGTACTTCTCGGGCTGCGCGGCGGGCAGGTCGATCTTGTTGAGCACCGGGATGATCGCCAGGTCGTTCTCGAGCGCCAGGTACAGGTTGGCCAGCGTCTGCGCCTCGATGCCCTGCGCGGCGTCGACCAGCAGCACGGCACCCTCGCAGGCCGCCAGCGAGCGCGAGACCTCGTAGGTGAAGTCGACGTGGCCCGGGGTGTCGATCATGTTGAGCGCGAAGGCGTCGTCGGCCACGCCCCACGGCATCCGCACGGCCTGCGACTTGATCGTGATCCCGCGCTCGCGCTCGATGTCCATGCGGTCCAGGTACTGGGCGCGCATGGCGCGCGCGTCGACGACACCCGTGAGCTGGAGCATCCGGTCGGCGAGCGTCGACTTGCCGTGGTCGATGTGCGCGATGATGCAGAAGTTGCGCAGCAGCTCGGGGGCGGTCGCCGCGGGGCGGATCCGCTCGGCGGCGGTGGCGGACGGGATCGGCAACTCGGCGTTCTCCGGATTCTCGGACGGTCTTCTCGACGGTCGGGACGACCCTGGCACCGGCGCCGTCGCGGCGGACCGGCGACCCGCGATCGGCGGGATCGCGTCCCCCGACGGCGGGCGTGGCCCTGTCGGGTGTCGGGAGGCGGACCCCACCATGGTCCCATGACGCGCGACCTGGGCGACGCACCCACCGTCACCGACCTCACCCTCCCGGACCTCGCGACGCTGGGCGCGCTGCAGGGCCGCTTCCTCGCGTCGGTCCGCGAGGTCGACGCGACCGTCCCGGTGCCCTGGTGCGGCCGGTGGCGGGTCCGCGAGCTCGTGGTGCACCTCGCCCGCATCCACCACTGGGCGGCCGGCCAGGCCCGCCGGTGCCAGGAGACGCCGCTGGGCCGCGGCCCCTTCGTCCTCGACGAGCTCTACGCGACCCAGGCCGCCGAGCTGCGCGCGACCCTCGAGGCCCTGGACCCCGACGCGCCGGCGTGGACGCTCGACGGCAGCGGGGTCGTGCGGTTCTGGCACCGCCGCCAGGTGCACGAGACCCTCGTCCACCTGTGGGACCTGCGGACCGCCGGCGGGCTGCCGCTCGACGTCCCGGCCGAGCTGTGGGCGGACACGGTCGACGAGGTCGTGACCATGTTCCAGCCGCGACAGGTCCGCCTGGGACGCACGACGGTGCTGCCGGGGCGCATCGCCCTCGTCGCGCGGGACGTCGGACGCGCCTGGTCGACGGACGCCGACGAGGACGCACCGCCCTCCCCCGTCGTCCAGGTGGCCGGGCCGGCCGCCGCGCTCGCGCTCCTGCTGTGGGGCAGGACGACGCCGGACGACCCCGCGCTGACCGTCACGGGCGACCGGGCGGCGCTCGAGGCCGCGCTCGCCGGCCGGATCACGCCGTGACGGCGCCGACGCTCACGCCTCCCGTGTGATCCGCACCTGCACCGAGAGGTCCTGCGTCTGGCGGCCCGCGTAGATCCCGCGCAGCGGCGGCACGTCGTCGTAGCAGCGGCCGCGGCCCAGGACGACGTGGTGCTCGCCCGCGCGCACCCGGTTGGTCGGGTCGTACCCGCACCACTCGCCGGTCCACCACTCGACCCACGCGTGGGACTCGCCCGTGACCGTCGCCCCGATCTCGCCGGACGAGTCGGGGTGCAGGTACCCCGAGACGTAGCGCGCCGGGATGCCGACCGACCGCAGCGCGCCGAGCACGAGGTGCGCCATGTCCTGGCAGACACCGATGCGCTTGGTCCACGCCTCGGTGGCAGGCGTGTGGACGGTCGTGACGCCCGGGATGTACTCCATCTCGTCGCGCAGAGCACCGCAGATCGCCTCGGCGGCGGCCGCCGGCTCGAGCCCCTCGGCGACGCGCCGGGCGATCTCGACGACCTCCTGGGGCACCTCGGTGGCGTCGGTGTCGGCGAGCTGCTCGGCCAGCCGGTCGCGCACCTCGGGACCGTGCAGCACGTCCCAGCCGACCGTCGAGGAGGGCCCGGGGCGCTCGACGACCTCGACGACGTGCTCGGCGGTCAGCACGAGCGACTGGTGCGGCGCCAGGACCTCGAACGCCGTGACCTGCGTGCCCCAGTAGTCCCGGTAGTCGTGCATCCAGGTCTGGGGGTGGATGTCCAGGCGCGACTCGAGCACCGCCTGACCGGGCTGCGAGAGCGGGGTCATGCGGGCCTCGTTGTACGACGCGACCACCGGGTCCGTGTACCGGAACGTGGACGTGTGGACGATCCGCAGCCGGCTCACAGCGCTTCCCCCCTGCTCACAGTGCTTCCCCCACCCACGTCAGCTCGGCCCCGGACGGGAAGTACCGTCCGCGGATGGCGTCGGACGCCGCCGAGCACGCCCGCTGCACGCGCTCCATCTCGCGCGGCAGCTCGTCGACGATCTCGAGCAGCGGCCGGTACTCCAGGTTGGTCCGGACGCGACCGATGTGGCGGCGCGCCTCGCCGATGGTCGCCCGGTCGGCGACCGGCTCGAGCGCCGCCAGGGAGGCCTCGGCCTCGTTCAGCGCGTACACGATCGAGCGCGGGAACAGCCGGTCGAGCAGCAGGAAGCCGGCGGCACGCTCGTCCGAGGCGTTGCCGCGGTAGGTGCGCAGGAACGCCTCGTGGGCACCGCACGAGCGCAGCAGCGTCACCCAGCTCGGACCCGCGGACCCGGCGAGCGCGCGTGTCGTCAGCAGCCGCGCCGTCATGTCGGCGCGCTCGATCGACCGCCCCAGGACCATGAAGTGCCATGTCTCGTCGCGCGACGTCGTGGACTCCATGATCCCGGTGACGATCGCGGCACGCTCCCGCACCCACGTGAAGTAGTCGTGCGGGCGGGCCGGGCGCATCTGCGACGGCAGCTGGTTCCAGCTGGTGTTGAGGCACTCCCACAGCTCGGTCGACACGATCTCCCGGGCACGGCGCGCGTTCTCCCGCGCGGAGACGATCGCACCGGCGATCGACGACGGCGAGAACCGGTCGTACCCGAGGACGTCGAGCACGTGCTCCCGGCCGACGTCGAGGTCGGCCGGCGGGTCGGGGCGGTCCATGACGGACAGGAGCGACCGGCAGGCCAGGTCCTCCTCGGCCCACGGGTCCTCCAGCAGGATCTGGATGTGCACGTCGAGCAGGCGCGCCGTGTCGTCGGCGCGCTCCACGTACCGACCGATCCAGAACAGCGACTCCGCGATCCGGCTCAGCACGTCGCACCCTCCGTGGTCCGCTGCTGCTGCTGCTGCATCACCTGGACGCGCTGGTCGGAGGGGTTCGAGTCGATCGGGACCGACGCGTCCTTGGGCACCGGCTGCGGCAGCGACTGGCGCTGCGTCTGCGCGCGCCGCGGCACGCGCCCACCCAGGACCCACGTGTCCTTGGACCCGCCACCCTGCGAGGAGTTGACGACGAGCTGGCCCTCGGGCAGCGCGACGCGCGTCAGCCCGCCCGGCAGGACGTAGACGGACTCGCCGTCGTTGACGGCGAACGGGCGCAGGTCGACGTGCCGGGGCCGCAGGCCGTCCTCGACGAGCGTCGGCACGGTCGACAGCTGCACGACGGGCTGCGCGATCCACCCGCGCGGGTCGTCCCGCAGCCGGGCGCGCAGCACGTCGAGCTCGGCGCGCGTCGCGCGCGGCCCGACGACCAGACCCTTGCCGCCCGACCCGTCGACGGGCTTGACGACGAGCTCGTGCAACCGGTCGAGCACCTCCTCGAGCGCACCCGGGTCCTCGAGCCGCCACGTGTCGACGTTCGGCAGGATCGGGTCCTCGCCGAGGTGGTAGCGGATGAGGTCGGGCAGGTAGGTGTAGAGCAGCTTGTCGTCGGCCACGCCGTTGCCGATGGCGTTGGCGATCGTCACGTTGCCGAGGCGGGCGCTGGTCATCAGCCCCGGGCAGCCGAGCAACGAGTCCGAGCGGAACGTCACCGGGTCGATGAACTCGTCGTCGACGCGCCGGTAGATGACGTCGACCCGCCGGCGTCCCTGCGTCGTGCGCATCCACACGCGCCCGCCCGAGACGTACAGGTCGCGCCCCTCGACCAGCTCGACGCCCATCGTGCGGGCGAGCAGCGTGTGCTCGAAGTACGCGGAGTTGAACACCCCGGGCGTCAGGACGACGACGGTCGGGTCGTCGACGCCGTGCGGGGCCGCGGCGATGAGCGCCGCGAGCAGGCGGCGCGAGTAGTCGACGACGGGCCGGATGCGCAGCGCGGCGAACAGCTCGGGGAACGTCTGGGCCATCGCGCGCCGGTTCGACAGCACGTAGCTCACGCCCGACGGGACGCGCACGTTGTCCTCGAGCACCCGCCAGCCGCCCAGGGAGTCCCGCACGAGGTCGATGCCGGAGACGTGCACGCGCACGCCGTTGGGCGGCTCGATGCCCCGGGCGGCACGGTGGAAGTGCGTGGAGGAGACGACCACGGAGCGCGGCACCACGCCGTCGGCGACCGCCTTCTGGGGTCCGTAGACGTCGGCGAGGAACGCCTCGAGCGCCCGCACGCGCTGCGCGACGCCGGGGGCGACGTGCTCCCACTCGTCCCCGGCCATGACCCGCGGGACGACGTCGAGCGGGAACGGCCGCTCCTCGCCCGCGAAGTCGAACGTCACGCCTTGCTTGAGGTACGACCGCGCCAGGGTGTCGGCGCGGGCGCGCAGCTCCCCGTCCGAGAGCTGTCCCAGCGCCGAGTGCACGTGCCGGTACGCGGAGCGCACCTCGCCCTCGGGGCCGATCATCTCGTCCCACGCGGTCCCCGCCGGGTAGTCGTCGAAGAGGTCCGCCATGGCGCGAATCTAGTAGGCCCATGTCAACGACGCGTTACGTGACACGTGGGCGCAACCGGCGACCGGCGTCGCCGCACGCGTGCCGCGACCACCACGGCCCACGAGGTCACCCGGCGGTGGTCCCGGGGACCACGGTGTAGCGGAGGTGGACGGTGGCGCCCTGGCAGGCGTCCTGGTCGGTCGCCGTGGTGCGGAAGCCGATGGCCGCGCCGGTGAAGGAGGCGGAGTCCCCGGGTGCCAGGGTCCGCCCGACGGGCATGCGGGGGTCCAGCAGGAGGTAGTCGCTCGCACCGCAGCTCCCGACGCGGTGCCCCGCGAGGGCGACGGAGGCGATGGTGACGTCGACCGCCGCCACGACGGTGCCCTCTCCTCCTGTGTTCGTCAGCAGACCCTCGATCGCGACCGGCTCGACCCCGGGCGCGAGGCCGTCCAGCACCGAGACCTGCCGGACGGTGAGCGAGCCGTCGGTGGCGAGGCAGTCCCACGTCGCGGCCCGGGCCGACGGCGCGGGAGCGACGACCGCCACGGTCACGCCCACGACCAGCAGGGCGAGGGCCGCGAGGCCGCCACCGGCCCGCGCGACGCCGCCACCGCGGCGCGACCGGCGGGCCACGCGCAGCACGATCCCCACGCTCACGAGCGCGAGCGCGAGCACCACCAGGAGGCCGAGGTCGCCCTCGACGCCGGTCCGCGGCAGCGGCTGGCAGGTCACTCCGGCACCCCTGCGACGCCGGTGACGCCGTTGTCCGCCAGCGTGACGGTGCCCCGCGACAGCGCCTGACCCTCCAGGGTGCTGCGGGCTCCGAGGGTGACGGCACCGTGCGCGAGGATCACGCCGGCGAACGACGAGTCCGCTCCGGTGCCCACGGCACCCGCCGCGACCCAGAACACGTTCGACGCCTGGGCGCCGTTCCTCAGCTCGACGACGCTCCCCGCGGCGGTGTCCAGCGCGGCATCGGTCCGGAAGACGAAGACCGCGTCCGGGTCGCCCTCGGCGTCGAGGACGACGGTGCCGGTCAGTGCGAGCGCCGCGGCGGTGTGGTGCACGCCGACGTGGAAGGTGCGACCCCCGAGGTTCCCGGAGACCTGGGTGTGAGCGGGCCGCGACGCGGCGTCGCCGAGGGCCGCGAGCAGGTCGGCCTGGGCGGTCGCGGCAGCCGCGTCGCCGGCGTGGACGGTCCCGTGCACGACGCCCGGCGGGAAGCCCGTGACCGATGCGCTGGGACTGACCCCCAGGTCACCGCTGAGGTCGGTGGCGCCGGTGCTGACGACGCCCGTGGCCGCGAGCACCGAGAACGTCACCGCGGACCCGAGCGCGATCGGCGCGGGGTTGACCTCGACGGTGAGCTGCTGGGTGTCGCTCCCGCCGTCCCCCGAGGCGACGCGCACCTTGGCCACGACCGCGTACGTCCCCGCCGGCAGGTCGGCCGCCGCGGTCACGCTCCAGGTACCGCCGGTGACGGTCGTCGTGCGCGGGGCGCCGACGCCGGTGACCGTCACGACGCTGCCGTCCGGTGCGTCGCTGGTGCCGCTGACCACGGGCATCGTGTCCTTGGTCGCCCGGGCGTCGCCACCGGTGATGCTGATGGTCGGGGGTGGTGCGGTCGTGAAGCGGATCGTGGCGCCGGCGAGCGTCACCGCGTCGTAGGACAGCGCCCGTCCGATCAGCACGGTCCCCGCACCGAGGGTGATCGCGCCCTGGGCGATCACCGTGCCGGAGAACGCGGACGACCCTCCGGTGCCCATGGCACCCGCCACGACCCAGAAGACGTTCGACGCCTGCGCGTCGCCGGTGAGCACCACGGCACTGGCGGCAGCCGTGTCCAGCGCGGCCCCGACCTGGATGACGAACACGGCGTCCGCGTCGCCCAGGGCGTCGAGGATCAGCGTGCCCGTCAGCGCGAGCGCGGCGCCGCTCCGGTAGACCCCGGGCAGGAGCGTCACACCGTTGAGGTCGCCGCTGAGGTCGTCGTCGGGCGCCAGGGCCGCGAGCTGGTCGTAGGCGGCGATCATGTCGGTGCGGGCGTCGGCCGCCTCGTCGTCACCGGCGTGGACGTCCCCGGCGACGATCCCCGGCGGGAACCCGCTGACGGCGATCCCCGGGCTGACGCCGAGGTCGCCGCTGACGGCCGTCGCGCCGGTGCTGACGACCGCGGTGCCGGCCAGGACGGAGAAGCCCGCGGCCGCCCCCAGCGGCCCGGGCACCGCGACGTCGAACGGGTCGCTGGTCCCCGAGGCCAGGCCGACCGCGGAGGCGACGAGCGTGTAGCCGGTGCCCACCTGGTCGACGGTGAGCCCGTCGAACGTCGCGGTGCCGTCGGACGCGGTGGCGACCGTCAGCGTGCCGCCCAGGACGGCACCGGGGGGGCCGTCCGCGATCGCGACCGTGACCGCGATCCCCGCCGTCGCGACGGGTGTGCCGTCGGCGGTCGCGAGGCGGACGGTGACCGCCGGTGCGACGTCAGCGCCGGGCGCGGTGCCGGTGGGCTGGACGCCGAAGACCAGCCGGGTGGCACCGGACACCGTGACGGTGCCGCTCGCGGTGCCGGGCGCGGTCCAGGAGCGGTAGACGGCCGTCACCACGTAGGTGTGGTCCCCGGGTGGGACGCCCACGTCGCTGCACACGGTGCCGACGACCAGCGACGTCGGGGTGCTGCCGCACGCGGGGCTCGTGGTCACGCCGTCGGAGCGGGTGACCAGGTAGCCCTCGGGCGTCGGAGCCCCCGCGCTCGGCGTCCACTCGAGGGGCACGTCCGTGAAGACGTCCGCGGGGACCGTCACCCCCGTGGGCGGAGACAGGGTCCCGGTCGTCGCCGACGCGGAGGCCGAGCCGGTCGAGCTCCAGTAGCCCGACGCGGACGTCGCGGTCACGACGAAGGCCAGCAGCACGGCGACGACCCGGGACCCGGACCGACCGGCGCGCGCCGCGAGGCGCCGGCGCCCGGGCAGGGCGCCGGCGCGGGGCCGGGCGGGTGCTGCGGTCATGGTCGTCCACCGCGTTCGTCGGCGTGCGTGGCGGTCCCGGCTCGGGAGCCGGGGGAGGTGGGACGAGGGACGGGGTGCGCCGCGTGTCCGCGACGCACCCACGCCCCCCGGCTCAGGCGGTCAGGACGCGACGACGTGCAGCGGCACGACCGCGCCCTGGCAGGCGTCCTGGTCGACCCCGGTGTCGGTCAGCGTCACGAGGACCTCACCGTTCACCACCCCGCCGTCACCCGGGACGGAGCCGATCAGCCCCTGGTCGACCGTCACGACGTAGTCCCCGACGAGGCAACCGGCGGGCGGCACCCACGCGACTCCCAGTGCGTCGGCCGCCGTGGCCTCGACCAACGACAGCTCCTGCGGTCCGTCGGCGTTGTTGGTGACGGTGAAGGGAACCGTCATGCCCGCACCACCGGGGACGATCTCGCCCGTGGCCGAGGCCGAGTCGACCACGACGACGAAGTCCGTGCTCTCCCCCGTCGTCGCCGTACCGTCGCCGGTACCGGTCGCGGTCCAGTAGGCAAATGCGGCACCGGCGCCCACAACGGTCACCAATGCAGCAGTCACGACAATTCTGCGGCTCTTTCCACGTGCGCGGCGAACGGCCATCACGGACCCCTTGGTGTGCTTGCTCGACAATGCGGACTCGACGCTGAGCGCCGCGAAGACGGCCCCTCTCACAAGGCTCGTCGTCCTGAAAAACGTAACACGCCAAATGCGGTCCGCTCCCGCGCGGAAGTTTGGGAAACATTTCCCATGGGAATAGTCGTCCCCCGTTCGCGCGACCCGCGTCTGCACATCTTGGTCCTGACCTGGTGATCGACGACAAAGGACGCTCGAATCGACTCGCCGATCTCACCCGAACGCGCTCGTGGCATTTCGGGCGAATCCCCGGGGCGGTCCCCACGGGGCTCACCGAGGGGCCGCGTGCCCCCCGCGGCCAGGCGTTCGGCGGGGCGCGGACTAGGCTCGACCCTCGTGACCGACGGACGCTGGGGCACGGCCCTCCGGAACGTGGCCCGCCGACTCCTGGCACCGAGGACGCCGCCCGGTGCGGCACGGGCAGCCCGAGGCTCGCGGGCCCCGGCGACGGGTGGACCGTCGCGCGCGGACGACGCCGTCCGCCCCGCGTACGCGCCCACCGCCGACGGCCGGCCCGACCCGGGCGAGGTCGTCTGGACGTGGGTGCCGTACGAGGACGACCCGACGCAGGGCAAGGACCGACCCGTGCTGGTGCTCGCGGTCGAGCGCGGCACCGTGGTCGCCCTGATGCTCACGAGCAAGGACCACGACCGCGACGCGTCCGACGAGGCGCGGCACGGGCGCGCGTGGCTCGACGTCGGCGCCGGCGGCTGGGACCCGCAGGGTCGACCGAGCGAGGTGCGGCTCGACCGCGTCCTGCGGCTGCCCGCGGCGGACGTCCGCCGCGAAGGGGCTGCGCTGGACCGGCGCCGGTACGACGCCGTGGTGCGTGCCGCCGCCCAGCTCAACCGCTGGTAGGATGTCGAACCGCGTGCCCGCCCGGGTCGGCGGGCGCGAGCGCAGGCCTTTCCCGCGGGTGTCCCCACGCCCCAGTCCTGGCGCTGCGCATGCCCTCAACGACCTGTCAGATCGCTTCGGCGACCTAGCCAAGAGAGTTCACACGTGGCGAACATCAAGTCCCAGATCAAGCGTATCGGCACCAACGAGAAGGCCCGTCAGCGGAACAAGGCCGTCAAGTCGGAGCTGAAGACGTACGTGCGGCGCGTCCGCGAGGCCGTCGCCGGTGGCGACAAGGACGCGGCGAGCAACGCTCTCGCGCTCGCTGCCCGCAAGCTCGACAAGGCGGTCTCGAAGGGCGTCATCCACGCCAACCAGGCCGCCAACCGCAAGTCGGCGCTGTCGAAGGCCGTCAACGGCCTCTAGCCGTCAAGGCCTCTAGCCGTCAACGACTAGGGGCCGCGGCGCGCAGCTTCCACCTGCGCGCAGGGACGCGAGTCCCGCACCAACGACGGAAGGGCGGCACCCCTGAGGGGTGCCGCCCTTCCGTCGTGCCGGTGTCCGGGGCGTCAGCCCCCGAGCGACCACGTCTCGCGCGGGGCGCCCGTCGGCACGGACGGCTGGAACCCGGCCTCGCGCAGCGCCCGGTCGAACGCCCGTGCCGCTGCGTCGACGTCACCACGACGCAGGTACCGGTCCCCGAGGTCGCGCCACACGCCGGCGGAGTGCCGCGTCGCCGCCATCATCCCGAGCATGTCCGCACCCCACTGGAACGCGGCCGTCGCACCCGGGTGGTCCCCGCGCGCGTCCAGCACGTCACCCAGGGCGATGTGCGCGGTGGCCGCCTCGAGCCGCGGCGAGTCCCCCAGGCCGGCCAGCGCCGCACGGGCGTCGGCCTCGGCCGCCGCCTCGTCGCCCAGCATGAGGTGCGCCCGTGACCGCTCGACCTGGAGGCGAGCGACGTCGAGCGCCGAGCCGACCGCGTTCAGACCCGGCTCGGCGGTGTCGATCTGCTGCAGCGCAGCCCGCGGGTCCGCCGGGTCGGACCGCAGCAGCAGCCACGCGTAGTTGACGCGCAGGCGGGGCAGGTCGCGGTCCGGCTCCCCCTCGGACAGCAGCGCCAGGGCGCGTTCGGTGTAGCGCTGCGCGAGCTCGTAGTCGCGCCGCTGCTCGGCCACGAGGGCGGCGTTCCAGTAGACGCTCCCCCGCCCGCGCGGCGTCCCGAGGGACTCGGCGAGCCGGACGAGCTCGGCCGCCCGGTGCGTCGCGTACAGCAGGTCGCCCCGCTCGACGTACGCCCACAGGACGGTCGAGGCCAGGCGCAGGTGCTCGTCGGTGCCGACGAGGTCGGCGCTGTCGAGCTCGGCCAGCGTCCGCTCGCCGACCTCGACGGCGCGGTGCAGGTCGCCCGCCTCCAGGTAGCAGCCGACGAGCGCCGTGGTGAGCACGGCCGCACGCAGGTGGTCCGGACGCGCCTGCGTCTCGGTGAGCAGCGGCTCGAGCAGGGTGATGGCCGTCTCGAGCTCGCCCAGGAGCTCGTGGGCGCGGGCGAGCGTCGTGAGGGCCTCGACCCGCAGGACGGGCGTCACCACCGTGAGGTCGAGCGCGTCGATGCGCTGCACGGCCCCGGCTGCATCGCCGCTGGCCAGGTCGAGCCGTGCGTAGTCGAGCTCGAGACGCGTGCGCGCCTCGTTCGGCCCGTCCTCGCCGTGCTTGAGGAACTCGAGGGTCGTGCCCAGCCTTTCGGCCAGCACGCCGAGCGCCGCGTCCGTGGGTTCGCGGTGCCCCGCCTCGATGAGGGAGATGTAGCTGGGCGAGAAGGCGTTGCCCGCGAGGGCCGTCTGAGACAGCCCCGCGGCCAACCGCGCCTCGCGCACGCGGTCACCGATTGTCGTCATGAGAAGTCATTGTACGTATGACGTCCGTGAACGCCATCCCCTGTCGCGCACGGCGCGCCGGGAGATCTCGCACGCCGGTGCGCGGGGCCTGCGCGCACCGGTGCGCGCAGGGCACCGCGCACCGGTGCGGCGGGGACGGGTACGGCGTGCGACGCGGGGTCCGCGGCACCGCACCCCTCGGGTGGACCGATCAGACGAAGTCCTTGCAGCAACCGCTCGCCCCGCCGTTGAGCGAGACGGAGGCGGTCACTGCGGGGGCACCGACGACGAGCGAGCCGACGATGGCGAGAGCGGCGATTGCGCTGGTGAGGGGCTTCATGTCGTTCTCCTGTGTGAGGGCTCCATGCTGCCTGGGGACTCGGACGTCGACGGCCCGCCAGGTCAGGACACGTCGCCGACAGGGTGACACATCACCCCCTTCCGTGCGAGCAGACCGCCACCCGAACGGCTCATTCCAGATTCCACCCCCGTCTCAGATGATCACATGTCCGGACTTGTGGTGTCATAGGGGCCATGACATCGGACGATTCGACTCGATCGCTCGCGCAGCTCGGCGCGGCGGTCGACGCGGCCATCCCACGCGCCCTGCGGCGCGAGTGGGAGCGGCACATCGCCCTCGAACCGGTGCTGGTCGCGCGCCAGGGCATCTACTCGGCCCACGGCCGTCCGTTCGCCTACCAGATCTCCTACCGGGCCCCGGGCCACCACCCGGAGCTCGCCCGCAGCTGGGGCCGGGCCGACCACGAGCGCGCGACCGACCACGTGCTGCGAGCCACGTTCGGACGTGCCGACCTCGAGCACGTCGCCCAGGGCCGCCTCCTGTTCGTGCGGTGCCCGCGGGCGCACCTCCTGGGTGACCTGCCCCTCCCGGCCCGCCCGGACCGCCTCGTCATCGAGGTCAGCACGGCGACCGAGATCGACGCCGCTGCGCTCGCCGGGATCCGCCGTCTGCGCGAGCAGGGCTTCCGGATCGCGCTGCCCGCCTTCATCGACCTACCGGCGCAACGCCGTCTGCTGCCCCACGCGGACTTCGTCAAGGTCGACGTCCGCGACCTCGACGTCGAGGGGCACCCGGTCGTGCGCGTCGCGCGGTCGTTCGGCGCGATGCTCGTCGCCGAGTACGTCGAGTCGCCCGACGTGCTGCGGCACGCCCGCGACCTCGGCTTCACGCTGTTCCAGGGCAACCTGATCGAGCGCGCCGGCGTGCTCGACCGCGCCGGCGCCCGCCTCGTCAGCTGAGCGCACCGAGGGCCGCGACGCCCGCCCCGGTCACGACGTCACCGGACCGGCTGCGTCCGGACGGGTGATCCTGCCGGCGCCGAGGTCATGATCCCGGCGGCCGCCGGTCCCCCACCGTGTGACCACGAACGGGCCTGAGGGCCGGTTGAGCACGGGACGCCCCGGCCGGACGACACGTCCTGGTGCTCGTCGACGTCACCCGCGCAGCGCGCGATCGCTCCCCCGTGCGGGCGACGTCACGACCGACGCGCCCGCGGTCCTGCTCAGCGGTCGACGGCCGACGCCACGCGCAGGACGGCACGCTCGACCGCGAACCGTGGGTCACGCCCCTCGCCCTTGACCTCCGCGTCGGCCTGCGCGACGGCGGTGATCGCGACCGCCAGGCCTTCCGGAGTCCACCGGCGCAGGTCCTGCGCCGCGCGGTCCACCTGCCACGGCGCCATGCCGAGCTCGCGTGCCGCGGCGGCGCCGCGGCCACGCACGGCACCCACCTTCGCCAGGGTGCGCAGGCGTGCGGCGAGCGCCGCCACGATCGGGACCGGGTCGAGCCCGGTCACGAGCGCGTGCCGCAGCAGAGCGACCGCCCGCCCGGCGTCGCCCGCCACGGCGGCGTCGGCGACCTGGAAGCCGGTGGCCTCGACACGGCCGCCGTGGTAACGCCGCACCGCGTCCTCGCCGATCAGCCCGGTGGTGTCGGCGACGAGCTGACCGCACGCGGCGGCGAGCTCCCGCAGGTCGGACCCCACGGCGTCGACGAGCGCCCGGACACCGCGCGCGTCGGCACGGCGACCGGCGCGCCGGAGCTCCTCGGAGACGAAGCCGGCCTTGTCGGAGTCGGACTTCACCTGCTCGCACCCGACGGTGGGTACCTGGGCGCGCTTCGCGGCGTCGAGCAGCCGCTTGCCCCGCTGGCCGCCCGCGTGCCGGAGCACGACGACGACGTCCGGGACGGGCGAGGCCAGGTAGGCCTCGGCGTCGAGCAGCAGCGCGTCGCCGGCCCGCTCGACACCCTCGACCAGCAGGACCTTGCCGTCGGCGAACAGCGACGGGCTCGTCAGGACGGTCAGCTCGCCCGTCGCGTACGTGGCCGCGTCCACACGCGTCACCTCCACGTCCGGGTCGCGCTCCCGCGCGAGGGCGACGATGCGCTCGCACGCCCGCTCGGCCAGCAGCTCCTCGGGTCCGCTGACCAGCACCACCGGCGCCGGCTCGGCGTGCGTCCACGGCACGCCCCCCGACGTCCCGCCGGTGCGGCCGCGTGCTGCTCCGCCGGTGCTGCGGGACGGACGGGCAGGGGTGCGGGAGGCCACGGCCCCAGCCTGCCAGACGGCGCCGACACGCCCTGCCCGCGACCGGCCCTCGGCGTCCCCTGAGCCTCGGCCCCGTCCAGACCTTCCCCCGGCCTCACCCCGGGCGTGGACGACGCAGCACGAGCACGGCCGCCGCCACGACGGCGACCGCCGCCGTCACGGCACCCCCGGCACCCGGCCACCACGCCAGGGACGCCCCCGGCAGCCCCGCCGCGCAGCGCGCCACCGCGGCGATCCACCAGCAGGCCGCGCCCGCGCCGGCCGCGACCACGCCCGCCGCCGCCGGCCAGGGCCCCGCGAGCAGCGCCGCCAGCAGGCCCAGCACGGTCGCGGGTGCCACCGCGGGCGCCACGACGAGGTTCGCCGCGACGGCCCACGGCCCGAGGGTCGGCCACAGGGCGAGCGTCACCGGCAGGCACCCCACCTGAGCCGCGACGGGCGCCGCGAGCAGCGCGGCCGCGTCGCGCCCGCACCGCGGGGACCACCGCTCGACGAGCGGACGGCCGAGGACGACCAGGCCCGCCGTGGCCGCGACCGAGAGCGCGAAGCCGACGTCCACCCCGAGCCAGGGGTCGGCGACGAGCAGGGCGACGACGGCCGCCGCCAGCGCCGCCGGACCCGCCGCGCGGCGGCCCGCGACCAGGCCGAGCAGGCCGACCCCACCCATGACGGCTGCCCGCACGACGCTCGGCGACGGGCCGACCACGAGCAGCAGACCCGTGCCGGCGAGCGCGACCGCGGCCACCCGCACCGGCAGCGGCGCACCCACGGCACCGGCGGCGGCGAGCACCAGGGCGCCGAGGATCGCGAAGTGGGCGCCGGACACCGCCATCACGTGGGCGAGCCCGGCGGCGCGCATCGCCGTGACGAGGTCCGCCGGCACGGCGCCGGTGTCGCCGACGGTCACGGCGGGCAGCAGCCCGCGCACGTCCGCCGGCATGCCCGCGGCGACCGTCCGGGCGGCGGCACGGACCCGGCCCGCCCCGGCATGCGCCGGGTGCGGCGCGCCGGTGACGGCCGGGTCGTCCCCCGCCCGCAGCACGACGGCGGCCCGTTCGCCGCGCGTCGTGGCGGTCAGGGTGCCGCGCAGCTGCACGGTCGAGCCCAGCGGCGGCGCCGCAGGGGCGACGACCTCGACCGGTGCCGCCACCCGGTGCCAGCGACCGTCGAACCGGAGCGCGGAGGCCGTCACCGTGAACCGCAGACGTGGGTCGGCGCCGCCTGCCGGACGCGAGCCGGTCGACACCCACCCGACGACCTCGACCGCCCGGCCCTGCGCGGCCGCGGCCGTGAGCGGCGCGGGAGCGCGCTGCTCCTGCGCGACCGCACCGCTGACGAGCACGGCGGCCGCGGTCGCGACGCCCAGCACGACGGCCGGCGCCGCGCGACGCAGCCGCCCGGGGCCGGTCGCACGTCCGGGGGTCGGTGCACCCGCACCCCGCACGACGTGCCGGACCGCCGCCGCCAGCACGACAGCCGCCGCACCGGCCAGCAGCGCACCGGGCAGCAGGACCGCACGCGCCACGGCCTGGGGGGCGTGCACCACGACCACCGCCGCGCACCACGCCGCGACGGCGGGCGGGACGAGCCTCAGGTCGAGCGCCACCGCGGCGACCGACGGCCCGACGCTCACACGCGCACCCGCGGGCGGAGCTCCGCGAGCAGCGCGGGTCCGATGCCGGAGACGTCGTCGAGCTCGTCGACGGTCGTGAAGGGGCTGCCTGCGCGGTGCTCGACGATCCGCGCGGCGAGCACCGGACCGACGCCCGGCAGCGCCTCGAGGGTCACGGCGTCGGCGGTGTTGAGGTCCACCAGGGCGTCCTGCGGGGGGCCGACCACGGCGGCGGGCGCCGCGCCGACCTGCGGCAGGACCAGCTGCTCACCGTCGGTGAGCACGCGCGCGAGGTTGACCCCGGCGAGGTCGGCCTCGGGCGTGCTGCCGCCGGCGGCGGCGACCGCCTCGGCGACCCGGGAGCCGAGCGGGAGCCGCACCACACCGGGGTCCGCGACCGCCCCGACGACGTGGACCACGAGCTCGTCCGCCGGGTCCGCCGCGTCGCCCGTCACGCGTCCGGCGACCGCCGGCGTCGGGAGCGCCACCGGCTCACCCTGGGGCGCGGCGGCGGACCGCAGCGCGACCCCGCCCGCGACGAGCGCGAGCAGCAGCACCGCCGTCCCGGCGGCCCGCCAACCCGGCACCCACCGCACCCGGGGGGTCGGGGCGACCGGGACCGTCGCCGCTGCGGCGGTCAGCGCCGTCGTCACGCTGGGGTCCCACGGCGCCGCGAGCGCGTCAGGCGCCGGCTCGCGCGGTGCGGGGCCGCGCGGGGTCCAGCCGGGGGGTGGAGCAGGCGACGGCGCGGTCGGGTCCGGCGTGGGCACGGTCGGGTCCGGCGCGAGCACGGCCGGCGCGGGCACCGGGTCGTCGCCGGCGCGATGTGCGGCGAGCGCGACGAGCCGGCGCGCGACGTCGGGCGCGGTGCGGGAGCGGTCGAGTGGCGGCATCGACCGCACGCTAGGACGACGGCACGCCGGCCCGTGCGCCCGCCGGTGGACCGGTGGACGAGACCGCGCGACGCCGGGGCTGTGGTCGGCTCACGCGAGCACCGCGGGACCGCCCGACGGCCCTACGCGTCCGTGACGACGACCGCCAGCAGGCCCGGCCCGACGTGCGCGGCCAGCACCGCGCCCGCGTCGGCGATCAGCACCTCGACCACGGGGACGCCCGCGTCCCGCACGAGGCGCTCGGCGACCTCCTCCGCGACGTCGGAGGGGCCGACGTGGTGCACGCCGATGCGCGCCGTGGTCCGACCGGCGAGGTCGGCGAGGGCGACCTGCTCGAGACGTTCGCGCGCGGCGCGCCGGGTGCGGACCTTCTCGCCCACGACGAGCCGGCCGTCCTGCAGCGACAGCAGCGGCCGCAGGCCCAGGACGGTGCCGAGCGCCGCGGCCGCCGTGCCGAGGCGACCGCCGCGGCGCAGGTGCTCGAGGGAGTCGACGAGGAACCACACGCGGCTGCTCTCGGCGGCGGTCGCGGCGACGCGGGCCACCTGCTCCGCGTCGGGCCAGACCGGGGCGGGTGCTCCCCGGTGCACCGCACGCGTCATCCAGCGCCGCACGGCGGCCCCGCGCCCGTCGTCCGGCAGGTCCCCCGCCGCCGGGTCGTCGGGGTCCGCGACGACCGGCGCACCCGCGTACCGTGCGGCGGCGACGGCCGCGAACCCGAAGCCCAGCGCGGCGGTGCGCGAGTCGACCACCCGCACGGGCACGGGGCTGACGGTCGCGGCCGTGCGGGCGGACCGCACGGTCCCCGACATCTCGCCCGACAGGTGCACCGAGACGATCTCGTGGGCGCCCGCGGCGGCGGCGCGCTCGTAGACGGCCGCGAACGCCGACGGCGGCGGCTGCGACGTCGTGACCTTCGCGCCGCGCTCGAGGGCGTGGAGCAGCTGCTCGGGTGTCACGTCGACGCCCTCGACGTACCGCACGCCGTCGATGGTGACGTCGAGCGGCACGACGTGCAGGCCCACGGACGCCGCGAGGCCCGGCGGCAGCGCAGCCGTGGAGTCGGTGACCACCGCGACCCGGGGCGGGCGCGGCGCGGCCCCGGGCGTCAGGCGGGCACCACGTTGACGAGCCGCGGGGCACGCACGACGACCGTGCGGACGTCGCGCCCCGCCAGCGCGCGCTGCACGCCGGCGTCCGCGAGCGCGAGCGCGCGCAGCTCGTCCTCACCGACGGAGGTCGCGACCTCGGCGCGGCCGCGGACCTTGCCCTGCACCTGGAAGACGCAGGTCACGGTGTCCTCGACCAGGTACCGGGGGTCGGCCTGCGGGAACGCGGCGTGCACGACCGACTCGTCGTGGCCGAGCCGCTCCCACAGCTCCTCGGCCAGGTGCGGCGCGACGGGCGCCGTCATGACGACCAGCGCCTCGACCACCGACCGCGGGCTGCGCTCGAGCGTCGTGAGGTGGTTGTTCAGGACGATGAGCTTGGCGATCGCGGTGTTGATCCGCATGCCCTCCATGTCCTCGCGCACGCCGTCGATCGTGCGGTGCAGGACGCGCAGGGTCTCCGCCGACGGCTCGTCGTCGGACACCACGACCTCGCCCGTCGTCTCGTCGACCGCGTTGCGCCACAGCCGCTGCAGGAACCGCTGGGCGCCGACGACGGCGCGCGTCTCCCACGGGCGGGACAGGTCCAGCGGACCCATCGACATCTCGTAGACGCGCAGCGTGTCGGCGCCGTACGCCTCGTACATCTCGTCGGGCGACACGGCGTTCTTCAGCGACTTGCCGATCTTGCCGTACTCGCGGTGCACGGGCTGCCCCTCCCACCGGAAGCCCGTCGGCGACGTCTCGTCCTCCACGACCTCGGCCGCGGGGACGTACACGCCGCGCTCGTCGGTGTACGCGTACGCCTGGATGTAGCCCTGGTTGAACAGCTTGTGGAACGGCTCGGAGCTGTGCACGTGCCCCAGGTCGTAGAGCACCTTGTGCCAGAACCGCGCGTACAGCAGGTGCAGCACGGCGTGCTCGACGCCGCCGACGTACAGGTCGACGCCGCCGGTGAACTCACCGCCCTGCGAGCCGTGGCCGGCCCCCATCCAGTACTGCTCGAGCGCCGGGTCGACCAGCACGTCGTCGGATCGCGGGTCCAGGTAGCGCAGGTAGTACCAGCACGACCCGGCCCAGTTGGGCATGGTGTTGGCGTCGCGGCGGTAGCGCTTGGGCCCGTCGCCCAGGTCGAGCTCGACGTGCAGCCAGTCGGTGTTGCGTCCCAGCGGGGGCTCGGGCTCGGAGTCCGCGTCGTCGGGCTCGTAGGTGCGCGGCGAGAAGTCCGGCACCTCGGGCAGCTCGACGGGCAGCGCCGAGTCCGGCAGCGCGATCGGGGAGTCGTGCTCGTCGTACACGACGGGGAACGGCTCGCCCCAGTAGCGCTGGCGGCTGAACAGCCAGTCGCGCAGCCGGTAGGTGACGGTGCGCTCGCCCACGCCGTGCGCGGAGAGCCAGTCGACGATCCGCTCCTTGGCGTCGTCGATGCTCAGGCCGTCGAGGCTGATCTCGTCGTTCGTGGAGTTGATGACGGTGCCCGCGCCGGTCCGGGCACCCGGGGGCGTGCCCTCGGGTGCGTCGATCGTGTGGACGACCGGCAGGTCGAACGCCTCGGCGAACTGGAAGTCGCGCTCGTCGCCGCCGGGCACGGCCATGATCGCGCCCGTGCCGTAGCCCATGAGGACGTAGTCGGCCGTGAACACCGGCAGCAGCGTGCCGTTGACGGGGTTGGCGGCCAGGTGGCCGGTGAAGACGCCGGTCTTGCGGCCCGCGTCCTGCTGCCGCTCGACGGCGGTCTTCGCGGCGGCCTGGCGGCGGTAGTCGGCGACGGCGTCGGTCGGCGAGCGGTGGCCACCGGTCCAGGCGCTCGACGTGCCGTCGGGCCAGGCCTGCGGGACCTCGTCCAGCAGCGGGTGCTCGGGCGAGACGACGAGGAACGTGGCACCGAACAGCGTGTCGGGACGCGTGGTGAAGACCTCGACCTGCGCGCCGCCCTGCACCGCGAACCGGACGCGCGCGCCCGTCGAGCGGCCGATCCAGTGCCGCTGCATGGACTTGACCTTCTCGGGCCAGTCGATGCGCTCCAGGTCGTCGGTCAGGCGGTCGGCGTACGCCGTGATCCGCATGTTCCACTGCCGCAGGTTGCGCTGGAAGACCGGCATGTTGCCGCGCTCGGAGCGTCCTTCGGACGTGACCTCCTCGTTCGCCAGCACCGTGCCCAGCCCGGGCGCCCAGTTGACGGGCGTCTGCGACAGGTACGCCAGGCGGCGCACGTCGACGACGCGGCGGCGGGTCGCCTCGTCGAGGTCGGCCCACGTCGCCCCCGCGGTGACGCCCTCGACGTCGACGGGCAGCGCGCGGGTCCCGGCGGCGTACTCCGCGACCAGCTCGGACACCGGGCGCGCCCGGCCCGTGCCGCCGTCGGGACGCACCGCGTCCTCGTCGTACCAGGCCTCGAAGATCTGCAGGAAGATCCACTGCGTCCAGCGCACGTAGTCCGCGTCGATCGTCGCGAACGAGCGCCGCGGGTCGTGCGCCAGCCCCAGGCGGCGCAGCTGCCGCTTCATGATCGCGATGTTTGCCTCGGTGGTCGCGCGCGGGTGCTGCCCCGTCTGCACGGCGTACTGCTCGGCGGGCAGGCCGAACGCGTCGAACCCGAGCGCGTGCAGCACGTTGTCGCCGCACATGCGGCGGTACCGGCCGACGACGTCGGTGGCGATGTACCCCAGGGGGTGCCCCACGTGCAGGCCGGCGCCCGACGGGTAGGGGAACATGTCCATGACGAAGAACGGCCGCGCGGCCGGGTCGGCGTGCCGGCCACGGCCGTCCGTGAGCGCCCCGACCGGGTTGGGCGTGAAGTACGTGCCGCGCGCGTCCCACTCGTCCTGCCAGCGCAGCTCGATCTGCTGCGCGAGGGCGGCGGTGTAGCGGTAGGGGACGTCGTCGGGGGCCGGGTTCGGGGACTGGTCGCTCACCGGTGAAGCGTACCGACGTGTGGTCGCCCTGCCGTGCGCACGACCGCGGGACGGTCCCTAGGATCGGCCCATGCCGGACAGCAGCCAGCCGACCCCCGGGGCCGCGCGCCTCGCCGAGCTCGAGGCGCAGGCCGCGCGGGCCGCGGCCGACGCCGCCCGCGCGCACGCCGAGGCAGCGCAGGCCGAGGCGGTCGCGGCGGCCGCAGCGCTCGCGGCGGCGCGCGCGGCCGTGGCCGGGCAGGGCGGGGACCCGGGGGTGCCCGCCGCGGGCGTCCCCGACCCCGCGCCGGCCGACGACACCCCGCCCGGCGACGACGCCCCGACCGCCGACGACCCCGTGTCGGCGCTCGCCCGGAGCATCGAGGCCGGCTACACGTTCGCGGGACCGGTGCTGCCGCTCGGCGTGCTCCTGCAGGACGGCTCCCCCGTGCCCACGGCGCGCGTCGGGCTGCCGCTGGGCATGCTCAACCGCCACGCGCTGGTCGCCGGTGCGACGGGCACGGGCAAGACGCGGACCCTGCAGCTCATGGCCGAGGGGCTGAGCGCGGCCGGCGTCCCGGTGTTCGTCGCCGACGTCAAGGGCGACCTGACGGGGCTCGCGGAGGCGGGGCCGGTGTCCGACACGCTGTCCGCGCGGACGGCGGCACTCGGCCAGGAGTGGCGGCCGACGGCCTTCCCCGTCGAGCTGTACGCGCTCGGCGGGGTCGGCGACGGCGTCCCCGTGCGCACGACGGTGACGGACCTGGGCCCGCTGCTGCTCGCCAAGGTGCTCGGCCTGAACGCCACGCAGGAGTCCAGCCTGGGGCTCGTCTTCCACTGGGCCGACCAGCAGGGCCTGGCGCTGCTCGACCTCGCGGACCTGCGCTCGACCCTGCAGTTCCTCACGAGCGACGAGGGCAAGCCCGAGCTGAAGGGCATCGGCGGGCTCTCGTCGGCGACGGCCGGCGTCATCCTGCGGCAGATCGTCGCGCTGCAGGGACAGGGTGCGGACGCGTTCTTCGGTGAGCCCGCGTTCGACGTCGCCGACCTGCTGCGGACGGCGCCCGACGGGCGCGGTGTGGTCGCCGCGCTGCAGCTGCCGGGCGTGCAGGACCGTCCCGCGCTGTTCTCGACCTTCCTCATGTGGCTGCTGGCCGAGCTGTTCGAGGTGCTGCCCGAGGTGGGCGACCCCGACCGCCCACGCCTCGTCTTCTTCTTCGACGAGGCGCACCTGCTGTTCGCGGACGCGTCGAGGGCCTTCCTGGCCGAGGTCGTGCGCACGGTCCGGCTCGTGCGGTCCAAGGGCGTCGGCATCGTGTTCGTCACGCAGAGCCCCAAGGACGTCCCGGCGGACGTGCTGGGGCAGCTCGGCAGCCGCGTGCAGCACGCGCTGCGGGCGTTCACGCCCGACGACGCGGCGGCGCTGCGGGCCGCCGCCCGCACCTACCCCTCGTCGGGCTACGACCTGGAGCAGGTGCTGCAGCAGCTCGGCACGGGCGAGGCGGTCGTCACGGTGCTGAGCGAGAAGGGCGCGCCGACGCCCGTCGCGTGGACGCGCCTGTACGCGCCGCAGGCGTCGATGGCGCCCGCCGCCGCGGCCACGGTGCACGCCACGATCGCGGCGTCACCCGTCGCGGCGCGCTACGCCCAGGCGGTCGACCGGGAGTCGGCGCACGAGCTGCTCTCGGCCCGCATGGCACGCTCCGAGGCTGACCGCGCCGCCGCGGCGGCGGCCGAGCAGGCCGCGAAGGACGCCCGGGCCGCGCAGCAGGAGGCCGCGCGGGAGGACCGCGAGCGCGCGAAGGCGGACCGGGCGTCGGGCCGCAGCCGCTCGACGCGGAGCGGCAGCGACCCGCTGGAGTCGTTCCTGCGGTCCGCCGGCACGCAGCTCGGGCGCGAGATCACCCGCACCATCTTCGGCACCAGCCGCCGTCGGCGCTGACCGCGGCGGCGGCCCGTGTCAGGCGCGCGCCGCCACCCAGATCGCGCTCGCCGCGACCTCGCCCAGCTCGACGCGGTCCGGCACGCCCTCGATGCGGACGCTCACGACGCCCGTCACCGCCCGCCGCTCCTCCAGGGTCACGGGCGCGTCGAGCACCAGCCCGACGCCCTCGAGGTACCGCAGCAGCTCCGGGTCGGCGTCCGAGATCCGAGCGACGCGGTAGTCCCCCGTGGCCACCTCCCACATGACCCGCGCGTCGGGCAGGTGCACCGTGCCGTCGGCCGCCGGGATGGGGTCGCCGTGCGGGTCCCGGTCCGGGTGGCCGAGCATGTCGGCGACCCGCTCGACGAACCGGTCGCTCACGGCGTGCTCGAGGACCTCCGCCTCGTCGTGCACCTCGTCCCAGCCGTAGCCGAGCCGCTCGACCAGGTAGGTCTCGATGAGCCGGTGCCGCCGGACCATCGCGACCGCGTGGGCGCGTCCCGCCGCCGTGAGCTCGACCGCGCCGTAGGGCCGGTGGGACACCAGGCCGGCGTCGGCGAGCCGCTTGACCGTCTCGGAGACGGTGGACGGCCCGACCCCGAGCCGGCTCGCGAGGAGCTTGGTCGTCACCGGCACGTCGGACCACTCCTGCGCGCCCCAGACGACCTTGAGGTAGTCCTGGGTCACCGCGGACAGGGGTGCAGGGCTCTCCGTCACGTCGCCCAGCGTAGAGGGCTCACGACGCGGGGCTCACGACCCGTCGACGCTCCAGTGCCACGGCTCCCCCGGCAGGTTCTCGAGCCCGTACGCGCCGGCGTGCTCCACCAGCCACGCGTACGCCTGCGACCCCGCGCCCAGCGTGCGACCACCCGACGTGAAGTCGACCGCCAGGCCCCGCTCGTGCCGGGACGTGCCGGGGCGCGCGGTGCTCGGCGTGCACGCCGAGGCGGGCTTGTCGTGCACGTCGGCGTCGGTGGGGCCGCAGTGGGCTCGGCGCAGCGCGACCTGCTGCTCGGTGCTGCGCCACCCCCCGCCGTGCAGCGCGATGCCGTCCTCGCGCGCGGCGTCGACGAGCGCGTCGACGGCCTCGGCGAGGCACGGGTGGACGCGGATGCCGCTGCGCGTGCGCACGACGTCCCCCTCGCCGACGGGCCCGTCCACGCGCGCGCAGTCCGTGGGCTGCACCCCGGTCGGGACGAGCCCCGGCGGGACGGCGAGCTGCCACAGCACCTCCCCCTGCGGGGCGACGAGCAGCACGGCGGTCTCCTCCAGCACGAGGCGCGCGCCGGGGCGCCCGCCCGTCCCGGTGCCCCACACGGGGGTCCCGGCGGCGTCGAGCAGCACGAGGTCGCCGTCGTCCTGCAGCCGGGCCGTCGCGGCGGTGTCCGTCGGCGACGTCCAGAACGGCGTGCCGTCCCAGGTCGCGACGAGCGACCCCGCGGTGACGGCCAGCCCGAGGTGGCCCGACGGCGACCCGAGGGTCCCCGACGCGGTCAGCTCACCGCCGGGTCCCAGCGCGGCGGGGCCGATCGGTGTGCCCGCGCTCCAGACCGGGGCTCCGGACGCGTCGAGCAGCACCAGGTCGCCGTCGTCCTGCAGTGCCAGCGTCGCCGGTCCGCGCCCGGCGGTGCGGCTGCGCCACACGACGTCCCCGTCCTCGTCGACGGCCACGAGGTTGCCGTCGGCGCGCAGGTCGAGGCCCACGGCAGGGCTGGCGTCCGCCGGGGTCGCCGGCGACGGCCCCGGAGTCCACCGCACGGCGCCGTCCGGGCCGCGCAGCTCCACACCGCGATCCGGTGCGACCAGCAGCGTGTGCCGGCCGTCGGGTGACGAGAGCACGTCGCCGGCACGCAGCCGACCCGGCCCGTCGAGCGTCGAGGGCGTCAGCGCGGTCCCGCTGCTCCACACGAGGGCGCCGGCGGCGTCCCGCACGACGACGTCGCCGTCGTCCTGCAGGTGCAGCGCCCCTCCCGAGCCGCCGGTCGCGGTGCTCCACAGCAGCGTGCCGTCGGGTGCGACGAGGCGCACGTCGCCTCCGGCGTCGGTCGTCAGCGTCGCCCCGGGCACGCCGCGCCCGGAGGACCAGCGCACGACGTCGTCGAGCCCGTACAGCCCGAGCGACCCGTCGGGCTGCACGACGAGCACGTGGGCGCCCGACGCGGCGAGCAGGGCCTGACCGGGCGCGAGCCGCTCACCCGCGCGCAGGACGTCCTCGCCCGGGCCTGCGACCGCGGGCGCGCCGCCGGCGAGCACCAGACATGCCGTGACCATCGCGACCGTGACCCGTCGCACACGCGCTCCCCCCGGCGCACCGCGCGGCGCTCGGCCGGGCCGGGCGCGGTGCGCACTGCACCAGGCGACCATCTGTGTCACGCATGCGCAACCCTCGGGCGCGCTTTCATCCGCCGTCAGCCGTCCTGCGGTGCCGACCCGTCGCCGAGGGGCGCGTCCGGGGCGTCACCGGCGGTGCCGCCGGCCTCGGCGACCTCACCGTCCGCGGCAACCTCGTCGTCGCCCTGCGCGTCCGGCTCGACGACGGCCGGCCAGGGCTGCGGACGCCCGACCGTCACCGAGCGGTCCGGGGCGACACGGACCACCTGGTGGTCCACGAACCGGCGCGTCTCCGGGTCGAAGCGCAGCACCGTGAGCTCGGCGATCCCGCGCAGCGGGCCGACCGTCGGCTGGCCGAGGGTCGCGCCGGCGGTGCTCGACGAGATGAGCCGCACGCCGAGGCCGACCTGCTCGGGCCCCACGCGCCGGTGGTAGTGGCCCGAGAGCTGGGCGGGCACGCAGCCGTCGTCGAGGGCGTCGTCCCCCACGATCGGGGTGTGGATCAGCAGCAGGTCGACGGCGCCGTCGTCGCACGCGACGTCCGCGAGGCGACGTGCCATCTCGGACGGTGACTCATCGGAGCCCGAGGCCGTCCCACCGGCCCCGACGCGGGTCTCGTTCGGGTCGCTGTCACCGAGGATCCGCAGACCCGCGACGTCGACGACGCCACCGTCGAGCACGATCGCGCCGGCGCGCGCGTAGTTCGCCGTGGTCTCCGGCGAGTCGTGGTTGCCCGGCGACGTCACGAGGGGCACCCCGGGCGGCACGGCGCGCGCGAACGACGTCACGCAGTACTGCTCGACCGACGTGCCGTTCATCGTGGTGTCGCCGGCGTCGAGCACGACGTCGGCGCCCGCCAACCGCGCGAGCGTGCCGATGAGCGGCGCCATCCCGACGTTGCAGTGCAGGTCCGTCACCAGGACGAGCACGACGGGATCGACCTGCGGGGTCGGCGAGGCCGTGGCGGTGGACGACGTCGTCGGGTCCGGGGTCGTCGTCGGGTCGAGGGTCGTCGTCGGGTCGAGGGTCGTCGTCGGGTCGAGGGTCGTCGTCGGGTCCGGGGCGACGTCGGCGTCGTCCTGCTCGCCGCCCCCGACGCCGAGGGCGGTCGCGGCGGGGTCGGTCGCGGCGGGGTCGGTCGCGGCGGGGTCGGCGTCGGCTTCGGCCTCGCGCTCCGCGAGCCGCGCGGCCGCGCGCTCGGCCGCCTCCTGCCGTGCGGCCTCCAGCGCGAGCTGCTCCTCGTCGGCCTCCCACTCCTGCCACGCGACGACGAGCGCGTCGTCGGCGGTGCGGTAGAACTCCTCGTTCTCGCGCCAGACGTCCAGGGCGTAGGAGCCGTACGTGTCGATGACGCCGCCGAGCCGGCCCGTGACGCGGGCGCCCTCGAGCGGCGTGCCGTCGAACACGGCGGACGACAGCTGGTCGGGCGCCGGGCGGTCACCCGGCGCGACGCTCGACGTCAGCACGGTGGCGCCGACGACGACCGCCAGCACGCCGGCCGTCAGAGGACGCGCGCGCGGCTGCAGGGCCGCCAGCAGGTCGCGCCGCCGGGCCGCGCCGAGCAGCGACCGGACGGTCCACCACCCCGCGACGAGGACGACCAACGCGACGGCCGAGCGCAGCAGGGCGTTGCTCACGAGCGCGAACGCGACGTCCTGGGCCGCGGCGGCGGGGCCGGAGAAGAACGACACGTAGGCCGTCAGGTCCTCGCTGAGCGCCTGGAGGGTCCGCGCCTGGCCGAGCTCCGTCACGCTCGCGGGGATCTCCCCGACCGTGGCGTGCAGCCCGAGCGTCAGAGGCAGCGGCGAGTCGATCTCCAGGGTGCCCAGGGGGCCGAAGTCGATCGTGACGATGGCGTCCGTGGTGACGTCGTACCGGGTGACGTGGGGCCCGAGGGCGCCCTGCACCGACGCCGTCGTCACACCGAACCCGACGGACACGACGACCGCGGCGACGGAGAGCGCCACCACCGACCACCAGCCGTGCCGGGGCCGCCACGCGCGCACGGCCCGCACGGCACGACCCGTCCGGAGGCGAGCCCCCGCGACGCGCGCACGCAGCGCAGGGCGACCGTCCGACGAGCCTCGGTGCTCGGCCGGGCCGGGCAGCGGCACGTCTCTGGTCGGGTCCTCCATCGCCCCCAGAGCCTAGACGCGCGCCGCAGCGGCGGCGCGCGTCAGGCGAGCGAGTCGCGCCACCTCACCCAGGCGGCGGCCTGCGACAGGTCGTAGTCCGGCCCGCTCGTGCCGACGGTGAACAGCCGCACGCCCGCGGCCAGCAGCTCCGCACCGACCTGTGCGGGGTCGGACCCGTCGACGCCGAGAGACCGCGTCACCAGCGACGCCGTGTCGCGTCCGACGGCCACCCCGTGCTCGTCGAGGATGCCGCTCTTGCGCCGCAGCGTCTCGACGTCGCCGAACGTGTGCCAGACGTCGGCGTGCTCCGCCACGATGCGCAGCGTCTTGCGCTCACCGCCGCCGCCGATCATCACCGGGATGTCGCGCGTCGGCACCGGGTTCGACGCGGCCCACCGCGCGCGGATGCGGGGCATCGCCTGCGCCAGGTCCGCGATCCGCGATCCCGCGGTGCCGAAGTCGTACCCGTACTCGGTGTAGTCCCGCTCGAACCAGCCCGCACCGATGCCGAGGATCAGCCGACCGCCGCTGATGTGGTCGACGGTCCGTGCCATGTCCGCCAGCAGCTCGGGGTTGCGGTAGGAGTTGCAGGTCACCAGCGCGCCGATCTCGACGCGGCTGGTCTGCTCCGCCCACGCGCCGAGCATCGTCCAGCACTCGAAGTGCTTGCCGTCGGGCTCCCCGCTCAGGGGGAAGAAGTGGTCCCAGTTGAACACCACGTCGACGCCGAGGTCCTCCGCGCGGCGCACCGCGTCACGGATCTGACCGTAGTCGGCGTGCTGGGGCTGGATCTGGACGCCGACGCGCACGCCGGTCGTGGGGCTCTCGGTCACCCGTCCACGCTAGCGGCCCCGCGCGCTCACTGGTACGTGACGAGGTCCGGCACGGGCTGCACCTGGTAGGTCTGCACGGGGTCGAGCATGGGGACGTCCTCGTCGTAGAAGTTCTTCCACCCCCAGTGCACGGGGGGTGCGCCGTTGCGCAGCGCCTGCCACGTCCCGGCCTTCGCGGGCTGGCTGCCCTGCCCGTCGACGTGGATCAGCGGCGCGAGCTCCTCGTGGGACGTGTCGAGACGCTCGCGCTCGCCGATCATGCGCAGCGAGAACTGGTGCAGGACGAACATCTTCTGGGGCAGCTGCCGCTCGCGCGTGAGCTGCGCGAGCCACGCGGCCGTCGCGTTGACCTCGTCGATCCCGACGGTGCCGATCTGCCGCAGGTGCACCTGGTCGGGCGCGAGGCGCCACTCGGGGTCCAGGGCGAGGCCGACGTGCGGCAGCGCCAGCAGCTCGGTGTAGGCCTGGGCCTGCGTGACGAAGTCCGTGCGACCCGGCTGCAGGTCGAGCACCACGTACTGACCCGCGGCACCCGCGGCGTCCACCAGCGGGCGCAGGTCCTCGACCGCCCGGCGACGCGAGTAGCTGCCGTCGGGCTCGGCGCCCGCGGACGCGACGGTCGCGATGATCTCGACCGCCGGGACGACCGTGTCCGACGTGAGCCCCCGGTAGGGCGCCGCGTGCTGCTCGGCGCGCGCGATCGTCGCGGGCACGTCCTGCTCGCCCAGCACGCCCAGCGACGCCGTCCCGGGGGTTCCGTACAGCGCCACGTACTTCTTGCCGGGCAGCCCGGCCACGGTCGGGAACACGAGCTGACCGCCGCCCGGCAGCTCGACGCCCGTGCGCGCGGTCGCGACACGGGCGGCCAGCTGCTCGGGCGCACCGAACGTCCCCCCGTACCCGAGGACCGCCCCCGGCGCGGCCGCCGCGAGCGCCTGCACGGACGCCGACGTCGCGCGCGGGTCCCCACCGGGCACGTCGAGGACCTCGACGCCGAACGCGCGCAGCGTCGCGGCGGCGGCGAGCGGGACGGGCGCGTCCGCGAGCGCGAGGACACCGTCGGCGGTCGTGGGCGTGGTGGGCGGGAGCGTCACGCCCGCTGCTGCCGGGGTGGTCGGGTCGCCGGTCGGCGACGGGTCGCCGGTCGGCGACGGGTCGTCGGTCGGCACCGGGTCGCCCGTCGGCACGGGGTCTGCGGTCGGCGCAGCGCCCTGCGCGACGAGCACGGCCGGCGCGGGTCCGGTCAGCGCCCGCACGGCCGCCGCCTCGCCGCCGGGTGCGACGTCGGTCGTCTCCCCGAGCTCGTGCCCGGTGGCGTCCTGCAGCGTGTCGGCGTCGGCACCGGCCGCCACGGCCACCGTGCCGACCCCCGCGGGGACCGCGTCCGCCGGCACGTCACCGACGACGAGGACGTGCTCCGTCCCGAGCCGGTCGAGCTCGCCCGCGACGTCGACGCCGCCACCGGCCAGCAGCACCGGCGCGCCCACGGCGACGGCGGCGCTCGCGGCGGTCAACGTACCCGCGACGTCGCCGACCGCCGCGACGACCACCACGGGCGCGGACGTGAGCAGGGTGGTCGACGTCGTCAGCGCCGCGTGCGCGTCGTCACCCGTGACGACCGTCGCGGGCGCCGGCGACGCGGCCACCACGGCGGTCAGCGGCTCGGGCGTCGGGGACGGCCTGGGGGTCGCGGAAGTCGCGGACGTCGCCGCCTCCGGGGTGCCCCACGTGCACCCGCCGAGCAGCGCGACGACCAGCAGCGCGCTGCCCCACCGGGCGCGCAGCCGCACCCTGCGGACGTCCCTCGACACGTGCACGCGTACCTCCCGGCGATCGGACGGCGCAGCGCCGCAGGCTCGCCACTGTAGGCAGGTCCGCCGGGGCCCGCCCGGCACGAAGCGGCGCACTCCCGGACAGATCCCCGCGCCGCGGTGCCGTCCGCGCACTCCGACCTGCGGGGACGCGGCCGAAGAGGCATCATCCGACGATGGACCAGTCCCCCGGAACGCCGGCCCCCGACGGCACCACCGCGCACGACCGACCCGGCGTCTACTCCACGCCCGGTGCGGAGTTCGAACGGGACAGCCGCTACCTGACCACCCGCATCACCGCGGACGGCCGCGACGGCTGGGCCGTCGAGCCCGGCCGCTACCGCCTCGTCGTGTCGCGTGCGTGCCCCTGGGCCAGCCGTGCGGTCGTCGTGCGCCGCCTGCTGGGCCTGGAGGACGCGCTGTCGATGGGCATCTGCGGCCCCACCCACGACGAACGCTCGTGGACCTTCGACCTCGATCCGGGTGGCGTCGACCCCGTCCTGGGGATCGAGCGGCTGCGCGACGCCTACCTGCGGCGGGACCCCGACTACTCCCGGGGCATCACCGTGCCCGCGATCGTCGACGTGCCGTCGGGTGCGGTCGTCACCAACGACTTCTCGCAGATGACGCTGGACCTGTCGACGCAGTGGACCGCTCACCACCGGCCCGGCGCGCCCGACCTGTACCCCGAGGCGATGCGCGGCGAGATCGACGAGGTCGCCGCGGAGATCTACCGCGACGTCAACAACGGCGTGTACCGGTGCGGGTTCGCCGGCTCGCAGCGGGCGTACGACCGCGCGTACGACCGCCTGTTCGCCGCGCTCGACCGCCTCGAGGAGCGCCTGACCGCTCGGCGCTACCTCGTCGGCGACACGATCACCGAGGCCGACGTGCGGCTGTTCACCACGCTCGTACGGTTCGACGTCGTCTACCACGGGCACTTCAAGTGCAACCGCCACCGGCTGACGGAGATGCCGGCGCTGTGGGCGTACGCGCGCGACCTGTTCCAGACCCCCGGCTTCGGCGACACCGTGGACTTCGTGCACGTCAAGCAGCACTACTACGGGGTCCACCGCGACATCAACCCGTCCGGGATCGTGCCGCGCGGCCCCGAGCTGCACGGGTGGCTGACCCCGCACGGCCGCCAGGCGCTGGGCGGGCGGCCGTTCGGCGACGGGACGCCGCCCGGTCCCGTCCGCGACGACGAGCGCGTGCCGGAGGGCCACGGGGCCACGGGCTGAGTCGCCTGCTCCGCCGCGCCGGTCAGATCCTGGTCAGATGCCGGTCAGATCCCGGTCATGCGGTGGTCGCGGCCGAATCCGGGAAGGAACTGCGGCCCACGGCGCGCGAACTCGGCCTCCCATGCCGCGGCCCAGCGCACGTACGGCGTGTGGGCCAGACCGTCGTTCGCGAAGCGCGGGTCGGTCGTCACCTCGGTCACGCAGAAGTCGGGGATGGCCAGGTCCGTGACCGGTCCCCCGCGCTCGACCTCGGCCACGACGAGCGGCGCGTTCGCCCCCGCGAACACGTCGACCACCCAGCCGTCCTCCCCCAGCCAGACCGAGTGGCGCAGCTTGGCGACGCGCTCGCCGCCGCGGCGCACCATCTCGACGCCCACCAGCGGGTCGATCTCCCGCTCCGCCTCGTAGCGCGTGCCGGCGTTCATCGGGCCCTTGACGGTGACCGCGCAGAAGTCGACCCGGTCGGCGTACCGCTCGAGCAGCGTCAGCTCGTCGTCGCGGACGTCGACACGGGAGACGGCCGACACCTGGGCGCGCACGCGCAGCGCGAACCCCTCGTCGGCCAGGTAGTAGCTCTGCACGATGAGCGCAGGGGCCGCGTCGAGCAGCTCGGTGGGCACGCCGCGCGCGACGAACCGACGCTCGAACTCGAAGTCCCCGTACCCGGTGTCGCTCATCGTCGTCCGCCCGTCCGACGGCCCCTCGGCCGTCCGGACCCACGGTACCCACCCGCGACCGTACCGACCTGCTCGACCTGCAGCTCTCCACCTGGAGCGACTGACCTGCGGACACGGGACGCCACCGCGTGGGACAGTGCTGGGCATGGCGACGGGGGCGTCCGGCGACGCGACCACGGTGGACGGTGCGGTGGGGTCCCCCGGGGCCGCGCCACCCGGCCCGACGGCACGTGGACGTGCCGCACGCCTCGGGGCGGCGGTCGCCCGGTGGTGGGCGCGCTTCTCCCCGACGGGCCTGATCGGGGCGCTCGTGATGTTCGCGGCTGCGCTCGGACCGTCGCTCATGCCGCGCAGCCCGCTCTACCAGGGCGCGATCGCCGGCGCCTGCGCGGCGATCGGGTACGGCGTCGGCGCCCTCGTCGGGTGGGGCGGGCGACGCATCGGGCTCCGCGCGCCGTGGCCGCCCGAGCGCCGGGTGCTCGTGCGCCGCACGTGCGCCGCGCTCGCGGTCGTCGTGGTCGTCTGGGCGCTGCTCGTCGACGCCGACTGGCAGGCGCGCTCGCGCGAGCTCCTCGACATGGGCGCACCCGTGCCGGCCCGGCCCCTGCTGGTGCTGGCGCTCGCGGTCGTCCTGGCCCTGCTGCTGGTGCTTGCCGCGCGCGGGTTGCGGGCGGTGGTGGCGGCCGTCGCCCGCCTCACGGGCCGGCTCCTGCCTCCGGTGGTGGCCCGCCTCGTCGCGGTCCTGGTGGTCGGCGTGGCCACGTTCCTCCTGCTCGACGGCACGATCGTCGCGGGCGGGATGAACGTCCTCACCTCGACGTTCGGGGCGCTCGACAAGGAGACCTACGAGGGCGACGAGCCGCCGACCGACCCGAGTCGCAGCGGGTCACCGGGGTCCCTGGCCGCGTGGGACTCGCTGGGGCGAGAAGGGCGCCGGTTCGTCGCAGGAGGTCCGGACGTCGCCGAGCTCGAGCGGCTCTCCGCAGCGGTCGGGCTCGACCGCGAGGTGCGCGAACCGGTGCGCGTCTACGCGGGCCTCGACAGCCACACCGAGCTCGACGACCTCGCGGAGCTGGTCGTCGACGAGCTCGACCGCACGGACGCGTGGGACCGCTCGGTCCTCGTCGTCGTCACCACGACGGGCACGGGCTGGGTCGACCCCGCGTCCGCCGCCGCGATCGAGCTGCTGTGGGGCGGGGACACCGCGATCGCCGCGATGCAGTACTCCTACCTGCCGAGCTGGGTGAGCTTCGTCGGGGACCGCTCCGCCCCGCCCGAGGCCGGGCGTGCGCTCTTCGAGGCCGTGCACGCGCGCTGGTCGCAGCTGCCCCCGGACGACCGGCCCGCGCTCTACGCGTTCGGCATCTCGCTCGGCAGCTTCGGCTCGCAGGGCGCGTTCGCGAGCCTGCCGGACGTCGTGGCCCGCACCGACGGCGCCGTGTGGGCCGGCACCCCCGGCTTCACCCCCCTGTGGCGCGAGCTCACCGAGGAACGCGACCCCGGGTCGCGCGAGATCCACCCCGTGCTCGACGAGGGGCGCACGGCACGCTGGGGCGTCGCGCTGCGCTCCGACGACGGGGCGTCCCTCATCGCCGGCGAGGCGACGTGGCAGCGGCCCCGCGTCGTGTACCTGCAGCACGCGTCCGACGGCGTCACGTGGTGGTCCACGGACCTGCTGCTCGAGCGCCCCGACTGGCTGCGCGAGGAGCGCGGCGAGGACGTGCTCCCGGACGTCCGCTGGTTCCCCGTCGCGACGTTCTTCCGGGTCGGGATCGACCTGTTCGTCGCGGGCGAGGCACCGGCCGGGCACGGGCACACGTTCGTCGGCGAGTACGCGGACGCGTGGGCAGCCGTCGCACCGCCTCCCGGCTGGGCTCCGGCGGCGACGACCGTCCTGCGCGCTGCGCTCGACGCCCCGCGGGACACGTCCGTGGCAGGTCGCTGACCTGCACCGACGCGCATCGCACGGGGCTCCCTGCGCGGGATGTGAGAGAGTGGGTCCGAGAGGCAGCGCGATCGACCGCGCGCCCGCGTCGTGGAGTCCCCCCGGGAATCGTGCGGCGGACCCCGACTTCAACAGCCCGAGAGGCACCATCCTGTGACGACCTTCACCGACCTCGGCGTGCCCGAGGTGCTGGTCCGCGCGCTCGCGCACCAGCAGATCACCGCCCCGTTCCCCATCCAGACCGCGACGCTGCCGGACACCCTGCGCGGCGCCGACGTGCTCGGCCGCGGCCGCACGGGCTCCGGCAAGACGCTCGCGTTCGCGCTGCCCGTCGTGGCGCGCCTCGCCGCGTCCGGCACGCAGCGCCGTGCCCGTCGCCCCCGCGCCCTGGTCCTGTGCCCCACGCGTGAGCTCGCGACGCAGATCGAGGCCGTGTTCGCCCCGCTCGCAGCCGCTGCCGGCCTGCGCACCACCACCATCTTCGGCGGCGTGGCGCAGTCGCGTCAGGTCACCGCGCTCGACCGGGGCGTCGACGTCCTGGTCGCCTGCCCGGGGCGCCTGGAGGACCTGCTGCGGCAGAACCTCGTCACGCTCGACGGCGTCGAGATCACCGTCCTCGACGAGGCCGACCACATGGCCGACCTCGGCTTCCTGCCCGTCGTGCGGCGCCTCATGGACAAGACGCCGACGCGCGGTCAGCGCCTGCTGTTCTCCGCGACGCTCGACAACGGCGTCGGCACGCTGGTCGACCGCTACCTGACGACGCCCGTCGAGCACGCGGTCGACCCCGCCGCGCAGACCGTGGTCGCCAGCACGCACCACGTGCTCGAGGTCGCCGACGCTGCTGCCAAGAAGGCCGTCGTCGAGATGTTGGCGGCCGGCTCCGGTCGCCGTGTGCTGTTCATGCGCACCAAGCACCACGCCAAGAAGCTCGCGCGCCAGCTCACGCTGGCGGGCATCCCCGCTGTCGACCTGCACGGCAACCTCGGCCAGGGTGCGCGCGAGCGCAACCTCGCGGCGTTCTCCTCCGGCAAGGCGCGCGTGCTCGTCGCCACCGACATCGCAGCGCGCGGCATCCACGTCGACGAGGTCGAGCTCGTCGTGCACGTCGACCCGCCGGCCGAGCACAAGGCCTACCTGCACCGCTCGGGCCGCACCGCCCGCGCGGGCGCCTCCGGCACCGTGCTGACCCTGCAGCTCCCCGAGCAGCGCGCCGACGTCCGGGCGATGACGCGTGCCGCGGGCATCACGGTCACGCCGGTCGCGGTGACGCCCGGCGACGCGCTGGTCCGCCAGCTGGCCGACGCGCCGGGCACCGTCGCCACCGAGAACGGCGGGACGCCTGCCCCCACGCACGCCGTGTCCGGCAGCGTCATGTCGAGCGACCGCTCCTCGGGTCGTGCACGGTCCGGCGGTGCGCAGCAGTCGGCGGGCCGCGGCCAGTCGTCGCAGCGCGGCCGGTCCACGCCGTCGCGCGGGCAGGCGGCACCGACCCGGGGCCAGTCCGCACCGGGCAGCACCCCGCGCGCGGCGGACACGTCCGACGCGGCCGCACGTCGCCGCGGCGGCTCGCGTGCCGCGTCGCGACCGGCGGGTCCTGCCGTGGTGTGGACCTCCGGGGGCCCGGAGACCGCACGCACGCACGACGCGCGCAGCACCGCGCCGCAGCAGCGCAGCACCGGCCCGTCGGCCGGTCGCGACGCGGGCGCACCGTCCTCGGACGCGGCGGGCGCGCCCCGCCGTCGCCGCGGCGGGCGCGGCCGCGGACGGGCCGGCGCGGCGGCGAGCAACCCCGCCGCCTGACCTCCCTGCACGTACGCCGAGCCCGGAGGCCGGCGGTCCTGGTACGTCAGGACCCCCGGCCTCCGGGCTCGGCGTCGTCGTGGCACCGCCCGTCGTCGGGGCACCGCCCGTCGTCGGGGCACCGCCCGTCGCCGCGACGGCGGCCAGGGGCTACGCCAGCTGCTCCGGCAGCCCGAACCGCGCGAACAGCTCGGCCCCGAACCACACGGTGACGTGCCGCACGCCGTCACCGGTGACGGTGACCTGCTGCAGCTGGAACGCCCGGTGGCGGCCCTCGGCGTCCCGCATGTACAGCGCGAACGCGGGCAGCCCGTTGGCGGCCGTCGGCACCAGCCGCATGTCGCCCGGGCCCCTGGCCGGGCACCACGTGCCGATGAGCTCGCCGATCGCCTCGGGGCCCGTGTACCAGCCCGGGAACGGCGGCATCTCCCAGACCACGTCCGCCGCGAGCAGGTCGACGATCGCCGCGATGTCGTACGCCTCGAAGGCCGCGACGTAGCGCGCGAGCAGCTCCTGCCGGCGGGGATCCGTCGGCTCGAGCGGCGGCGTGTCCTGCACCCCCGCCATGTGCGCCCGCGCCCGCTGCAGCGTGGAGTTCACGGCCGCGACCGACAGGTTCAGCGCGTCCGCCACCTCGGCCGCCGACCACGCGAGGACGTCGCGCAGCAGCAGGACGGCGCGCTGCTGCGCCGTGAGGTGCTGCAGCGCGGCGACGAACGCGAGGCGCACGGAGTCCCGGTGCACGGCCGTCTCGGCGGGGTCGACGGGCGGTCGCGCCCAGACCAGCGCGTCGGGCAGCGGCTCCAGCCACGGTGTGCTCAGGTCCTCGCGCGGCTGGTCGCGCGGGTCCGAGGCGGGCGCACCCAGGCCCGTCGGGAGGGGCCGGCGGCGACGGCCCTCCAGGTGCGTCAGGCACGTGTTCGTCGCGATCCGGAACATCCACGTGCGCAGGGACGAACGGTTCTCGAAGCCGCGCATCGCGCGCCACGCGCGCAGGTAGGTCTCCTGGAGCATGTCCTCGGCGTCGTGGACCGAGCCGGTCATGCGGTAGCAGTGCGCGAGGATCTCGCGACGCATGGGAGCGAGGCGCTCCGCGAACTCGTCGGCCGTCAGGTCGACCGGGACGGGAGCGGTGGCCCCGCCGGTGCCGGACGTCTGTTCGGATGTGGTCGTCGTCACACGACGACGTTAACCGCCACCACCGACATCGCACATCCCCCGATGAGCCGGGCGTCCGGCGCAGGTCGGCACCGGTGACGTCCGTCCGCACGCACCCGCTGGAGAACCCGTGCACCGCATGATCTTCGTCAACCTGCCGGTGCGGGATCTCGCGGCGTCCCGGACGTTCTACACCGGGCTCGGGCTGGCGGTGAACGAGATGTTCAGCGACGCGCAGGTGGTGTGCGTCGTCGTCTCCGACGCGATCTGCGTCCTGCTCCAGGACCACGCGCGGTTCGCCGGCTGCACGCACCTGCCGGTCGGCGACGCGCGGTCGAGCACGCAGGTGGTGCACTGCCTGACCGCGGCGTCGCGCGCGGAGGTCGACGCGCTCGCTGCCGCCGCGCTCCGATCCGGCGGCAGCGAGTTCCGCGCCACCCAGCACGACGGCCCCGTGTACGCGCGCACGCTGGCCGACCCGGACGGCCACGTGTGGGAGATCCTGCACATGGACCTGACGTCGGACGGGTGAGCGAGCACCGCACGGGCCGCGCGTCGGTCGTCCGTGCCAGACTCCCGGCCATGGCACCCGACCCCGACGGCTACGCACCGGACGACCACGCCGCGGGGCGCACCCTGCTGGTCGCGGCCGCCTACGTCGTGCTGCGCCGCCCGGGGCGCGACGGCGACGAGGTGCTGCTGCAGCGCCGCGCCGGCACGGGGTACATGGACGGGTGGTGGGCCGTGCTGGCCGGTCACGTCGACCCCGGCGAGTCGGTCCACGAGGCCGCGGTCCGCGAGGCCGCCGAGGAGTCCGGGGTCGTCGTCGCGCCCGCCGCGCTGCGTCCGCTGACGGCCCTGCACCGCTTCGAGCGCACGGGCCCGCAGGTCGAGCAGCGCGTCGACGTGTTCTTCGAGGTGACGACGTGGACCGGCGAGCCGGTGCTCACCGAGCCGGACCGCGCAGCCGCCATGGGCTGGTTCCCGCTGCGCGCCCTGCCCGACGAGGTCGTCCCGCACGAGCGGCTCGTCCTCGACCTGCTCGCGGCCGGTGCGCCCGTGCCGGCGGTGCTCTCCCTCCCCCGCTGACGGTCCCGTCGTGGCCGCCGCTGCGGCGTGCGGGTGGAAGTTCGGGTGCGCCGGGCCGCGACGCACGGTCGCGGCACGCGGCGGCGCTAGCGTGACCCGCGTGCACCCGGACCCCACCCGCGACGACCTCGCGGCCCTCGTGGCGGCACGCACGCCCATCGTCGTCCTGGAGACCGAGGACGAGGCCGGCGCGGTCGAGCTCGTGCTGCGCGCCGCGTCGCGCCCGCCCGGCGGCCGCGCGCCGCACCCCGTCTTCCGCTGGAGCGTGACCGACGGCCTGCGCCGGCTCGACGTGGACCTCGGCGGGTCCCAGCTGCACAACAGCGAACCTCCGGCGCTGCTGCGCTCGATCGCGGACGGTGTCGCGCCCGCCGTGTACGTCCTGCTCGACCTGCACCCGTGGTTCGACGACCCGGTCGTCGTGCGCCTGCTCAAGGACGTCGCGCAGCGACCCATGGGTCTGCGCAGCACGCTGGTGCTCGTGTCGCACGCGCTGACGCTGCCCCGCGAGGTCGAGCACCTGGCCGTGCGGCTGCCCGTGTCGTTCCCGTCCGCCGCCGAGCGCGCGCTCATCGTGGACCGGACGGTCGCGGCCTGGGGGCAGGTGACCGGCCAGCTGCCGCACGTCGACGCCCACGCACGCGAGCTGCTCGTGCAGCGCCTCGCCGGGCTGTCACGCGCGGAGGTCGGCCGGCTCGCGCACGGCGCGATCGTCGACGACGGCGCGCTCACCGTCCGCGACGTGCCGGTCGTCGAACGCGCCCGCTTCGACGCGCTGTCGGCCGACGGCGTGCTGTCCTACGAGTACGCGACGGTCGCCCCCGGGGACGTCGTGGGCCTGGACCGCGTCGTGCGCTGGCTGCTGCTGCGCCGCCCGGCGATGGACGGCTCGGCGCCGCACCTGGACGCGCCGCGCGGCGTCCTGCTGCTCGGCGTGCAGGGCTGCGGCAAGTCGCTGGCGGCCCGCGCCGCCGCCTCGATCCTCGGGGTGCCGCTGCTGCGCCTCGACCTGGCCGGTGTGCACGACAAGTACGTCGGCGAGTCCGAGCGCAGGCTGCGTGACGCGCTGGCCGCTGCCGACGCACTCGCGCCGTGCGTGCTGTGGGTCGACGAGATCGAGAAGGCGGTGGCGAGCAGCGACGGCGACGGCGGCTCGTCACGGCGGGTCCTGGGGACCCTGCTGACGTGGCTGGCCGACCGCGGGTCCCGCGTCTTCGTCGCCGCGACCGCCAACGACATCGCCGCGCTGCCGCCCGAGCTGGTCCGCAAGGGCCGGTTCGACGAGCTCTTCTTCGTCGACCTGCCCGACGAGGCCGCGCGGTCGGCGCTCCTGCGGCTGCACGCCACCCGCCGGGGCCTGGCGCTGCGTGACGACGAGACGACGCCGCTGGTCGCCGCGTCGCAGGGCTTCTCCGGTGCGGAGATCGAGCAGGCCGTCGTCGCCGCGACCTACGCCGCCCACGCGCACGGCGGGACGCTGGACGCCGCGACCGTGCTGACCGAGCTGCGTACGACGCGCCCCCTGGCCGTCGTCATGGCGGAGCGCGTCGCGGCGCTGCGCGCCTGGGCGGGCACGCGGACCGTGCCCGCCCGCTGACGCGTCAGCCGGTGTTCTGCAGACCGGCGGCGACGCCGTTGACCGTCAGGAGCAGCAGGCGGCGCAGGTCGTCCGTCGACTGATCGTCCTGACCCGTCCGCAGGCCGCGCAGGGCCCGCAGCTGCAGCAACGACAGCGCGTCCACGTACGGGCTGCGGAGCTGCACGGCGCGGCCGAGGATCCGGCGCCGCGAGAGCACGCCCGTGCTGCCCGTCGTCGCCAGGACCCAGCGCCGCGTCAGCGCCATCTCGCCGAGGACCAGGCCCGCGAGGTCGTCGCGGTCGCCGAGCGCCAGGTAGTGCGCGGCGATGCGCTCGTCGGTCTTGGCCAGCGACATCTCGACGTTGTCGATGATCGTCGCGAACAGCGGCCACTCGGCGTACGCCGTGCGCAGCTCGTCCAGGTCCCCGACCGCCTCGAGCGCGGTCCCCAGCCCGTACCAGCCGGCCAGGTTGATGCGGGCCTGCGACCACGAGAACACCCACGGGATCGCACGCAGGTCGTCGAGCGACGACACCGACAGGCCGCGGCGGGCCGGACGCGAGCCGATGGGCAGCAGTCCGAGCTCCTCCAGGGGCGTGACCTGGGCGAACCAGGCCGGGAAGCCGTCGGCGCGGACCAGTGCGTGGAACCGCTCGCGCGACGTCACGTCGAGCCGGGCGGCGAGGTCCGCGAACCGCGCGGCCGCCTCGTCGTTGCGGCGCACGACGCTCGGGGCGTCGGCGAGCAGCGTCGCAGCGGTCACCTGCTCGATGTGCCGGGTCGCGATGTCCGGGTCCCCGTACCGGGCGAAGATGACCTCGCCCTGCTCGGTGAGCTTGAACCGGCCGTCGACCGAGCCGGGCGGCTGGGCCAGGACGGCGCGGTTCGCCGGGCCGCCACCGCGACCGAGCGCGCCGCCGCGGCCGTGGAACAGCGTGAGCACGATGTCGTTGCGGTCCGCCCACTCGGCGATGCGCCGCTGCGCGTCGTCGAGCGCCAGCGTCGCGGACAGGGGCCCGACGTCCTTGGACGAGTCGGAGTACCCGAGCATGACCTCGACCCGCCGGCCGTTGGCGGCGAGCCGCTCCTGCACGCGCGGGTGCGCCAGCGCGCCGTCGAGGATGTCGATGCTGTTCTGCAGGTCGGCGAACGTCTCGAACAGCGGGATCGCGTCGATGACCGGGGCGTCGTCCGCCCCGCCGAACGCCAGCTCGGCGAGCCGGTAGACCGCGGCGAGGTGCTCGGCGGACTGCGTGAAGGACACGATGTAGCGCCGCGCGGCCTTGATGCCGAACCGGCGCTGCACCGTCCCGAGCGCACGGAAGGTGTCGAGCACCTCGACCGTCATCGGCTGCAGGTCGCCGTCGACGCCGTGCTCCTCGATGTCCGCGAGCGCGGCGGCGTGGACCTGGGAGTGCTGACGCACCTCGAGCTCGGCGAGGTGGAAGCCGAAGGTCTGGACCTGCCAGAGGAGGCGCTGCAGGTCCCCGTAGGCGGCGCGCCGGGCGCCGGCGGCGTGCAGCGAGTCCTGCACGGTGCGCAGGTCCGCCTCGAGCGCGTCGGCGCTCGGGTACGCCAGGTCGGCGTCGCGGCGACGGGTCGCCGCGATGCGCTCGATGACGCCGAGCATCGCGCGGCGGTGCGGCTCGTTGGGGGCGTCGTTGGCGATGCGCGACGTCATCGCCTCCGACAGGGAGCGCAGGCGCTGCCACAGCGCGCTGAGTCCCGGCGACGCGGGCGTGCCCACGCCGTCGAGCGTGAGCCCGTCGGCCGTGCGGCGCGCGGAGGCGAGCAGGGCGTCGAGCGCGTGCTCGGAGGCGAGCATCGCCGCGGCGCGCGTCACCTCGGCCGTGACGTTGGGGTTGCCGTCGCGGTCGCCGCCGATCCACGTGCCGAGGCGCGCGAACGGCGCGACGACGGGCGCGGTCGTGCCGGCGGCGTCCTCGAGCAGCCAGTCGTCGAGACGGCGGTACACGGTGGGCAGGATGTCCGCGAGCGTCGCGTCGAAGATCGACAGGACCGTCACGACCTCGTCGAGCACCGTCGGCTTCTCCGCCCGCAGCGGGGACGTGCGCCACAGCGTGTCGATCTCCGACAGGAGGCGACGCTCGTTCTCCGCGAGCGTCGTGCCGCCGATGTGCAGGGTGTCGCGCTCGGCGACGAGCTCGGCGACGCGGCGGATCGAGCGGGCGACGGCCCGTCGGCGCGCCTCCGTCGGGTGCGCCGTGAAGACGGGCCGGAACTCCAGGTCGCGCAGCCGGGCGCGCGCGGTGTCCTCGCCCATCTCGTCGACGAGCTGCTGGTACGCCGCGGGCAGCGAGTCGTCGGGCGCCAGCTCGTGCGGCGCGAGCCGCGACTCGCGGTCGTGCAGCACGCGCACCCGGTGGTACTCCTCGGCCAGGTTGGCGAGGTGGAAGTAGCAGGTGAAGGCGCGCGCCACCTGCTCGGCGCGTCCGTGGCTGAACCCCGCCACGAGCGCCTCGGCCTCGGCGAGCGCATGCCCGTCAGGGTCCCCGTGCGAGGCGATCGTCAGCTCCCGCAGGCGTTCGACGTCGGCGAGCAGGTCCTCCCCGCCGGCCTCGCGCAGGACGCGTCCGAGCAGCTCCCCCAGGAGCCGGACGTCGTTGCGCAGGAGCTCCGGTACCTCGTGGCTGACGACGCCGCGTGGGACGTCCGACCTGATCTGCGCTTCGCTCACGGGAGAAAGGTAGTTGACGGGCGAGCGCACCCGCCCCCTGCGCCCGACGGGTGGGCACGGGCCCCGGTCCCGGGGCGTGCCGTGGGCGCCGTGGCATGCTGGGCGCGTGGTCCTGTTCCGTCGCCGGCCCGAGGTGCCCGCGGACGTCGTCGCCGGCTTCTGCGCGGCCGAGGCGCCCGCGATGCAGCGCTCGATCCTCGCGGCGCTGGGGCTCGGCGAGCGACCCGCAGCGGTCGACGTGCCCGCGCGGATGCGGGTGGAGCGTGGCGCCGACGACCGGCTGGTCCTGGTGTGGCGCAACGTGATCGTCGGGTTCGTGCCCGCGTCCGCCGCCCCCGCGCTCGCCGCGGCGCTCGAGGCCGCCGGTGACGCCGCGCTCGTCGTGCGCACCCTGGTGCACCGGGCCGACGGGACGTGGCGGGTGTGGGTGGGTGACGTACCGCCCGACGGCTTCCCCCTCGTCCCCGAGGGCCTGGACACGCTGGCGGCCCCCGAGCTCACGATCCTCGGGGTGCCGGTGCGGCGGCTCGACGGCCCCGCGCCGACCACGGATAGGCCGTAGTTGTCGCGTCAAGTAGAATCCGGGGAGTGACCTCCGACACCTCCTGGCTGACCCCCGCCGAGCTGCGCGCCTGGCTCGGGCTCGTCGCCGTCGCCGAGCTCCTGCCCGCACAGCTCGACTCCCAGCTGCAGCGCGACGCCGGGCTCACGCACTTCGAGTACCAGGTCCTCGCGATGCTGTCCGAGGCCCGGGACCGCACGCTGCGCATGTCGGCGCTCGCGCAGCGCGCCAACGCGACGCTCCCCCGCCTCTCGCACGTCGTCAGGCGCCTCGAGGAGCGCGGCCTCGTCGAGCGCGCTCCGTGCGCGCAGGACCGCCGCGCCACCAATGCGCACCTCACGCCCGCCGGGTGGGACCTCGTCGTGCAGACGGCGCCCGGCCACGTCGCCACGGCGCGCGAGCTGGTCGTCGACGCGCTCACCGCCGACCAGGTCCGCCAGCTCGAGGACCTGACCCGCACGATGCTGCAGCGCCTCGACCCCGAGGGGCGCCTCGCCCCGCCGCTCGACGAGGTGGGGCGCGCGTGAGCACGCACGACGGCACGGGGCCCGCGACGACCGGCGACGGCACCGTCCGCGACGCGGTCGCGGCCCTGCGGCGCTGGGAGGACTCCGGTGCGGTGTGGCGCGTGCTGTCGCGCGACGGCGCGCAGCTCACCGTGGGCCTGCTGACGTGCACGGGCGACGAGGTCGTCGACCGCATCACCTCCACCGACCCCGCGCTCGCGCGCTTCGTCGCGGGCCGCGCCGGCAGCGACGACCCCGCCGCCTCCCCCAGGACGCCCCCCGGGGCCGACGCGGGCGAGCTCACGCTGTGCTGCCTGCTCTGGGCGGTCCCGGGGCAGGAGGCCGCGATGTCGGGCTACGAGGACACCGTGCTCGCGCTCGTCGCCGACCACGACGCCCGCGTGCTGCAGCGCGTGGTCGGGGACGGCGCGGACGGGCACCCGCACGAGGTGCAGGTCTACCGCTTCGGCAGCAGGGCGGCGCTCGACGCGTACCTCGCCGACCCGCGACGCGTGCGGCTCGCCGCCGAGCGTGACCGCGTGGTCGCGCGCACGGAGACCTTCCCGGTCAGGGAGCGCTGAGCGGAAGGGGCCCGCACCCCCGGACCGCAGGGCACGACCGGCTCCGTCGTCGGCTCGGTGGCACGGCAGGTCCGCGCCCCGGACGACCAGAGGCCACGTCGGCCCCTGTGTCCAGGATCCCGGCGTGGCCTCTGACCAGCACTCTCGGGTGGAGCTGAGGGGATTCGAACCCCTGACCCCCTGCATGCCATGCAGGTGCGCTACCAGCTGCGCCACAGCCCCGTGGTCCGCGGACGGACCGTGCGTCCCCCGAGGGGCGCCCGGAGAGTCTAGGACGAACGTGCCGCGGAAAGCGAATCGCCCCCGCGGCCCGCGCAGCCCCGGTCAGCGTCAGTCGGGGTCGCGGGTGGAGCCGTCGGGGTCGTCCGCCGGCTCGGGGTCGGGCCCGGCGTTCCAGTCCGACGACGCGTCCGTCGGGCCGATGTTGTAGCCGAGCATCCGCCACGCCGGGGCGACACCGGTGCCGGCCGCCACGAGCTCGGCCCAGTGGGCGTTGTGCATGCCGACGAACCCCCGCCACGCGGGGTCCTGACCCAGCAGCTCGGCGACGACCGACCCGATCGCGGCGCCGTGGGACACGAGGACGAGCTCGCCGAGCCCCGCCGTGCGCTCTACCTGGTCGGCGACCGCGTCCGCGAGCCGCCGGGCGAGGTCCGCACGCGTCTCGGCACCCACCCCGACGGGGTCGCCACCGGCACGCCAGGCGCGGAACTCCCCGGGCCACCGGGCGTCGATCTCGTGACCCGCCAGGCCCTCCCACTCGCCGAACGCGCGCTCCCGCAGCCGCGGGTCGAGCTCGACCGGGACACCCAGCGCCCGGCCGAGGTAGCCGGCCGTCTCGGCCGCGCGCGTCAGGTCCGACGCGACGATCCGGGCGGGCCGCCGGTGCCGTGCCGCGAGACGTGCGGCGGACGTGCGCGCCTGCCAGTGCCCGACCTCGTCGAGCGGGATGTCGATCTGGCCCTGCAGGCGCGCCTGCGCGTTGTACGCCGTGCGCGCGTGCCGCCACAGCAGCAGGTGCTGCTGCGTCACGCCTCGGCCAGCTCTCCGCGCTCCTCGGGGGGCAGCTCGATGAGCGGGCAGTCCTTCCAGAGCCGCTCGAGCGCGTAGTAGACGCGGTCCTCGGCGTGCTGCACGTGCACCACGACGTCGCCGAAGTCGACGAGGACCCACCGGCCCTGCGCCTTGCCCTCGCGCCGCACGGGCTTGGCGCCCAGGCGGTGGAGCGCTTCCTCGACGGCGTCGACGATCCCGCCGACCTGCCGCTCGTTGGTGCCCGACGCGATGAGGAACACGTCGGTGAGGACCAGCTGCTCGCTGACGTCCAGCGCGATGATCTCCTGCGCCTTCAGGTCGGATGCGGCGCGCGCAGCGGCGTGGGCCAGCTCGATTGCGCGGGGGGTCGCGGGCACAGGTGCTCCTCGTGTCGTGTCGGGACGGGTCGCACCGGAGGCGCGACGCCGGAAGGTGTCAGGTGCGTCAGAGCGGACCGGCGTGACCGGTGACCTGCACGACGGTCGCAGCCGCCGTCTCGCCGGGCTCCTCACCGCCGCGCGTCTGGATGACCAGCAGCATGATGAGGAAGCCGAGCACGAACGCCACGACGGCGAGCACCAGCACGTGCAGCCACGTGTACGGGTGCATGCGGCGCGTCGGCTCGTCGTCGTCGTCCTCGTCGTAGTCGTCGTCGTCCTCGTCCGTTGCGGCGTCCGCCGGGGCGGTCGCCGGACGGGACGCGGCCCAGGGCGGTGCGGCCGGCTCGTCGGTCGGTCGCGCGGGCGCGTCGGGCGTCGGACGACCGGCGCGCGGCCACGCGTCCGGCGCCGCGGCCGGGGTCGCGACGTCGGGCTGCGCCGGCGCGGCCTGCGCGCCCGCGGGTGCCCAGGCCGGGGACGCCGGGGGCGACGCCACCGGTGCCGGTGCGGCGGCCTGGAACGAGCTGACGGACGGGGCAGCAGGCTGCGCGGGGCCGCCGGACGGGGTCCAGGGCTGCGTCGCCGGGGCCTGCGGCGCCTGCGTGCCGGAGCCCCACGCGGAGGTGCGGGGAGGCGCGGGCGGCGCCGAGGACGCGGCCGCGGCCCAGCTGGGTGCACCCGACGCGGGTGCGGCACCGTTCTCGCGCGACCACCCCGGGCTCTCCGCCGGACGGGGTGCCGTTGCGGGACGCGGCGTCGGCGCGGGTGCCGCGCCCTGCTGCTGGCCCCAGGGCGTGGACGGTGCGGGCTGCGGTGCGGCCGACGGGCGGGACGTGGCGCGCTGGTCGGCGCCGCCCTGCGGGGCGGGCGAGGCCCCCAGGCCGGCGCGCCCGACGTGGGCGCAGGACGCGGGGCGGGCGCGGGGCGCTGCTGGGGCTGGGGTGCGGCGGGCCGCGGGGCGGGCGGCGGTGTGCCTGCCCGCGGTGCTGCGGGACTGCCGGACCGGGGCCCGGACGTCGGGTCGAGCGCCGAGTCTCGGTACGAGCGCCGGGACCGCGACGAGTCGGCGCCGGGCGGCGGACCCTGCGGTGCGGACGGACCCCGCGAGGCGGGGCCCGGACCGGCCGGGGTCGACCGTGGACCTGCGGACACCGGACCTGCGGACACCGGGCCCGCGGACACCGGGCCGGGACGTGCGGGCTGCTGACCGGGACCCGAGGACCACGCCGGGGTCGCCGGGGGCGGCGCCGAGGTGGTGCCGGTGGGCGGCGTCACCAGTCGGCTGCGCATGGCGCGGCGCGAGCTGGGGGCTGACTGCTCGTCGCCGGCGGACGGGGACGCAGGTCCCTGACCGCCGTCCTGGGCGGCTCGCTCCATCTCACGACGGCGGCGGCGCTCTCCGGGTTCACTCATCAGGACCTCGATACAACCTGTGTTTGGCGATGTACTGGACGACCCCGTCCGGGACGAGGTACCACACGGGCTCTCCCGCACGCGCACGGGCGCGGACGTCGGTCGAGGAGATCGCCAGGGCCGGGATCTCCAGCACGTCGACCCGCCCGGCGGGTAGGTCGTCGACCGACAGTGCGTGACCCGGGCGGGTGACCGCCACGAACCGCGCCATGTCGAACAGCTCCACCGCATCCTTCCACGTGAGGATCTGGGCGATCGCGTCCGCACCGGTGATGAAGTAGAGGTCGACCTCCGGACGCTCGGCCTTGAGGTCCCGGAGCGTGTCGACCGTGTACGTCAGGCCTGCGCGGTCGATGTCCACCCGGCTGACCGTGAAGCGCGGGTTCGACGCCGTGGCGATGACCGTCATGAGGTAGCGGTGCTCGGGCGGCGACACGTCGAGGCCCTGCTTGAAGGTCGGGTGCCCGGTGGGCACGAACACGACCTCGTCGAGGGCGAACCGCGCGGCGGCCTCGCTCGCGGCCACGAGGTGGCCGTGGTGCACGGGGTCGAACGTGCCGCCCATCACCCCGAGGCGTGGGCGGGCAGGGACCCCCGCGGTGGCCGGCACCGTCAGTGGCGCGTCCCGACGGACCGGAAGGCGTACGTCACCAGGAGCATGGCGATCAGCCCCGCGAACGCGCCGACGCCGAAGACCACGGGCGAGAAGGGCAACGTCGTGGTGTGCTCGGCGGCCGTCTCGGCCGCGGCGATCAGGGTGGCGTTCACGTCGTCCTCCTGCTGGTCGTCGTCGGTGTGCGTGTCCGTCGTCGCGGCTCCCGGTCTCCCGAGCCCGCAGCGACCCAGTGTCGCACGCGGGGGCGGAGCGCCGGACCACGTCCTGACACGGTGCCAGAGGTGCCAGAGGTGTCAAGGGGTCAGGGCCGGACGTGCCCGTCGCCGTGCACGACCCACTTGGTCGTCGTGAGCTCGCCCAGACCCATCGGACCGCGGGCGTGCAGCTTCTGCGTCGAGATCCCGATCTCCGCGCCGAGACCGAACTGGCCGCCGTCCGTGAACCGGGTCGAGGCGTTGACCACCACGGCCGCCGAGTCGACCTCCGCCACGAAGCGCTCGGACGCGCCCAGGTCCTGCGTGAGGATCGCCTCGGTGTGCCCGGTCGACCAGCGCCGGATGTGCGCGATCGCGGCGTCGAGGTCGTCGACCACCCGCACCGCGAGGTCGAGCGACAGGTACTCGGTCCCCCAGTCCTCGTCGGTCGCGGGGACCGTCGGCGCCTCCTCCGGCGCCCGTCGCAGCGTCGCCTCGTCGCCGTGCACCGTCACGCCGGCGTCCGCGAGCGCCGCCACGGCGGACGGCAGGAAGTCGTCGGCGACGTCGCGGTGCACCAGCATCGTCTCGACGGCGTTGCACACGCCCACGCGCTGCGTCTTGGCGTTGAGCAGGATCGCCAGCGCGTCGGCCAGGTCGGCGCTCGCGTCGACGTACAGGTGGCAGTTGCCCGCACCGGTCTCGATGACCGGGACGGTCGCCTCCCGCACGACCGTCGCGATGAGGTCGGCGCCGCCGCGCGGCACGAGCACGTCGACGAGCCCGCGCGCGTGCATCAGCGCGACCCCGCCCGGGCGTCCCCACGCGTCGACGGACTGCACGAGGTCGCCCGGCAGCCCCTGCGCGAGGAGCGCGTGGGCGAGCACCTCGACGATCACCTCGTTGCTGCTCGCAGCGGCCGATCCCCCGCGCAGGATCACGGCGTTGCCGCTCTTGAGAGCCAGTCCCACGGCGTCGACCGTGACGTTGGGACGGGCCTCGTAGATCATCCCCACGACGCCCATCGGCACGCGCAGCTGACGCAGCCGCAGGCCGTTCGGCAGCGTCGAGCCGCGCACGACCTCCCCCACCGGGTCGGGCAGCGCCGCGAGCTCGCGCAGCGCGTCGGCGATCGCGGCCACCCGCGGCGGGGTCAGCGCGAGGCGGTCGAGCAGGCCCGGGGACATGCCGTTCGCGCGACCGCGCTCCAGGTCCCGCGCGTTGGCGTCCAGGACCCGGTCGGTCGCGGCCACGAGCGCGTCCGCGAGGGCGTGCAGCGCCGCGTCCTTCGTGGCGCGCGTCGCGGTGGCGAGCGCCCGCGACGCCTCCCGGGCACGGCGGGCGACGGCGAGGACCGCGACCTCGGGGTCGTCCTGGACGGCGGGTGTCTGCTGCTCCAGCGACGTCGTCATGGCGCCAGGTTAGCCGTGCGGCGCGGTCGGGTGCTGCGGGGCCCGGGCCTCGATCCGCGGCCGGCGCGGGCCTCCCGTCCGACCGGGCGTGCCGACGGTGCCGGGCTCAGCGTCGCCGACGCACCAGCACGAGGTCGTCGCGGTGCACCAGCGCACGGTCCCACCCGGGGCCCAGCGCGTCCCGCAGCGCCCCCGTGCTGCGTCCGAGCAGCTGGGGGATCTCCTGGTCGCCGTACGCGACGAGCCCGCGCGCGACGACGGCGCCGGCCGGGTCGACCAGCTCGACCGGGTCACCCGCCTCGAAGTCCCCCTCGACGCCGGTGACGCCCGCGGGCAGCAGCGACGTCCGGCGCTCGACGACGGCCCGCACCGCGCCCTCGTCGAGCACCAGCCGCCCGCGGGTGCGCGCCGCGTGCGCGAGCCACAGCAGCCGGATCGAGCGGCGCCGACCGGTCGCGGCGAACCACGTGCCGACGT